>NZ_KV789361.1:61601-365523 GCF_001807555.1 Brevibacterium sp. HMSC08F02 | reverse complement strand
ATCACACGATTAACTAACCTCCCCGATCAGTACACTTAGCAACACCTGCTGACAGGAGTTTCTGTTGCTAAGGGGAGTCTCCCTGCGGCTAAAACGTGGTTTTGCTGCTAACGGGTGTGGGGGTGCGGAATAGTCCGCCGGCCAGCAGCCGCGTTGGTAAGAGACAATCCGCTGCTTCCACACGGAACTGACTGCGCCGGCAACAGAAAAGGCGTGGGGCCGTCAGTCTGGCTGACGGCCCCACGCCTTTGTTCAGTTGGTGCTTCGACTCCTCAATTAGTCACCAATCAGTCATCGTTGGGTTCGGTGCTGGACGATTCGTCCGGTTCGTCCATGCCCCACACCTTCTTGTAGAAGTCGGCCGAACGAGCCAGCGTCAGCTCTGCATAGGCGTCGTCGTTCAGAGCCTGCGCGGAGTCCTGTGGAACAGCCGGGGAGAAGAGCGACACTCCTACACCAGCCTGGCGATCCTTGACTTCAAGTCCGGCGACCTCCAGCATCGTCGGCAGCATGTTGAGCTGGTCAGCGCCGGAGCGCAGTTCGCCGAGGGGCAGTTTGCCGTCCTTGGTGCCCGGCATCCAGATGCGGTTGAACACCGAACGGTCGGTCTTGTCGTCCAGTTCCTCGTGGTAGACGTTCCAATCAGCCATGTGCTTCAGATGGTCGCCCATGACGACAACGGACGTGTCTTCGAGGATTCCCTCATCTTCCATGTGCTTGATGAAGCCGCCGACGGCCTCTGAGGAGCACAGCCAGACCGATGCGAGTTCATCGTCTTCTGTGCGCAGCGGGCAGTCGGGGTAGCGGTGAATCGGCTCGTGGGAGTCCAGCGTGAGCACCGTCAGGTTGAACGGGTTTCCAGTCTCAGAGGATTCACGGTGGAGAGCGGAGACTTCATCCTTGGCATGCTCCATCAGACGGCGGTCGCTCAGACCCCAGTCGGGACGGATGTCCTCTTCCTTTTCGCCAAGAGACTGCCAGTGGGGAAGGTCCTTGACTTCGTCGTAGCCGTGCGTGCGCAGGAAGGAGCCCTTGGATGCGAACTCTGCGTTGGCGCCGCCGAGGAAGACGTTCTTGTAGCCGTTTTCCTTCAGAATGTCACCGAAGCAGTCTACGCCGGGCATGAAGTCGGCGACAGCGAGGTTGTTCATGACCTTGTCGCCGGTGGCAGAGCCCTTGCCCTTGAGCGGAATGCCGCACTGTGTGGAGGTGATGCCAGCCATGGTCCAGCCGCCGCCGCTGTACTGCTTGTAGTTTTCGGCTTCGGCCCAGCCCTCGGTGGCGTCTTCCATGGGCTTCAGCATGTTCACGTCGAAAAGCGAATCGTCAGTGAGGTCGTCTTCAGCTGACTCGACGTAGACAACCACGATGTTGCGTGCGTCCTTATTGCCCACGACCACCGGTTCGCGGTAGTAGTCGCCGATGTTCATGGAGCTGCTGACCGACTTGATGTAGGTGGGCAGCTGGACTGCCGAAGAAAACGAGGTCGAACCGGTGATGACGGTTCCCGCGATGAGAGCAATAATGAAGGTGGAGGCCATTCCGCGCAGGGCGGCGCGGCGAATGCGGCGACGTGCAGCCGAAAGGCGCAGTCGCGCCGACATCCGGTAGCGGATCCACAGCTGGCGGCCGACGAACAGCAGGGCGGTGATCGCCAGCGGGACAACCGCAACCCACAGCACGGTGATCCACACGAAGCCGCCGCCTTGAGCGGCGCCGGCGATGTTCGTCAGCATCTGGTCGACAGTGATCTGTCCCCACTGCTTGCGGATGAAGATTCCGGAGATGAGCAGTGCGACGCTGAGGAAAATGAGCGTCCACAGAAAAGCGGCACCGATCGCTTTGAGAATTCGGTGCTTTGCGGTGGTTTTTGATCCCTTCACGTCTTCGCCTCTGAATCAGTCGGTTCTTCGGTTTCTGGAATGAGGAAACGCGCGCACGGGAAGGTGGGCGCAGAGTTAGACATCCAATTATAGCCTGATGTTAACTTCTGCGCCTTTGTGGGTTCACACAGGAAGGGGTCTGCTGGCCGCGCATCAGCCGCGCCGGTGCGGCCCGGTGTGCATTCTGCAGGCCGAACACATTAGGATAGAGCGCTGTGTGTCGTCAGCACAGTCGCGCATGTCTGAGGGAGTTGCCCTTCGGCGTGTCGGCACTCTGGCGACGTTCCCGTTAGTCAATTTGAAGAGGTAGACAGTGAAGAGCTCCGTCGAACGCATTGAACCCACTCGGGTGAAGCTCAGCATCGAAGCGCCTTACGCCGATCTCAAGCCGAGCGTCGACGAGGCATACAAAGAGATCGCAAAGCAGATCGCCGTTCCCGGCTTCCGCCGCGGCAAAGTCCCCGCGCGCATCATCGACCAGCGTGTCGGTCGCGCTGCTGTCATCCAGGAGGCTGTCAACAACAGCCTCGACGGTTTCTTCCGCCAGGCAATTGCCGACAACGACATCCAGCCCCTGGGCACCCCGGAAATCGAAGACCTCGAAATGCCGGGCCTTGACGGCAAGGAAGAAGGCGACCTCACCTTCACCGTTGAAGTCGACGCCGTGCCGGAATTCGAACTGCCCGAATACTCGAGCCTCGAAGTCGAAGTCGAGCCGCTCGAAGTCACGGATGAAGACGTCGAAAAGGAACTCGATGACCTGCGCAGCCGCTTCGGTTCGCTCAAGTCCGTTGACCGTCCTGCAAAGAAGGATGACTTCGTCACCCTCGACCTGACCGCGAAGATCGACGACGAAGAGATCGACTCGGCTTCTGACATTTCGTACCAGGTGGGTGCAGGCACCATGCTCGACGGCATGGACGAAGCCCTCGAAGGCCTGTCGGCTGACGAAGAGACCACCTTCGAAACGAAGCTCGCAGGTGGGGAGCACGAAGGCGAAGACGCTCAGGTGACCATCAAGCTCACCGCCGTCAAGGAACGCGAACTGCCCGAAGCTGACGACGACTTCGCCCAGCTTGCCTCGGAGTTCGACACGATTGACGAACTCAAGGAAGACCTCAAGACCCAGGCCAAGTCCAACAAGGAACTGCAGCAGGGTGTCGAGGCTCGCGACAAGGTTCTCGAACTGCTCATTGAGAAGCTCGACCTGCCCGTCCCGTCGCGCGTTGTTGAAGAGGAAGTCAAGCGCCACCTCGAAGGCGAAGGCCGCGAAGACGACGAAGAGCACGGTGCAGAGGTCCGCGAGCAGACCGAAAAGCAGCTGCGCGCGCAGTTCATTCTGGACAAGGTGCAGGCGAAGGAAGAGATCGAGGTCACCCAGCCCGAACTCATCGAGTACATCATCACCTCCGCTCAGCAGTACGGCATGAACCCCAACGACTTCGCACAGGCTCTTGACCAGTCCGGTCAGGTAGGCGCTGTTGCCGGTGAAGTCGGCCGCCGCAAGGCTCTCGCTGCTGTTCTCGCCGAAGCAGTCGTCAAGGACACCAGCGGTGAGGTCATCGACATGACCGCATTCACCACCGGATCGGAAGAAGCTGAGGAAGCCGAAGAAGAAGCTTCGGAAGACTGATTTTTCCCCTGCGAAAGCAGGCTGAGCAGACGAGGCGGAGGTTACCTCCGCCTCGTCTGCTTTTGTGTTGGGCCGCACCGGAAGGGCAGCGACCCCGCCCGAACCCTCAGTGCAGAGCACTTTGGGCCGCTCCTTCGGCCGAGCAGGTTTTCACGCTCATGGCGAACAACCGGCAGGGGTGGATTAAAAGTCGGGCTTTGCCGGTTAGGGTCAAGAGAAATCAACCCACAGGAGAAACTTGTGAGCAAACACGAACTGACCACGCCGGTCGCCTCTGAGGGCACGGCGGGCATGGGTTTGGATGACCACATCTTCAACCGCCTGCTGAAAGAGCGGATCATCTGGCTCGGCTCGGAAGTCCGCGACTCCAACGCCAACCGCATCTGCGCCCAGATGATGCTGCTTGCCGCGGAAGACCCCGACCGTGACATCTGGCTGTACATCAATTCGCCGGGCGGTTCCGTCACGGCGGGCATGGCCATCTACGACACCATGCAGTACATCAAGCCCGACGTGGGCACCGTCGCAATGGGCATGGCCGCCTCCATGGGCCAGTTCCTGCTGTCCTCGGGTGCTAAGGGCAAGCGCTTTGCCACCCCGCACGCGCGCATCCTCATGCACCAGCCGCTCGGCGGCATCGGCGGCACCGCCACGGATATCAAGATCCAGGCGGAGCTGATCCTGCACATGAAGAAGCAGATGGCCGAACTGACAGCCGAGCAGACCGGCAAGTCGCTCGAGCAGATCCTCAAGGACAACGACCGCGACCACTGGTTCACCGCAGACGAGGCCCTGGACTACGGCTTCATCGACAAGGTCGTCACCCACGCCGCTGACGTGCCGGACGGCCGCTGAACCGCATTCCCAAGGAGGACAAATGGCTGATCTCTACACCGGCGGTGCCGGATACTACGGCGGAACCGCCGGCAACATGCCGAACTCGCGGTACGTCATGCCCCAGTTCGAAGAGCGCACCCCCTACGGCTTCAAGCGGCAGGACCCGTACACCAAGCTGTTTGAAGACCGCGTGATCTTCCTCGGCGTTCAGGTGGACGACACCTCGGCCGATGACGTCATGGCACAGCTCCTGGTGCTGGAAGCGCAGGACCCCGACCGCGACATCACGCTGTACATCAACTCGCCCGGCGGTTCATTCACCGCGCTGACGGCCATCTACGACACGATGCAGTACATCAAGCCGCAGATCCAGACCGTCTGCCTGGGACAGGCGGCCTCTGCTGCCGCCGTTCTGCTGGCTGCCGGCACCCCCGGCAAGCGCCTTGCACTGCCGAATGCTCGTGTTCTCATCCACCAGCCGGCCATGCAGGGCGGCGGACAGGGACAGGCCTCGGACATCGAAATCCAGGCCAACGAGGTCCTGCGCATGCGCGCATGGCTGGAAAACACTCTGGCCAAGCACACCGGGCAGGACGCAGCAAAGGTCAACACCGACATCGAACGCGACCTGTTCCTCACGGCCGAAGAGGCCAAGGAATACGGCCTGGTCGACCAGGTGCTCACCTCGCGCAAGGGCGTCAACTGACACAGTCAGTCTGAGCACGCACCCCAGTGCATCGAAGGGCCGTCGGAACACTCCGGCGGCCCTTTGCAGTGGGCGTCTGTGGCCCAGCGCATCGGGTCTCAAGCAGACACGCGACAGAAGTCAACGCGCATGTCAGCCCAGTGTGAAAGACTCGGCTAAGTACAGAAATCTGATCTTCCCGGCTGACCCGGGTGCGAAAGGCAGTGTGAATGGCTCGCAGCAGTGAGGGCGCAGAGCTCCTCAAGTGCAACTTCTGCGGCAAGTCGCAGAAGCAGGTCCGCAAGCTCATCGCCGGGCCAGGCGTCTACATCTGCGACGAATGCATCGGCCTGTGCAATGAGATCATCGAAGAAGAGCTCGGTCAGCCCGACGCTCCTGCGGAGAAGCTCGAACTTCCCAAACCGCAGGAAATCTACAACCACCTGGATGAATACGTCGTCGGCCAGGACGCTGCCAAGCGGTCACTGGCTGTTGCCGTGTACAACCACTACAAGCGCATCAACGCCCTGGAGGAAGGCAAGGGCAAAGACGACGGCGTGGAGATCGCCAAGTCGAACATCCTGATGGTGGGGCCCACCGGTTCCGGCAAAACCTACCTGGCGCAGACGCTTGCGCGCATGCTCAACGTCCCGTTTGCAGTTGCCGACGCCACGGCTCTGACGGAAGCCGGCTATGTCGGCGAGGACGTCGAAAACATTCTTCTTAAGCTCATCCAAGCGGCTGACTTCGATGTTGAGCGGGCGCAGAAGGGCATTATCTACATCGACGAAATCGACAAGATTTCGCGCAAGTCGGAAAACCCGTCGATCACCCGCGATGTTTCCGGTGAGGGCGTCCAGCAGGCCCTGCTGAAGATCCTCGAAGGAACTGTCGCCTCTGTTCCTCCGCAGGGAGGGCGCAAGCACCCCCAGCAGGACTTCATTCAAATCGACACGACGAACGTCCTGTTCATCGTCGCCGGTGCTTTCGCCGGGATGGAGGAAATCGTGGCGGCACGCAAGGGCCGACACGGGGTGGGCTTTGGAGCGCCGATCCACTCTAAGGACGACGAAATCGACCTGTACGCAGAAATGCAGCCGGAAGACCTGCTGAAGTTCGGTCTCATCCCGGAGTTCATTGGCCGTCTGCCCGTGCTGACCGCCGTCGGCGACCTCGACCGCGAATCTCTCGTCACCATCCTGTCCGAGCCGAAGAACGCTCTCGTCAAGCAGTATCAGGCGATGTTCGCCTACGACGGCGTCGAACTCGAGTTCTCGCGCGAAGCCCTGGAGTCCATTGCGGATCTCGCTCTGCTGCGGGGGACAGGCGCGCGAGGACTGCGCTCCATCATGGAGGAAGTCCTGCAGCCGGTCATGTTCGACCTTCCCAGCCGGGATGACATCGCCAAGGTGCTCGTGACCCGCGAAACCGTGGAGGAAAACGCGGCGCCAACGCTGGTTCCGCACAAGCAGACGGGCCAACAGCGCAAGAAGACCGCGTAACCGCGTTTATCGCGCGCGGGCGTAAAGCCCGCCCGGCTGGCAGCCGCGCGTGCAGAAAAATCCGCAAACACAAGAGCGCGCCGCTTCAAGCGGCGCGCTCTGTGTTTTCAGAAGCTGTTACTTTTTGTCGTCGGTCGGTGCGAATTCGACATCGGCAACACGCGGGCCTTCCGCTTCCGCGTCCACGTCAAGAACGAGCTCAGTTACCCGGCCGGCGGCCTGCAGGTCGCTCTGTGCGGCCGCGATCGTGTCAATATCAGCCTGCGATGCGCGCAGCGTGGCTTTCACGACCTCGGTGCGCTGGGACACTTTGGCCTCGGTCTTGGTCCGGCGGATCTCTGAGAGTGCCTGCGACACCGTTTCGAGGAACTCAGCCGGGACATCCTGTGCCGGAATGCTGCCGGCGGCAGGCCATGCCTGCGCGTGGACGGAGCCTTCCTGCCACCAGCTCCACACCTCTTCCGTCACAAACGGCATGAAGGGCGCAAACAGGCGCAGCGATGTTTCCAGAGCTGTTGCCAGGGTGACGTGCGCTGACAGCTGCTGTTCTTCGCCGGCCGCACCGTAGGAGCGGTCCTTGATGAGCTCAACGTAGTCATCCGTGAACTCCCAGAAGAAGGACTCGGCCTCCATGAGGGCGTGAGCGTAGTCGTAGTCCTCGAAGAATTTGCCGGCCTTTTCGACGGTTGTCGACAGGGCCGTCAGCAGGGCTTTGTCCAGCGGGTTGATGACAGCGTCGAGCTGACCCACGTGGCCCGCGTGGACACCCTGAGCCAGGGCGAACTTCGAGGCGTTGAGGATCTTCATGGCCAAGCGGCGGCCGATCTGCATCTGGGACACGTCGTAGGCGGTGTCAACGCCCAAGCGTGCAGAGGATGCCCAGTAGCGAACAGCGTCAGGGCCGAATCCCGGCTTGTTTTCCGCCAGGATGTCCGAGGGCACAACAACGTTGCCCTTCGACTTCGACATCTTCTTGCGGTCGGGGTCGAGGATCCAGCCGGACAGGGCGGTGTGCGACCACGGAACGGAGTTGTTGAGCGCATTGGCGCGCACAACCGTGGAGAACAGCCACGTGCGGATGATGTCGTGGCCCTGCGGACGCAGGTCGAACGGGAAGACCTTGCTGAAGAGGTCGTCGTCGGTGCTCCAGCCGCCGACGATCTGCGGGGTCAGCGAGGACGTGGCCCACGTGTCGAGAACGTCCGGTTCGCCCATGAAACCGCCGGGCTGGTTGCGCTGGTCGGCGCTGAAGCCGTCAGGCGTGTCCTGCAGCGGGTCGACCGGCAGGGATTCCGAACCGGGGACAATCGGGTTGTCGTAGTCGGGGTTGCCCTCGGCATCGAGGCGGTACCACAGCGGGATGGGCACACCGAAGTAGCGCTGACGGGACACCAGCCAGTCGCCGTTGAGGCCTTCGACCCAGTTTTCGTAGCGGGCTCGCATGAAGCCCGGCAGCCACTGAAGTTCGCGGCCGCGCGCGATGAGGTCGTCGCGCAGCTCGGCTGAACGACCGCCGTTGCGGATGTACCACTGGCGGCTGGTGACGACCTCGAGCGGCTTTTCGCCGCGCTCGTAGAACGGCACGGGGTGGGTGATCGGCTGCGGAGGTTCGATGAGGTCGCCGGACTCTTCGAGCAGTTCGACGATCGTCTTGCGGGCCGTGAAAGTCGTCATTCCGGCGAGCTTCTGGTACTGCTCGGCAGCGTCGGCCTTGGCAGACCCCGAAATCCACTCAGGGGTTTCCAGTTCGAGGCGGCCGGCGCGGTTGACCACGGCGCGCAGCGGCAGTTCGAGTTCGCGCCACCACGTGACGTCGGTGAGGTCACCGAACGTACACACCATGGCGATGCCGGTGCCCTTGTCCGACTGGGCGAGTTCGTGGGCGCGGACTTCGACTTCGACACCGAAGATGGGGGATACGTACTTCGTGCCGAACTTGTCCTGGTAGCGCTCGTCATCCGGGTGGGCGACGAGTGCGACCACGGCGGGGATGAGTTCGGGACGTGACGTGAGAATGACAATCGGCTCTGCCGCGGTGTCTGCAAGGCCGTCGGATCCCGCGGGGAAGAAGGTCACCTTGTGGTAGGCGCCTTCGCGTTCGCGGTCTTCGAGTTCAGCCTGGGCGACGGCGGTGCCGAAGGTGACGTCCCACATGGTGGGGGCATCCTGCGAGTAGGCCTGGCCGCGGGAGAGTTCATCAAGGAACGCCCTCTGCGAGACTTCGCGGGAATGGTCGTCGATCGTTCGGTAGGAGTGCTTCCAGTCGACCGAGAGCCCGACCTTGCGGAAGAGGTCTTCGAAGATCTTTTCGTCTTCGCCGGACAGTTCGAGGCACAGTTCGATGAACTTCTGGCGCGATACGTGCTTGAAGTCGCGCGGGTTGCGCGGGACCTTGGTGGGCAGTTCGAAGTCGTCGCCCTCGTACGGCAGGGACGGGTCGCAGGTGACGCCGTAGTAGTTCTGTACGCGGCGTTCTGTGGGCAGGCCGTTGTCGTCCCAGCCCAGCGGGTAGAAGACGTTTTTGCCGGTCATTCGCTTGTAGCGGGCCAGGACGTCCGTCTGGGTGTAGGAGAAGACGTGGCCGACGTGCAGTGATCCCGACGCCGTCGGCGGGGGAGTGTCGATCGAGTAGACCTCGTCACGCGTCGTGTCGCGGTCAAAGGCGTATGTTTGCTCTTCCGTCCAGCGTGCGTCCCACTTTTCCTGGAGACCTTCGAGGGCGGGCTTGTCAGGCAGATGCACCGAGTCATGTGTGCGAGAACCAAAATCCATAGCGTCATTGTCCCAGACTGCGGCGGGGAGGAAAGCCGGGGCGTGTTCCGGCCCGGTTTCCGGGGCACGAGGCGGAGCTCGTTTTTGGAGGTGCCGGGCACCTTTTCTCAACTACAGTGATCGGAGGGCCCCTGATGGGCCGGGATCTGAGAGAGGAAGCTATGACTCAACTGCGTGCTGTTGTTACGGGAGCAAGTTCAGGAATCGGCGCGTCGACCGTAGAGAAGCTCACGAAGCTCGGCTGGAGCGTTGTTGCTCTGGCTCGCCGGGAGGATCGGCTTAAGGAGCTTGCCGCGAAGACCGGGTGTGAGTACCTGGTGTGCGATGTCGCGGACGACGATTCGGTTGCCCGGGCGGCCGAGCAGATCATCGAGGAAGGTCCCGTGCACGCTCTTGTGGCCAACGCGGGTCTGGCCATCGGCAACGACTGGGTGGAGAACGCCTCGCCGGAGAGCTGGGCGCAGGAATACAACATCAACGTGCTCGGCATTCTGCGCAGCATCCGTGCGTTCCTGCCGGCACTTGAGGCCAGTGGGCGCGGCGACATTCTGCTCATGGGCTCGACCGCCGGTCTCATCCAGTACGAGGGCGGCGGCGGCTATGTGGCCTCCAAGCACGGGGTGCACGCGATCGCCGGCACTCTGCGCCTGGAACTGGCGGGCCGTCCGGTGCGCGTTATGGAGATCGCGCCGGGCATGGTCGCGACACCGGAGTTCTCGCTGAAGCGGATGGGCTCACAGGAAGCCGCCGACACCGTTTACGAGGGTGTTGAGAACCCGCTGACGGAAGACGACATCGCCGACGCCGTCGTGTGGAGCCTCACCCGGCCTCACCACGTCAACGTCGACCTCATGGTGCTGCGTCCCATCGCCCAGGCGGCCCAGCACAAGGTGGCGCGCAACGCGGGGCTGTGACCAGCCTTCGGGTGCTCCCGCGGTGAGGTAAGATCGGACCTGCGTCGATCCGGCTATCACCGGGGAGCA
Source organism: Brevibacterium sp. HMSC08F02 (assembly GCF_001807555.1). Lineage (NCBI taxonomy): Bacteria > Bacillati > Actinomycetota > Actinomycetes > Micrococcales > Brevibacteriaceae > Brevibacterium > Brevibacterium sp. HMSC08F02. Next base: position 355,228 of record NZ_KV789361.1, on the reverse strand, counting down.
TCCGGAAGAAAAGCCTGTGAAACTTTGGCGAGCTCCGCCTCGTCAGCCTTCAGGCCCAGTAGAACCGGACGGGTGGGCCCGTCACAGCCTTTGAGCGATCCGCGGCAGCGGATAAGCGGGGTGGTACCGCGGCAGCCTTCGGGCAGTCGTCCTCGCACGGATGAAACCGTAAACGGGTTCGGTGCCGCCGGACCCGCGAATAAAGGACGCTCATGACTGAGAACATCTATCCCAAGCAGACGACCTCTGCTTTCGGCATGTCCTCCAGCCCCGACTTCCCGGCGCTGGAAAAGGACGTTCTGAAGTTCTGGAACGACAACAACATCTTCCAGGAATCCATTGACAACCGCGAAGCCGGCAAGAACGGCGAAAATGAGTTCGTCTTCTACGACGGCCCGCCTTTTGCAAACGGTCTGCCGCACTACGGTCACCTGCTGACCAGCTACGTCAAAGACGTCGTACCGCGCTACCAGACCATGCGCGGCAAGCGCGTCGAGCGCCGCTTCGGCTGGGACACCCACGGTCTGCCGGCAGAACTTGAAGCCATGCGCCAGCTGGGGCTGAAGACCAAGGACGAAATCCTTGAGATGGGCATTGACAAGTTCAATGCCGCGGCACGGGAATCGGTGCTGAAGTACACCGACGAATGGGAAGAGTACGTCGGCCGCATGGGCCGCTGGGTCGACTTTGAAAACGACTACAAGACGCTCAACCCCACGTTCATGGAATCCGTGCTGTGGGTCTTCAAGACCCTCTACGACAAGGGGCTGATCTACGAGGGTTTCCGCGTGCTGCCCTACTGCTGGTCAGATGAAACCCCGCTGTCGAACCACGAACTGCGCATGGACGACGACGTCTACAAGGACCGCCAGGACCCGGCTGTCACCGTCGGCCTGCGCTGCACGTCCGGTCCGCTGGCTGACTCCACGTTGAAAGACGCCCGCTTCCTCATCTGGACGACCACCCCGTGGACGCTTCCGTCCAACCTCGCGATCGTCGTCGGAGCGGACATCGACTACCTTGTCGTCGAATCCGATGGCCCCACCGGCAGCACTGAGCGCTACGTCATCGCCAAGGAGCGCCTGGCTGCGTACGCCCGCGAACTCGGCGAAGAGCCGACCGTCGTTGCCGAACTCAAGGGTGCAGACCTGCTGGGCCACACCTACGCTCCGCCGTTCGCCTACTACGCCGACCACGAAAACGCCTTCCGCATCCTCGAAGGCGACTTCGTCACCACGAGCGACGGTACGGGACTCGTGCACACCGCCGGCGCCTTCGGTGAGGACGACTACGTTGTCACCCAGGCTGCAGGGATCGAAGCCGTCATGCCGGTCGGCCCCGACGGCCGCTTCACCGCGCCGGCAGTCGACTATGTCGACGACCTCGTCTTTGACGCGAACCCCAAGATCATCCGCCACCTCAAGAACAATACGGCGGGTGAAGGTGACACCGGTTCCGTCACCGACGGCACTGTTCTGGTTCGCCACGAGACCTACAACCACTCGTACCCACACTGCTGGCGCTGCCGCAATCCGCTCATCTACAAGGGCGTGTCCTCGTGGTTTGTCAGCGTCACCGAGTTCAAAGACCGGATGCTTGCCAACAACGAGCTCATCAACTGGGTGCCCGACAACGTCAAGCACGGCCAGTTCGGCAAGTGGTTGGAAAACGCCCGCGACTGGTCGATCACGCGCAACCGCTTCTGGGGCAGCCCCGTGCCGGTGTGGAAGTCGGACAACCCCGAATACCCCCGCATCGACGTCTACGGCAGCTTCGAAGAGATCGAACGTGACTTCGGCCGCCTGCCGCTGAACCACGACGGCCAGCCGGACCTGCACCGTCCGTTCGTTGACGAGCTGACCCGACCCAACCCGGACGACCCGACCGGCAAGTCGACCATGCGCCGCGTTGAGGACATTCTGGACGTGTGGTTCGACTCCGGTTCCATGCCGTACGGACAGGTGCACTACCCGTTCGACAACAAGGAATGGTTCGACAACCACTACCCGGCAGACTTCATCGTCGAGTACATCGGGCAGACCCGCGGCTGGTTCTACACGCTGCACATCCTGGCTTCGGCACTGTTCGACAAGCCCGCCTTCCGCGATGTCATCTGCCACGGCATCGTGCTGGGCTCCGACGGCAACAAGATGTCCAAGTCGCTGCGCAACTACCCGGACGTCAACGAGGTCTTCGACCGCGACGGATCCGACGCCATGCGCTGGTTCCTCATGTCCAGCCCCGTGCTGCGCGGCGGCAACCTCATCGTCACCGAGCAGGGCATCCGCGATTCGGTGCGCCAGATCATCCTGCCGGCGTGGAACGCGTGGCATTTCTTCGCCACGTACTCCAACACGGCAGACGCTCGGGGTGAAACTCCCGCCGATGGCAAGTCCGGTTCGGGCTACCAGGCTCGTCACCGCTACGAGTCCTCGCAGGTTCTCGACCGCTACCTGCTGGCGAAGACGCGCGACTTCATCGACAGCTTCGCCAAGCACATGGACGAGTACGACCTGTGGAGCGCGTGCGGGCTGTTCCGTGAACATCTGGACATGCTCACCAACTGGTACGTCCGCCGTTCGCGCCGCCGCTTCTGGGAAGGCTCGGAAGCGACCCACGAAACCTTCGACGTCTTCTACACGTGCTTCGAAGCGTTCCTCCAGGTCGCTGCACCGCTGCTGCCGTTCACGATCGAAGAGATCTACCGCGGCCTGACGGGGGAGCGCTCCGTCCACCTGGCTGACTACCCGGACAGCTCGCTGTTCGAAGCCAACCCGGAACTCGTCGAGGCAATGGACCTCACCCGGTCCATCTGCTCGGTCGGCTCGAGCCTGCGCAAGGCTGAAAAGCTGCGCGTGCGTCTGCCGCTGGCACGCCTGACCGTCGCAACGGACATCGAATTGGGCGAAGAGTTCACATCGATCATCGCCGACGAGCTCAACGTGCGCGAAGTCGTCGTCATGCCGGTTGACAAGGCCGAAGAGGCCGGCTTCAAGCTCGAACAGAAGCTCACCGTCAACGCACGTGCCGCAGGCCCGCGCCTGGGCAAGAACGTCCAGGCAGCCATCAAGGGCTCCAAGTCCGGCGACTGGTCCGTCACGGACGGTGTTGTCGTGTCCGGCGGCATCGAACTGCAGGAGGGCGAGTACACCCTCGACGACGTCGCAGAGTCCGGGCAGGACGGCATCGTGCTGGCTCCCACCGAGTCCGGCTTCGTCGCTCTCGACACGGTCGTAACCGACGAACTGCGGGCCGAAGGCCAGGCGCGCGACACCATCCGCGCCATCCAGAGTGCCCGAAAGGAACTCGACCTGCACGTGTCGGACCGCATCGACGTGGCCATCAGCGTCCCGGCAGAAAGCGCCGAAGCGCTGAGCGCCTACAGCGACCTCATTGCCAAGGAAACCCTGGCCGAAACCCTGCGGATCACACAGGAGCCACTTGGTGAAGGGCAGGTCTTCGAGGCCGCCGAACTCGCCGACGGTGCCGCCGTGCGCGTGGAGAAGCACGCATGACGAACACCGAACCGACGGGCCTGCAGCTGGCTGAGGCCGCGCTGCAGGCCCGCGCGGGCGAAACCGAAATCGAACTGCGCCTGGATGCCACCCTGCGCGCCTGCGAACTGCTCGGTGACATTCACCGAGCCGCGCCGGTCATCATGATCGCGGGCACCAACGGCAAAACCTCCACCGCCCGCATGGTGGACGCGCTGCTGAGCGCTCACGACTTGCGGGTGGGACGCTTCTCCAGCCCCCACCTGCACTCCGTCACCGAACGCATCTCCGTCGACAGCGCACCCGTGTCAGAGGACGACTTCGTACGGGTATTCGCGGAAATCCGCCCGTTCCTCGACATGGTCGACGCCGAACTCGCAGGAGACGGGCGGCCGCCGCTGACATATTTTGAAGCGCTGACCGTGCTCGCATTCGCCGTATTCGCTGACGCCCCCGTCGACGTATACGTGCTCGAAGTCGGGATGGGCGGTCAGTGGGACTCAACCAATGTGGCTGACGCTGAAGTGTGCGGATTCACCCACATCAGTCTGGACCACCAGGCGTTCCTCGGAGACACCCTGACCGACATCGCAGCCACAAAGGCCGGGATCCTCGATAGGACACAGGACGACACTCCCGCGCCAACACCGGTGGCGGTCATCGGCAACCAAGACGACGAGGCGGCAGAAGAACTCGAAAGCCAGCTTGCCAGCCGGGGGCTCACCGGGCGCTGGTTCGGCCGCGAGTTCGAAGTCCTCGAAGCCAAACAGGCCGTCGACGGGCAGCTGTTCTCCATGCGCGGGGCCTACGACGTCTACAGCGATCTGTTCCTGCCGCTTCTGGGACGCCACCAGATCGACAACGCAGCTTTGGCGGTTGCCATCGTCGAACAGTTCCTCGGCACGGAAGACAAACCTCTGAACACGGACACGATCGGCACCGGACTGAGTACAGTCACATCGCCGGGCCGCATGGAGGTCATGCGGTCCGACCCGACGATCGTCGTCGACGGCGCCCACAACCCGGACGCGGCAATCGCGCTGCGGGAAGCACTCGCGGACTCCTTCGACTTCTCGGATGTCGTCGCGGTGGTCGCGGTGTACGAAGACAAAGACGTGCACGGAGTGTTGGAACACCTGTATCGGACCGCCGGCCGGGTCGTCGTGGCTCAGGCTCAGAGTCCGCGCGCTCTGAGCTCGCAGAAACTCGCCGAAGCCGCTGAAGAATGGTGGGATCCGGACGACGTCATCCGAACCGACAACCTCAACGACGCGCTCATGCGCGCAGTCGACCTCGCTCTTGAAGACCCTGAGCGCACAACGGGAATCGTTGTGACCGGTTCGCTGTCAACCGTTGCCGAGGCCCGCACCCTGCTGGGCCGAAAGGATGCTCAATGACGCAGGAGACCCCTGCTGAACTTCCTCAGCTTCCGCTGAAGTCGAAGCTGCCGATCCTCGGTGGCACCGTTCTCATCTCCGAGGCGATCATCGTCTACTTTGCCCTGCTGGTCGGCTACGGCCTGCAGCCGCTGCCGTTCGGCTGGCTCGTGGCCGGGGCTGTTGTGCTCGGTGCGCTGTGCATCATTGCCACGGCAACTCTGCCGAAGAAAGCCGGCCAGAAGGGCCTGGGCATTCCGCTGGGGTGGATGATTCAGCTGCTGATACTGGCAAGCGGTATTGTTTTGGGCGGACTCGTTGTCGTCGCCGTCGTCTTCGGCGCCATGTGGGCCGTCGGCATCTACTGGGGCCGACGGATTGACCGCGAAGCCACCGCCTACGTCAAACAGGCATATCGGGCGGGCTCACCCGCTTCACCTGACAATCAGGAGAAAGAGGAATGATGAAGGAACGCACACTCGTACTTGTCAAGCCCGATGGCGTTGAACGGGGCCTGGTCGGCGAAGTCATCAGCCGTCTTGAAAAGAAGGGCTACGAAATCAGTGCCCTGAAGATGGTGCAGGCTGATCGCTCTATGCTCGGCGCGCACTACGAAGAGCACGAAGGCAAGCCGTTCTATGAACCGCTGGTCGAATACATGGGCAGTGGGCCGTCGGTGGCGATCGTCGCCACTGGCGAAGATGTGATCGAAGCCTTCCGCGTCATGGCCGGCACCACCGACCCAACGACCGCCGCTCCCGGTTCCATCCGCGGTGACCACGGTCGCAACTGGGGTGAAAGCGTTGTGAAGAACATCGTCCACGGTTCGGACTCGACGCTGTCGGCAGAACGCGAAATCAAGATCTGGTTCCCCGAGCTCGACTGACCTTTCCAGGCAGACAGAAGCCGGCCTCCACCTCGTGATTCGAGAACCTCGTCACACGAGGCGGAGGCCGGCTTTTTCTTGTTTCCCACCGGAACCGGTGGGAGGGGTGCGAACCGATCCGGTTCAGACGAGGCTTGAGAAGAACGTCCAGAACTTCGCGACGATGCTCAGGTAGATGAGCGCGAGAGCCAGGGCGGACAGAAGAACCGCATGAGACGCGAAGACCTGGACGACGGGGGAGTGCTGGACAGCTGACCCAAAGCCGCCCGTGAGCGCCAGGTGGCCCGCCGTGATGAACCACATCGGAATGACGACGGTCCACACGACAATGCACCACGGGCAGCCGATCCCGATGACGAAAATCGAACTGATGAACAGGAAGATGACCAGTGCGACACCGCCCGTGAGTCCGATCAGCAGACCGATCATGACCCAGCGGGGGATCTCCGTGCGGCTGATCAGAAGGACGCCCAGAAGCAGCGGGAAGATGAACGCGGCAATCCCGATGAGCTGATTGGGAAAGCCGAACACCTGAGCCTGCCAGAAGTTCATGACGGAACCGCACGAAAAGAACGGATTGAAGTCACAGGACAGGACATGCCCGGGATTTTCGAGTTTTTTGATTTTCTCAATCGACAGGTCAAAAGATGCGATCAAGCCGATGACGGCTGTCCCCACGAGGAAGATTCCGAAGGGCCTCTTGCGGCTGAACCACGGGGAGGGGACGGAAAGCTCTGCTGTCTGCACACTGGTTCCTGAGGTCATAGAAACATCATCCACCGCTTGAGCCCACCGGTCGAATCGAGGCGGGCACTGCCGGGTGGGACAGCCCGGATTCAGTGTCGTCCCAGGTGCGCTGTGACATAATGAGCATCAGAGCTCCGGCAGAGCAACCGCGCCGGGTGTGCTTCCACCTCTCCGAAGAATTTCGGCCAGGTTCAAGATGAAGCCCTGGGCCACCGCGCTGAGCATTCGCGCGAGCCCACAGCAGCTCACAGACTTTTGTGATTATGACAAGGACATGATCCCGGTCGCGGACGTTGCACCGCTCGATCGGGACAGGAGTTTTCAATGAGTGACACAGTGGATCCCACAGAGGGAATCCTTTCCGACCTCGAAGCGCTGCGCCAGCAGTCCCAGGGGCGCCAGACGCAGGCTGAAGACGACAGCCGTCGCGCAGAGCTTTTGGAGTCGATCGCCGACAAAGCCGGCCAGAAGCGCAATGCTGAAAGCCGCGGCGAAAGCCAGGACGAACCGACAGAAGATCGGGTTGACGACACCGCAGACGTCGACGATTCCGAAGAAGAACACGACCGCGACGCAGAAGACAGCGCTGAGAACGAAGCTGACGACAAAGCTGGCATAACAGCGTTTTCGGGCGGCCTGTTCTCCAACGCGGCCCAGCCGGAGGTCGCCGGTCTGCCCGTGAGTGCGGCATCCGCCGAACTGCAGACTGCACCCGCTTTCTCCGCACGGGCATCTGAGGATTACGACGACACCGAGGTGGTCCCCGTCACCGCTCCGGCAGGCGGTGCGCTGCTGTTCCAGCAGCCGAAGGCCGAACTGGGCGTTCAGGTGGATCCCGACTGGGAACCTGAAGACGATGACTACGACGATTCGGACGACACCGAGGACTCCGGCGACACTGACTCCGACGGCGGTTTCAACGACGATGAAGGTGGCCGCGAAGGCGGTCGACGCCGGCGTCGACGCGGTGGCCGCGGTCGTCGCTCACGTTCGCGCGATGACCGCGACGACAACGACGATTCGCACGATGATTCGGATGACTCGGACGACTCCGGTTCCGACAGCCGCCGACGCGGCCGTGGCGACCACGGCAGCCGCGGAGACAGCGATCACGACAACCGCACATCGGACGCTGACGACAACGACGGCGATGACAACGACGGCGACAGCGGTCGCAGGCGACGCCGCACACGCCGCCGTGAGCGCGGAAGCCGCCGCACCACCTCGCTGGAAAGCGAAGTCACGGGTATCCGCGGTTCTTCCCGCGTAGAAGCCAAACGTCAGCGCCGTCGGGAAGGCCGGGCCGCTGGGCGCCGCCGCCCCGTCATCACGGAAGCTGAATTCCTGGCCCGTCGCGAATCGGTTGAGCGCGCCATGATCGTGCGCGAAAAAGACGGACGCACTCAGCTCGTTGTCACCGAAGACGGCATCGCCGTTGAACACTACCTGTCGGAGAAGCGCCAGCAGTCCTCGCTCATCGGCAACGTCTACCTGGGTCGCGTGCAGAACGTGCTGCCCAGCATGGAAGCCGCCTTCGTCGACATCGGCAAGGGCCGCAACGCCGTGCTGTACGCCGGTGAAGTCAACTGGGACGCTCTCGGCATGGACGGCAAACCCCGCCGAATCGAAGTCGCACTCAACCCCGGCGATCCGGTGCTCGTCCAGGTGACAAAGGACCCCGTCGGGCACAAGGGCGCGCGCCTGACCGCGCAGATCTCTCTGCCCGGCCGCTTCCTCGTGTACGTCCCCGGCAACCAGATGACCGGCATTTCGCGCAAACTGCCCGACAGTGAGCGCAGCCGCCTGAAGTCGATCCTGAAGGACGCCGTCCCAGACGGCTCCGGCGTCATCGTGCGCACAGCCGCGGAAGGCGCCTCGGAAGACGACCTGCGTCAGGACATCGAACGCCTGCGCAAGCGCTGGGAGACCATCGAGGGCAAGTCCTCGTCCACCAAGGTGCGTGCACCGGAACTCCTGTACAGCGAACCGGACATGATGGTCCGCATCATCCGCGATGTCTTCAACGAAGACTTCAGTGAACTCGTGATCGACGGAAACCGCATGTGGGACGTCATCACCGAATACGTCGAATCCGTTGCACCCGACCTGCGGGATCGCGTATCTCGCTACGAAGGCGACGACGACATATTCGACCACTACCGCGTGTCCGAACAGATCGACAAGGCGCTCAACCGCAAGGTCAACCTGCCCTCAGGTGGTTCGCTCGTCATCGACCGCACAGAGGCGATGACCGTCATCGACGTCAACACCGGCAAGTTCACCGGCTCCGGCGGATCCCTCGAAGAGACCGTCACGAAGAATAACCTCGAAGCAGCCGAAGAAGTCATCCGCCAGCTGCGTCTGCGCGATATTGGCGGCATCATCGTCGTTGACTTCATCGACATGGTGCTTGAATCCAACCGCGACCTCGTGGTTCGTCGCCTGGTCGAATGCCTGGGCCGCGACCGCACCAAACACCAGGTAGCGGAAGTGACCTCGCTCGGGCTCGTCCAGATGACCCGCAAGCGCATCGGCACGGGCCTGGCCGAAGGTCTCGCGGCAGCCGGGGAAGACCTCTCCGGACGCGGCCTTATGCTGCCGGGCACCGAACCGGACCACTCCGGCCGGCAGTACAAGTCGCGCCGCAAGAACCGCGACAACAAGGACAACTCGCGCGGTTCGCACAACAACTCCTCCGGCAGCCAGCAGTCTGAAGAAGACGAAAAGCGCAGCCGGGAGTCCCAGAAGGCCATGGCGGCCATCGCCAAGGCCACCATTCGGGACCACGAGGAACCGCAAGCACCCGCCGAAGCAGACGAGCCAGCGGCCACGTCCGGTGACACGCATGATGTTTCGCATGACGCGGCAGAAGCGGCGAAGACACCGGCAGACAGCGCTGAGCACACCGGTGAGGCCGCACCCGATGATGGCGAACAGCGCGAACGCCGCACGCGTCGTCGCCGCGGAACCCGCGGAGGCGGCCGTCGCATCAAATCGGCCGAGCCGGCTGAGAACACCGAAAACCCTGTCGGTGACGGCACAGACGACAACGATGTAGACAGCAGCTCCGGCAGCGAGGCTGAAGCGGACTCTGCTGCCCGTAAGCAGGCTGAGCCCGTCAGCATGCCGACGCCGGAATCGGAAGGTCTGCTCATGATCGGCGGCGCATCGCAGACGCGGATTCAAAAAGCAGTTCAGAAACCGGAGCCCAGGCCTGAGGAAGCCCCGAAGAAGCAGGAGCCGAAGAAGCCCGAAGCGCCTGCTGAACCGGAACCGCCCATCCTCATCATCGGCCAGGACTGACCCGTGGCGGGGATCCTGCAGTCGGACATGACCGGGGGGATGCGCCGGCTGGCCGCCCTGCTCGGCATCGACGGAGAACGCGATGTCGCGGGCCGGCCGCTGTCTGATGACCAGCTGGCCGCCGCGCTGCAGGTTCTCGGCTTCGCAGCCGAGGACAGCAGTGAACTGCAGATCCTCATCGACCGCGAAAACCGCCGGCAGTGGCTCTCCGCCCTGCCGGCGGCTGTCGTTGCCGAAGCCGGCCATCCGGCGGCAGTGTCAGTGCGAACCGCCCACCCCGCCACCGCATCGGTGTCGACAGTCGGACTCAGCGGCGAACCGGTTCCCGCGAACATCACCCCGACGATCACCGGAACGCAGACCGTGACGGCGGCAGGCGCCTCGGAAGTCCGGCACGAGTTCACGGCAATCACCCAGGCGCGTGAACCCGGTATTGGCGAAATCACGTGCGCGGTCGCCGGCACAGTCAGCCGTGCACCGCTCTTCGTGAGCGAAACTGCAGTGCAGCCAGGTGAGCGAGGCTTCGATCTGCACCTGGCATCAGCCCGCATGGGGCGTTCGTGGGGTGTGGGCGACTTCGCCGACCTGCGCGACATTGCGGTGCAGGCCGCCGCGGCCGGTGCTGAAACAATCGTGCTTTCCCCGGTGACCGCCTCTGCCGGATACGACCCTTTCGATGTGGAGAGCCGGTGTGCTCTCGACCCGCTGTACATCAGCATCACCGACACCCCGGAATACGGAACCGCGCAGAATGCCACCCGTCAGGCAGTCCGGGCGCTCGGCGTGGATCTTCTAGAAAGCTCTTCTCGCAACACACCGATGAACCCCGAACTGGTGCGCGAACGCAAACTTCGCGCCCTTCTGGCGCTGTACGAAGTTCCAGTGCGCACAAGCAGGCACGCTGAGTTCGCATCTTTCTGCGCGCAGGCTGGGCCCGGGCTGCGCGGATGGGCGGTATACCGCGCCATGCGGATGGACGCCTCGGTGCCCGAATCATCCGATGCGCGTGAAGTCCACATTTTTCAGGAGGAGCGATCCGACCTCGTCGACTTCTGGCTGTGGGTGCAGTTCATCGCCCGTGAGCAGTTCACTGCGGCTGTCGCGACTCCGGCGCAGCTGGGCTATGACCTGCGGGTTGCGGTGCGGCTGCCGAAGGCAGGCCGTATCGACGCGTGGGCTCTGCCCCAGGCTGTGCTCATCATTGGCGAGGGGGAGCGCTGCTGGATGCGGGGCGTGATTGCGGATGCGGACGCCGCCGATGCCGCGCTGGAGCCCCTGGAAGACACAGCTTTTCTGCTGGCAGGGGCCGATGTCATCACGGGAGCCGACTGCGAGACCGTTCCGGCTGCGGACACAGAGATTCGGATAGCAGAACCTGTTCTTCCCACGGCCATGGGTGCTCTTGCCAGCAGGTACGGCGGACGGCGCGTTCTTGACCGACAGCTGGAGGACTTCGCTGACCTCATGGGGGACAGAAGGCCGCGAAGCGAGCTGCCGTGGAGAATTCCCGTATGCGGAAACGGAAGAGATCCGCTCACGTCCCGTTCACTGGGTGAACACCTCCGAAAGTGGGGCGCATCCGCCGGTAGCATTGGGTTCCATGACGGAGATACCTGAAGAGCTGCAGCAGCTGCGCGACAGCATCGACAACCTTGATGCTGTGCTCATCCACATCATGGCCGAACGGTTCAAGCTCACTGAGAAAGTCGGCCACCTCAAAGCGTCCCAACAGCTGCCGCCGGCGGACCCCGAACGCGAACAGCGTCAGCTGGAACGTCTGCGCTCTCTGGCCGAAGCCAGCGGACTGGACCCGGAATTCGCAGAGGAGTTGCTCGGTTTCACGGTTGCGCACGTCATCCGCCGCCACCAGCGGATCGCGGAACAAGAGGCTCGCCAGTCGCTTTGACTTTCGGGGGCTGTGAAGATTAAGATTGCAGGTCGGTGCAATCGCATCACGGCGGACTTTTCCTCCTAATGGGCCATGGGCCAAGGGAAAGTCGCCGGTACGAATGCGGGCGGTGGAAACAGCCGCTCACAGCAGAAAAGAAGGGGACTGTTTATGGTCTACGCCATTGTCCGCGTCGGTGGTCACCAGGAAAAGGTGTCTGTCGGCGATGTCATCACCGTCAACCGGATCAAAGCCGAAGCCGGGGACTCCGTCGATCTTGACGTCGTTCTCCACGTGGACGGCGACACCGTAACCCACGCCCCGGAAGACGTGGCCAAGCTCAAGGTCAGCGCTGAAGTAGTCGACGAGCTTCGCGGCCCCAAGATCGTCATCCAGAAGTACAAGAACAAGACCGGCTACAAGCGTCGTCAGGGCCACCGCCAGGAACTCACGCGCCTCAAGATCACCGGCATCAAGTAAGCAGAACCCAGGAGTACTGAACTATGGCAACTAAGAAGGGTGCGAGCTCCACTCGCAACGGTCGTGATTCCAACGCCAAGCGCCTGGGTGTCAAGCGCTTCGGCGGTCAGCTGGTGAACAACGGCGAAATCCTCGTCCGCCAGCGCGGAACCAAGTTCCACCCCGGCGTCAACGTCGGACGCGGCGGCGACGACACACTGTTCGCGCTTGCTGCGGGAACCGTGGAATTCAGTCAGAAGCGCGGCCGCAAGACGGTCAGCGTCATTGCTGAATAAGAGAGTTTAGAATTGTGGGGCGAGTCGCAAAGCGGCTCGCCCCACATTCATTAGAAAGGGAATGCCGTGGCTGTCGAGTTCGTCGATCGCGTGACTCTTTTCCTCGCCGCCGGAAACGGGGGCGACGGGTGCACGTCTGTGCGTCGCGAGAAATTCAAACCGCTGGGCGGACCCGATGGCGGCAACGGCGGAGACGGCGGCGACATCATCTTCGAAGTCGATCCGCAGACCACAACGCTGCTGAGCTATCACCGCTCACCGCACATCAAAGCCGACAACGGCGCAGCCGGCTCCGGCGACCTGCGGCACGGAGCGAAGGCCGGCGACCGTGTTGTCCCTGTGCCCAACGGCACTGTCGTCAAGAGCCGCGATGGCGAAATCCTCGCAGACCTCGTGGGTGCAGGTGCGCGCTATGTTGCCGCTTCGGGTGGTCGCGGTGGCCTGGGCAATGCGGCTCTGGCGTCGACCAAGCGCAAAGCTCCTGGGTTCCACCTGCTGGGAACGCCGGGTGAAGAAGTCGATGTCGTCCTCGAACTGAAGACCGTCGCTGACATTGCGCTGGTCGGGTATCCGTCGGCGGGCAAGTCGAGCCTGATCGCAGCGCTGTCGGCCGCAAAGCCGAAAATCGCGGACTACCCGTTCACGACTCTCGTTCCCAACTTGGGCGTGGTGCAGGCCGGCAACACGCGCTTCACCGTTGCTGACGTTCCCGGCCTCATTCCCGGTGCAGCTCAGGGCAAGGGCCTTGGGCTGGACTTCCTGCGCCACATTGAGCGCTGTGCGGCTATCGTGCACGTGATCGACATGGCGACGTGGGAACCCGAGCGAGACCCCGTTAGCGACCTCAAAACGATTGAGGCTGAACTCGCAACCTACGAAGTCGATGTCGACCCCAGCGGCGACCTGCTTCCGCTCACTCAGCGCCCAACCCTGGTCGCATTGAACAAAACCGACATCCCCGACGGCAAAGACCTTGCCGACATCGTGCGGGCTGAATTGAATGAAGCGGGGTACCGCACCTTCGATATTTCGGCTGTGTCGCACGAAGGGCTGAAAGAACTGTCCTACGCGATGGCTGAAATCGTGCTCGAAGAGCGCAGCCGGCGAGCAGAACTCGATGGCGAACCTGCCCGCCAGGTCATCCGGCCGGCAGCGGTCGACCGCGGCGGGTCGTTCACCATCACTCCCGAGAGCGGTCCGGAAGGCGCCGTGTATCGAGTGCGCGGTGACAAGCCCGAACGCTGGATTCTGCAGACCGACTTCACGAATGACGAAGCCATCGGCTACCTGGGAGACCGTCTTCAAAGGCTCGGAATCGAGGAGGAGCTGTTCAAGCAGGGCGCGCACCCCGGCGACACGATTGTCATCGGTCCGGGTGAAGACGCTGTTGTCTTCGACTGGGATCCCACACTGCTGGGTGGGGGAGAGCCCCTGGGCAAACGCGGCAGCGACTCGCGTCTGGAAGAGAACCGTCGCGCCTCGCGGGCTGAGCGCAAGGCCGCATTCCACGAGCGGATGGACGCAAAGGCCGCCGCGCGTGCGGAACTCGAAGCTGAGCGCCTGGCTGAGAAGGCTCAGCGGGAGGCCGAATAGCCGTTGACTGATGCAGCAGCAGTGCGCGACTCCGTGCGTCGCGCCGAAACAATCGTCGTCAAGGTCGGGTCGTCGTCGATTACCGATGAGGGCGGCCTTAATCGAGCCCGTCTGGTCGAGCTGACAGACATCATCGGCAAACTGCACGATGCGGGCAAGAGGGTCATCCTTGTGACCTCCGGGGCCGTGGCAACGGGTCTTGGGCCCATGCCGATCGAGCAGCGCCCGTCTGATCTTCCGACCCTGCAGGCTGCCGCTGCTGTTGGGCAGAGCCTGCTCATGACGGCCTACACGGAAGAACTCGCAGGCCACGGGGTAGTGACAGCCCAGGTCCTCCTGACGGTGGACGACATGGTGCGCCGCTCCACGTACCGCAACGCACAGAACACCATCAACCGTCTTCTGGCGATGAATATTCTGCCGATCGTCAACGAAAACGACGCCGTGGCAACTGATGAACTGCGCTTTGGCGACAACGACCGTCTTGCCGCGCTGGTAGCGCAGATGGCACACGCCGAGGCGCTGGTTCTGCTGTCGGACGTGCCCTCTCTTCTGTCGGCGCCTCCGGAAGACGCTTCAGCGGTGCACATTCCCTTTGTCGCTGGTCCTGAGGATCTCGCCTCGCTCACCATCGGCGGCAGCGGCAGTGCTGTCGGCACTGGCGGCATGGCGACAAAGGTCCATGCTGCGGTGATCGCGGCAGACTCCGGGATTCCCAGCGTCCTGACGTCTTTTGATCTGGCAGTCTCTGCTGTTCGCGGGGAGGACGTTGGCACGTACTTCGGTCCCACGCACTCTAGGCGCCAGACGCGTCTGCTGTGGCTTGCGCACCTTGCTGAGCCAACAGGCTCCATTCGTGTTGACGCCGGTGCCGCCAAAGCCCTCACCGAGGGCGGCAAATCGCTTCTTGCCGCCGGTGTTGTTGATGTTTCCGGACGCTTCGAAGCGGGCGAGCCGGTCGATATTGTTGATCCGCGCGGAACGCGCTTGGCGCGCGGACTCCCGAACTTCAGCGCGGACGAACTTCCGCAGATGTTCGGTCTGAGCAAGAGTGAACTCGGTCGCCGCTTCGGCGTATCGTTCCAAAGGGAAGTCGTTCACCGAAACGACATGATTCTGACAAAGAATGGGACAGTGTGACATGACGGAAACCACTGACATCGATCCCAAGATCGAACGGGCGGTCACTCGCGTCGCCGCGGCTGCCAAAACGGCCTCGGCGGTTGTGTCGACCGCATCGACCAAGGACAAGAACGCGGCCCTTGAGGCGATCGCGCAGACCTTGGAAGACAACATCGACGACATCGTGGCAGCGAGTGCCGAAGACATCGAAACTGCAAAGAAGCGCGGTTTTTCTGATTCGCTGCTGGATCGCCTGGAGCTCAACGAGCAGCGTGTGCGCGGCATCGCGGCCGCTGTGCGCCACGTGATCGGCCTGGCTGACCCGGTTGGTGACATCGTCAGCGGCCGCACCCTGCCCAACGGCATCAACCTCATGCAGAAGCGCGTGCCCATGGGCGTGGTCGGCGCGATTTACGAGGCACGGCCCAACGTCACCGTTGACATTGCGGCACTGGCCCTCAAGGCCGGCAACGCGGTTATCCTGCGCGGCGGTTCCGCGGCGATTTCGGCGAACACTCTGCTGGTTGAGCTTCTGCGCAAGGCCGTAGCCTCGGCAGGCCTGCCGGCCGACACCGTTTCGAGTATCGATGCCTGGGGCCGCGAAGGGGCCGCGGTGCTGATGCAGGCACGTGACTACGTAGACCTGCTGATTCCGCGCGGAGGTCCGGAGCTCATCCAGCGCGTCGTGCAAGACTCGATCGTGCCCGTCATTGAAACGGGTGCCGGCAACACCCACATGTTCATTGACTCTTCTGCGCACGTCCGGATGGCCTCGGACCTTGTCCTCAATGCGAAGACTCACCGCCCGAGCGTGTGCAACGCGCTGGAAACACTGCTGGTGCACGAAAAGGCCGCCCGCCGTGTGATGCCGAGGATCCTTGAACGACTGCACGAGGCGGGGGTCACCATCCACGGTGATTCTGATGTTGCCGAATGCGCTCCGGAGGGCGTCCGTATCCGCCGTGTCACGCGCCGTGACTGGGCTAAGGAGTACCACGACCTTGAAATCGCAGTGCGGATCGTGTCGGACATCGACGAGGCGATCGAACACATTCGCGCCTACTCGACCGGCCACACCGATGTCATCGTGACCAACACGATCGCCAACGCCGACATCTTCGTCGACGCCATCGACTCCGCTGTCGTCGGGGTCAATGTGTCGACGAGGTTCACCGACGGCGGCGAATTCGGGCTGGGAGCAGAAGTCGGAATCTCCACTCAGAAGCTCCACGCGCGCGGCCCCATGGGGCTTGCAGAGCTCACAACCACCAAGTGGGTCATGCGCGGTTCAGGCCAGATCCGCAGCTGATTTCGACACGCCGAGCGGTACCGTCTGCCAACGGGTAAAGTGTTTCCCAAACAGACCACTCACACCTACATACAGGAGAAACAGTGAACGAGATTCTTCTCGCAGCAGCAGAACACGCGCACGAAGGCGCTGAACTTCCCATGGACCCGATCTGGTACGGCGCTACCGCGCTGGGCATCCTGCTGTTCCTGGGAATCGTCACTCTCAGCTGGAAGGGCATTTCCTACCGCCACTGATGATGAACCACGAAGCGCGCAGGGTCGGAGTGATGGGCGGAACATTCGATCCCATCCACAACGGCCACCTGGTTGCCGCCAGCGAAGTCGCGGCAAGGTTCGGGTTGGACGAAGTCATCTTCGTCCCCACGGGGCGCCCGTGGCAGAAGACCGGCAAGAACGTCAGCGATGCCGAGCATCGCTACCTCATGACCGTGATCGCCACGGCGTCCAACCCGCGCTTCACTGTTTCCCCCGTCGATGTCGATCGACCGGGAAACACATACACGATCGACACTCTGCGCGATCTCGCTGAAAAACTCGGCGAGGGCACCGAGATGTTCTTCATCACGGGCGCCGACGCGCTTGCCCAGATCCTGTCGTGGAAAGAAGTCGACGAGCTTTTTGAGCTCGCACATTTCGTCGGAGTCAGCCGACCCGGACACGAACTGTCGTCAGAAGGGCTTCCCCAGGACGGCGTGAGCCTCCTGCAGATCCCCGCACTGGCGATTTCGTCGACCGACTGTCGCGACAGGGTGCTTGACGACCTCCCGGTGTGGTACCTCGTACCGGACGGCGTCGTGCAATACATCGCAAAACACAACCTCTACAGGAGTGAAATTGGCTGAGCAGTACCGAACCCGACGCGAACGGCGGGAAGCTGAACGCCGCGCCGCGGAAGCCGCGGCTGCTGCTCAGGACTCTGCAGAAGGCTCAGTCGAAGACACTCCGAAAGAAGAGCCGGCACCGGCCAAGCTGACAGTCAAACCGCAGACACCCGCAACGGCGCCCGCCGCACCGGCCACATCGGCACGCCCAGTCGAACCTGCACCCGCCCGCCCTGCTCAGCAGATGCAGGACACGCAGCAGACCCAGCAGGCGCCTCGCGTTCAGAATGAGCCTGACCCGCGCCCCACCGAAAAGATGCAGCCCATCGGCACGGTGCCAGCGCCGGGTCCTGCAAAACCAGAAGAGGTTCCCGGTGAACCGGAGGCCCCCAGCGCACCGGCGACCCGGGCCGCAGGTTCGTCTGAAAAGCCTGAAATGCCGCAGTTCCAAACCAGGGCTGAACGCCGACGCTACATGCGCGAACACGGACTTGAGCCGGCCCCAGTCGACGCGGACCAGGCGCCGCAGGAGTCCTCGCCGGCGCCCACGAAGCCAGTCGAGACTCAGCAGAAGGAAGCGCACGCGGACAAGAGCCCCGCTCCCGTCGTGAAGAAGGCTCCTGTGACGCCGGCTCCTGGCGCACAGCAGAGCCACGAACCGGAAACCTCTGAAGCCCAGGCGGAAACAGCCGTCGACGCTCCGAAGAGTCAAGACGACGCTCCGAAGGGTCCCGAGGCCCCGAAGGGCCAAGACGACGCTGCGAAGGCTCCCGAGGCCCCGAAGTCGGAAGACTGGGTGGCTCGCCGACAGGCCGCGAGCAAGCCGCGGGAACGCCGCGCACCGGTAGTCAAGCCCAATACGCAGGGCATCACGGTTGTCTCTGCGCCTTCTGCCGCCCCTGGCGTCGCTGAAGCCAAGGACGGTAACGGCAGCGCCGATCACGACGTCAAGCCTGCCGTAGACAGCAAGGCCGCACCCGAAAAATCGCAGCCGGCCCAGGACTTCCGTCGTGCCGCATCCGGTCCTGCGACCATGCCGATTGAATCGGTCGCCATTTCGCCTGAAGAAAGCCAGATGCTCCAGGCTGATGAAGGCGAAGAGGTCGAGAACCCTCCCGCAGGCCCCATGAAAGCCCGTGACATCACCTACGGCGACGGCGAGATTCTCGTCGGCGACCGTCCATCCGCGCTTCCTTACATTGTCCTGGGGGTCGGCGGCCTCGTTGCCATCGTCCTCATCGTCATCGCCCTCATCATGCTCTTCTGAACAGAAAGGTCACAGTGCCCGCAACTGACACGGCAAAAGAGCTGGCCCGCACGGCCGCTCAGGCAGCATCCGACAGGCTCGCAACTGACATCACCGCAATCGACGTCGCAGACAATCTGGTGCTCACAGATGCCTTTGTCATCGCATCAGCATCCAACGAACGACAGGTGCACGCTGTCGTTGACAACATCGAAGAACAGCTGCTGCGCAGGCACCAGATCAAGCCGATTCGCCGTGAGGGCACAGGAGAGAACCGGTGGGTGCTCGTCGACTTCGGCGATATCACTGTGCACGTGTTCCACGAAGACGACAGGGAATACTACGGCCTCGACAAACTGTGGGGCGACTGCGCGACTATCGAGCTCCCGGAGCTTGAATCGCAGAACGCGCAGTGACCGCGCGCTTTACCTCGGTGCGCCCGGGCGCCTTCTCATCGTGAACAAGGCGGTTTTGTGAAGTTCCTGTTGGTGTGCGATTACGACCTCGACTATGTCGGCGGGGCACAGACGGCTTTTCTTACGCAGGCAGGGGCTCTGCACGATGCCGGGCACAGTGTGGCCGTCATGGCGCCCCGTGCGCGCCAGGCACCGGGTCTCCCTGAGGTCGAGGTGATCAACCCACCGAGCACGGTCCGCATTCCCGGTGCGGGTCTGCCGGTGTACTTCTTCGGTCGCGGTTTGGCGCGCTGGATGAGGCGGGTGCTGATGGCAGCTGCACCGGATGTGGTCATTGTGCATTCGGAATTCGGGCTTGCCGCTGCGGCCGTCGCAACCGCCAAGAGCTTGGGGATTATCACACTGCACACGGTGCACACTTTCTTTTGGCAAGCACCTAAGTCGGCTGGGCCGGCTGCACCTGCGATGCGAGGCCTCTACCGGCTTTTCACTCGGCAGAAGACCCCAAAGTCAAAGCTTGCTGACCGGCCTGCAGATTCAGCCTTGCGAGCGATGACTCTGGCCATGGCCCAGCACACTGATGTCGTCCTCTCACCGTCGAAGCACCAGGCACAGAAGCTGATTGAGGCCGGGGCCGGCAACGTTGTCGTTCTGTCCAACGCCGCCAAGCGGACAGCACACACCCGTCCTCTGCCTCGGCAGGTTCCGCTTCGGTTGGCGTGGGTCGGCCGCTTTGCTCCGGAAAAGCGCCTCGATGTTGCCCTTGAAGCCATGCAGATCCTTCTTGATCGCCAAGTGCCGGTGCTGCTCGAGGTCGCAGGCGGTGATCTTGACAGTCACCCGGCAAATGTCCGCTGCATAGGAACGGTTTCCCCGCAGCAGGTTGAGCAGCTGCTGGTGCGCAGTCACCTTGCGGTGCAGACCTCATTGGGCTTCGATAACCAGCCGATGGTCATGATCGAGGCGTGCGCTGCGAGTCGCGGCATTGTTGTAAGCGACCCCGTGCTGGCACGCGAGTTCGGAGATGCGACGATCCTCGCGTCTTCGCCGGACGCACAGGGTCTGGCAGACACTCTTGAAGCAGTTGTGGCTGAATGGTCAACGGTCGAAACCGCCGCGCGGGCAGCGGGGGAGAGAGCAAGCAACTCTGCTCCGGCAGCTCACGCGGAGAAGCTGGTTGAGCTCGTCGCGGCCGAATGCAGGAGGCAGGCTCAGCAGGGCTCTTAAGCACAACGAGGACCCTGGACCGGTTTCAGAGCACTGCCTGATGCCGGAGGTCGGGCTTGGTCCCGCCCGGATTGGTGATGGAGTCACGGCGCCGCTAAGATGTCCCTGACCTTTACCGATTCGCCGATGATGAAAGGCGCCTACGTGGAACTCGCATCGACACTTGGACTGTTGGGTGCGGTTGTTGTCCTCGTACCGCTCATTACGCGATTCTTCGGGCGCATTTCCGGCTGGATCATCGGAGCGGCATACATCGCAGCCGCGATTGTCTTCACTCCTGCTGCAACCGCAGTCTTTGCCGGCGGCACGCCATCGTGGTCTGTTGCCTGGGTCCCGGCGCTGGGCGCACGTGCCGCGCTGCAAGCCGATGGGCTCGGCGTCATCTTCACCTACATTGCGCTTCTCATCGGTGCGGTCGTGCTGTTCTATTCGACCCGCTATTTCCCGCCGGGCCGCACGACGAGCTTCTACTGGCTGATGGCGACCTTCACCTTCGCCATGGTCGGCCTCGTCCTCGCAGATGACCTCTTCCTGCTGTTTGTGTGCTGGGAAGTCACGTCGTTGGCCTCGTTTATGCTGATTGCCCGTTCGGGCCCGGCCGCATGGGCGCCGTCGCTGCGCACCATGTTTATGACGTTCTTCGGCGGTGTCCTGCTGTTGGCCGCAGTTGCGCTCATCGCGATGACGACGGGCACCACCTCGGTATCGGCAGCTCTGGCTTCAAGTGCCTGGTCGGATCTTCCGTGGCTTGCTCCGACGGCCGCTGTTTTGGTGGCGGTCGCGGCGTTTACGAAGTCGGCTCAGTTCCCGTTCCACGCGTGGCTGCCTGATGCGATGGCGGCCGCCACTCCGGTGAGTGCCTATCTGCATGCCGCGGCCGTTGTGAAGGCCGGTATTTTCCTGCTGTTTCGCTTTTCGCCCGCGTTCCATGACGTTGTCGTGTGGAATGTTCTGCTCACCACGGTGGGGCTCATCACGGTTGCTGTGGGCGGCTGGTTGGCGCTGACACAGGACGACGTCAAGAAGCTCATGGCGTTTTCCACGGTCAGCCAGCTGGGCCTCATTGTGGCGGCTGTTGGAGTTGGCACTCCGCTTGCGCTGACCGCCGGTCTTCTGCACGTTGTTGCCCACGCGATGTTCAAGTCGGGCCTGTTCATGATGGTCGGCGTCATCGACCACATCGGGCACACGCGGATCTTCGGCTCCATTCCGAAGCTTGCGCGTATTGCTCCCTTCAGTTTTGCCGTCACCGTCATCGGTGCGGCCTCCATGGCTGGCATTCCGCCTCTGATGGGCTTTGTGTCGAAGGAGGCGATCTTCTCCGGTCTGCTGTCAGCGGGTTCGGTCGCTGGTGTGGTTGCGCTCATCGCAGCGGCACTGGCATCGATTTTCACGATCGCCTACTGCGTGCGGATAGTGTTCGGTGCGTTCATTGACGGTCCGGAAGTCGACAAGTCTGAGCTCAGCCCGTCCGACCCGGTCATGTTCACCTTCGCTGCCCTGCCGATCCTCGCATCCGTTCCGCTCGTGTTCACTCTTGGCAGCCTCGAACGGTTCCTCACACCCGGTGTGGCTTCGTCTCTTGGTGAATCGGCAGATGTGCACCTGTCCCTGTGGCACGGATTCAATCTGGAACTTGCCGCGAGCATCGTCATCATCATCGCGGGTCTGGTTGTCATTGCCTTCCGCAGCAGGGTGTTTGCCGCTTTTGCCAAGTCCGGCCCGCCCATCACCACCGCGCAGGTTCTGCGCGGCATTCAGGGTGTCTTCCGCCGCTGTGGTGTGGTTCTCAACCGC
Source organism: Brevibacterium sp. HMSC08F02 (assembly GCF_001807555.1). Classification (NCBI taxonomy): domain Bacteria; kingdom Bacillati; phylum Actinomycetota; class Actinomycetes; order Micrococcales; family Brevibacteriaceae; genus Brevibacterium; species Brevibacterium sp. HMSC08F02. Next base: position 333,246 of record NZ_KV789361.1, on the reverse strand, counting down.
TTCATCGGCTCCGAACGCGCGCTGCCGCACCTCACAGCTTCGTTTACGCTGCTTGCGATTGTCGTCTACGGCGGAGCGATTGCCGTTTTCGCCTCCGGTGGTGTGCCGCCCCTGCAGAAGAACCTCAACCGCACAATGGACGTTGTGCTCATGCTCGTCATCGGCTTTGCGGTCCTGTCGGTCTGTATGGCGCGTTCACGCCTGACCGCCACGATTTCTCTTTCCGCCGTCGGCATTTTGGCCACCGTGCAGCTCATGGCTCTTGGCGCACCGGATGTCACGCTGACTCAGCTGCTGGTCGAAGCCATGACGATCATCGTCTTCATGCTCGTTCTGCAGAAGCTGCCGAAGACCTTCTGGCGCTACCCCAAGCGCAAGCAGTTCGGCCGTGCTGTCTTCGCCGTTGTCGTCGGAGGCGCCATGGCGCTTGTGACGTTCCTTGTGTCCGGTCGTCGCGAGCGGTCCGAGATCGCCATGAAGTACCTCCACGAAGCTCCCGAAATCTCCGGTGGTGACAACATCGTCAACACGATCCTCGTGGAGTTCCGTGCCCTGGACACCCTCGGCGAACTCACTGTTCTCGGTATGGCCGGCATCGCGATCGTCGCTGTCATGTCGTCCGTCCGGGACCGCTACATCGACCCGCCGGCCTCCGAAATCGCGGAAGTTCCGCGCAAGCCGTGGGTTGCGGTGCGGCCCAAGGGCACCGTCGCGCACCGCGCGGTCTTCGAAGCCTGGCCCAACCTCGTTGCTCTGCGCCTGACGTTCAAGGTTGCGGCACCGATTCTTGCACTGACCTCGTTCATCATCTTCATGCGCGGTCACAATGAGCCCGGTGGCGGCTTTATTGCCGCTCTGGTTGGTTCAGCGATTATCGGCTTGGCTTACATGGCCACATCGAACGACCGTGCTATCGGTCCGCCGCGCCTGCCGCTGTACCTGATCGGCGGCGGTGTCATGACTGCGGTGATGACCGGCTTCCTCAACTTGGTGATGACAGGTTCGTTCCTCGAGCCAGCCCACGGTCACTTCGCTGGGCAGCACTGGACCACGTCGATGATCTTCGATGTCGGTGTCTACCTCGCGGTTGTCGGCCTCATCCTCGTGTCCTTCAACCTGCTGGGCACCTCGGACTCCGCCTTCACGCCGGCCGGTTCGGACGTTCTCACCGGTGGTCGTATGCACCGTGACGTCGACTTCGAACGTACGCGCGAACGCACAGACGAAATGGTTCACGGTGAACTCTCCGGTCCGCTCGACGCAGTCCGGGCGCAAAGGCCGACAGCCCGGCAGCGCCTGCGGCCCGGCAGGAGCTTGGGCGTTGTTGATCAGCAGGAAGCAGACCAGAAGAACGGAGGCCGACAGTGATTCTTTCGATCACCATCGGAATCCTGACCGCCGGCGGGGTGTACCTCATGATGCAGCGGTCGATGGTCCGCGCCGTTTTCGGCTTGGCACTCGTTTCGCACGCCGCCAACTTTGCACTCCTGGCTTCCGGCGTTTCTGCGTGGCGCCACGAACCGCTGGGCGGCCGGTCCCTTCCGGCTGATGCGGCTGACCCGCTGCCGCAGGCCTTTGTGCTTACTGCGATCGTCATTACGCTGGCGGTGACCATCTTCATGCTTGCTCTGGCTGTTCTCGGCCACGATGACGACCAGAAGACGATCCCCGAAACCGGGGAAATCCGCGAAGGCGATGTCACTGAGGACGAACTGCTGAGCGACTCGGCTCTTGCCGAGGTGAAGCAGGGACTCAGGGAGGGCGAAGCATGAGTGCCGCTCTTCTCACAGTTCTTGTTGGGCTGCCGCTTTTCGGCACCGCCCTGACTGTTCTCATACGTCGCCGCTGGCTCGACATCGTCGCAATGCTCGGCATTCCGCTCATCAATGCGGCAGCCGCTGTGTACATGCTGATGGCGACGATCGACGGGAGCGTCTACGCAGAGAACGTCGGCGCCTATGAGGGCGGTCTGGCCATTCCGTTTGTTGTCGATGCGTTCTCAGCTCTCATGGTGCTGGTCACGTCACTTGCCGCGGTGGTGTGCTGCTGGTTCCTCGTCGTGACCGGCGAAGATCAGTACAGGTTCCTGCCGTCACTTGTGCTCATGATGATGGCCGGCGTCACCGGAGCGTTCCTCACCGGCGACCTCTTCAACTTCTTCGTCATGGTTGAGGTCATGGTTCTTCCCAGCTATGCCCTCATCGCTGTGACGGGTACGTGGAAGCGCTTGGGCGTGGGCCGTATGTTCGTCATGGTCAACCTGCTGACCTCGACGCTTCTGGTCATCGGCGTTGGATTTGTCTATGCCGCACTGGGCACCGTCAACATCGCCGTGCTCGCGCAGATGGGCATGAACGGTGACATTACTGCCCAGGGCGGTCTGGGCCTGGCAATTGTCGTGACTGCTCTCGGCATCAAAGCGGGCTTTGTTCCCGTCCACGGATGGCTCGTTCGGTCCTACCCGGACACGTCTGCTGGCATGATGGCCCTGTTCTCGGCTCTGCACACAAAGGTCGGCCTCTACGGCATATACCGCGTGTACACCGTGGCCTACGGTTCGACGAACTCGTGGCAGATCCCTCTTGCGATCGTCGCCGTTGTCACGATTCTGACCGCGACCCTGTCGGCATGGGGCATCAACCGCATGCGCAATGTGCTTGCGTTCATGATGACCGACGGTGTCGGCCACATCCTCATCGGTGCTTCTCTGCTGACAGTTGCATCGCTTTCGGCCGGTATGTTCTACATGGTCCACCACATCATCACGATGGCCGGTCTGCTGCTGCTGACCGGAGCGATTGAACAGACCTACGGTACAGGCGCTTTCCGCCGCCTGTCTGGCCTGGCTTTCCGCGATCGCTGGACTGCGGTGTTCTACGTACTGGGTCTGCTTTCTCTTGTCGGCCTGCCGCCGACATCTGGCCTGTGGGGCAAGCTCGGCATCGTGCGCTCAGCGGCAGAGAACCCCGGACCGCTCGGCTTCACCTTCATTGGGGTTATCGTGCTTGGCGCCTGCATTACGGTGCTGGCCCTGCAGCGCATGTGGCGCAACACCTTCTGGGGTGGCGCTATGAGCAGCTACCGTCCAGACTCTTCGAGCACCGGTCGCGCGGCCTTGACAGACCTGCCCGCTGACGTGCGGATCCCCGCCAAACTTCTGGCTCCGGGCGCGTCGCTCATCGTCGTGTCCGTTGCCCTGTTCTTCGGCGCCGGCGCTCTTGCCGAAGTCACAAACGCCGCAGCCGAATCCATGCTTGACTACGCTCCCTACGTCGAGGCGGTGCTGGGACGATGATGAAGCCTCTGCACCTGATTGCCTACGCCCTGTGGATCTTCAAGGAGATCCTCCTGGGTACGTGGGATGTTCTGTCAAACCTGCCGCGCAAACCCTACGGCAACCCGATGATCGTTCAGCTGCCGCTGCGCTGCGTCACCGATTTTGAAATCACGTCAATGGCCCAGTCGATCACGATCACGCCGGGCACCCTCGTGGTCGCAACGGCATCCGGCACGTCGAAGACGCCGCCGACGCTGTTCGTCCACTCGCTGTTCGGGGACTCCGAACAGGAAGTGCTCGACGGCCTTTACGACATGGAGGACAGGCTGCTCAAAGCCCTGCGCGGCGAAGTTCCTCCGCGAAGGAGCGATCAGCAGTGACTGTCATCATCTGGATCTGCATCGGCATTCTCGCCTGCACGATCGTTTTGGGTCTCATCCGTGTTCTCACCGCTAAGGAAAGCGGTTCGCGGGCGATCATCGGTGACCTCGTCTACTTCTGCGCGGTCGGCATTCTGGTGTTCATCGCGATGCTCGTGAACCTCTCTATTCTGTTAGATGTGATCTTCCTGGCGTCGCTGCTGGGCATTCTGTCGACAATTGCGCTTTCGCGAATTCTCACCAGGGGGCACCGCTGATGCAAACCCTCGCCGTCGTTCTCGTGGGCATCTTCGGGATTGGGGGAAGCCTCATCCTGCTGGGCACCGTTATTGCCATGTTCCGTGCGCGCGATGCTCTCAGTCGGATCAATGTGTTCTCGCCGGGCACCGGCCTGGCCATGCCGATGATCCTCGCCTCGGCTTATGTCTTCACGCTCAGCACTGAGGGCTTTAAGATTCTGCACCTGATCATGGCCATCCTGGGCTTCCTGTCCCTGATCGTCGTATCGAGTGTCGCCTCGAACGTGCTGTCGCGTGCCGTTTACGTGTCCGGTTCGCCTGTCAGCCGCAAAACTGTGGTCAACCGTCTGGCCGAACCCGGTCGTCTGCGGGATGCCGCAGACGTCGATGAGTTCAAGCCCTACGACTGATCCCGGCTGCTGAGCTCTGCGCCATCGGGAATCGTGTACCCGACGCCTGTCAGCACACACGACAGAAACAGCGAACGCAGAACAGCCCGCACACATGACAAAGCCGGCGTTCTCGTAAGGACGCCGGCTTTGGTCTGTTAGAGCTTAGGGAGTGTCAGTCGAGTCTTCAGTCGAATTCGACGATTTCGAACTCCAGCAGGCCTTCCTGTTTGGAAAGGGACTCATTGGGTCCGCGGTGGGTGCGCTGGGCAGCCCACGCCTGGAAGGACTCTTCGGAGTCCCACTGGGTCACGATGTAGTAGGACTCGGTTCCCGCTGTGGGGCGGAGCATTTGGAAGCCTTCGAAGCCCGGGGCCTGGTCGACACTGTGGGCTCGCTTAGCGAAGCGGGCTTCGAGTTCTTCGCCCTGTGCTTCGGGCACTGACAGAACGTTGATCTTCACTACCGACATGGTTCCTCCTGATGTCTGCGCGTGTGCCCTCAGTCTAGCCAGTTTTCTATCAACCGGGCGGTCTCGGCCGGTCTTTCATAGTGCACCAGGTGGCCCACACGAGGGAACTCATGGTGTTCGACGTTCGGCAGGCGTTTGACGAACGCGCGGGTGGTCCTGGGCGCAGCGATGGCGTCCGCCCTGCCGCTGATGACCAATACGGGCATAGTTAGCTGCGTTTCCACCTCGCGGACCGTGTGGTGAGTTGATACCCGGTAGGCATCTGCCAGTGATTTGCGGTCGCTGAAGCTGCTGAAGTGCTGCTGGTGCTGGTCGTGAATGAAACGACGGGTGTCGCGGTCGCGGCTGGTGGCCATGGCTTCGCTCATGAGTCGCACTGTCGGTCGGTTCTTCAGCAGGAAATTGCCGATCTTTTCAGGAGCGGCTTCGGCAATGCGGTAGTAGTTGTCGACTGTCACAGTGAGCAGCCTGCCCGGTCCTCGGTCGGGCAGGCTGACGATTGGGTTGATGAGCACGAGGGGTCTGGGCGCTCGTGCTTCAGCTGCAGTGTGTGCCGCCACGATCGAACCAAAGGAATGGCCCACCAGAACAGGCTGCTTCCCTGTCTGGTTTTCAATCCAGTCGGCAAGACCGCGAACAAATGACGTGTAGGTCTCAAGCGTCTGTTTGCCAGGCAGGGGAGGGGTCTGACCGAAGCCAGGCAGGTCGGGAATGAACGACTGTCGGCCTTTGATGTTTTCGGCAATGAACTGCAGGCCGTGGTGATCGCCTCGAAAACCGTGAATGAACAGCAGCGGCTGTCGCTGTGACGGTGTTCCGGTGGTCCAGATGTGTGCTTGTTCCCGCCCCGAGGGCAGTTGGAGGGCGACCTGTGTGTGTTCGAGTGCCATATGCCAACTGTAGTCTCCGAAAACAGAACACGAGGCGGAACGTGAGTTCCGCCTCGTGAGTTTTGGGAGCGCTCGACTCAGGTCGGATCTGCATAAACGGACACTTATTTGTTCGTGGCATTAGGTCATCCTAATTTGTGTTAAGCGAACTTAATATATGCGTGATTCGCGGCAACGAAAGGCAGAAAATGAAGCGACTCGGGTTCAAGCGCGCAATGGCGGGCATCGCAGGTGCGGTACTGGCAATGAGTGCGGTAGGTTGTGCCCCCTCCACGACGGGCAACGGTGAAGAGGGGCAGCTCAGCATCGTTGCCACCACCGGCTACTTGGGGGACGCGGCAAGGAACATCGCCCCCGACGCCGATGTCACCGTGCTCGTCAAGCCCGGGGGAGACCCACACACTCAGCCTCTGACCACTCGCGACACCGAGAAGCTCGATTCAGCCGACGTCGTGCTGTGGACCAGCCGCGACATGGAGCACCAGATGATGGATCAGCTGGACAAGCTCGGCGACAAGCAGCTTGCCGCGGCTGGACAGCTTGACGAATCTGAGCTGCTGCCGTGGGAAGAGGACGGCAAGATCGAAGGCCATGACCCGCACGTGTGGAACTCACCCGACCTGTGGAAGCAGGTTGTGCAGGCCTCGGCAGAGAAGATCGGTGAGATCGACCCCGAAAACGCGGATCAGTACACGACTAACGCGGAAGAGTACAACAAGAAAATCGATGAAGTTGCGGCGGATGCGAAAGAAAAGCTCGAGCGGATTCCCAAAGAGAATCGCGTCCTTGTGACCGGACACGATGCGTTCAACTACCTGGGCAAGACCTACGACATGGAAATCTACGCAACAGACTTCGTGTCATCCGAATCCGAAATGTCGGCTGCTGAGATTGATGAACTTGCAAAGACGATTGCCGACCACAAGGTGCCGGTCATCTTCCAGGACAACCTGAAGAGCCCAGAGGCGATCAAACACCTCAAGCAGGCGGTCAAAGCGAAGGGGTGGGAGGTCGAGATCTCCGATAAGGAGCTCTACGCAGACTCACTGGGCGAATCCGCCCCGCTTGACACGTATCTCGGTGTTTTTGAACACAACGCAAATGCAATTGCAGAAGCCCTGAGCTGAACGGAGCATCGATGACAAACAGAGCTCGGGAAGCTAAACCCATTGCGGGAGCCCCAGCGTTGGAAGCGCGCGGACTGACAGCCGCGTATCACGACAAGCTCGCACTTGACGGCGTTGATCTCGCGGCTCCCGTTGGGGAAGTGCTTGCCATCATGGGCCCCAACGGTGCAGGCAAGTCGACTTTTCTGAAAGCAGCACTGGGACTGCTCAAACCCCTGGCGGGTACGGTGCAGTTCTTCGGTGGGTCGCTTTCGCAGATGCGCAGGCACGTGGGCTACATGCCCCAATCTGCGGATATCGACTGGGATTTCCCGGCAACAGTGCGCGATGTCGTCACGATGGGCCTGTACGGCGAAGTCGGGCTGTTCGGCCGCATCAACGCCAGCCGGCGTCAGCGGGTTGATGAAGCTCTGAACACCATGGGGATTGCGGATCTCGAAGGACAGCAGATCTCTGAACTGTCCGGCGGGCAGAAGCAGCGAACCTTTATGGCCCGCATCCTCGCACAGGACCCCGGCCTGTTTCTCCTCGACGAACCTCTGGCGGGCATCGACGCGTCGAGCGAAAAAGTCGTCCTCGAGGTCATTCGCCAGCTGCGCGCATCCGGCAAGACAGTCGTTGTTGTCCACCACGACCTGACGACAGTCCGCGATTTCTGCACTCGCGCCGCCGTTTTGAACAAGGGCCACTGTGTGCTCAGCGGGCCTGTTGACGAGGTGCTCGTAAGTCGGGAATTCAGCTCGGTCTACGGTTTCGGGACCATCATCACAGCGGAGGGAGGTCCCAGTGGAGACCGCTGATCTGCTGGCCGCGGGTTTCGTCGCACCGAGTGAGCTTCTGCTGAACTACACGTTCCGTACCATGCTCATCGGAACTGTTCTCGTGGGGTCCTTCTCGGGTGCGATGGGCTGTTTTCTGTATCTCCGCCGGCAGGCTCTCATTGCCGATGTCATCGGGCACTCGGCGGTCTTCGGCGTTGCTGCGGCCTTTGTCATCGCGGTTGCCGTACTTGGCGTGTCAGGCAGGTCGATGGTGACTCTGACGATCGGCGCGGTGATTTCCTCGTCTCTTGCGGCGTTTGCCGTGAATTGGATCAGCGGCACCCGCCTGGGCTCAGATGCAGCCATGGCCGGAGTTCTCGCTTTGTTCTACGGCAGCGGTATCGTGCTGCTGCGCTCGGCGTCGCTGTCGTCGCTGCCGGGCCGTGGGGGAATTGAAACGTATATCTTCGGCAATGCCGCAACCACAACGCACGAAGACCTGCTTGTGATCGCGGTGTGCGGCGGTGCGGCGCTGCTGACGGTCATCATCGGCTGGCGTGCTTTTGGGCTGTTCACCTTCGATCCGGTCTTTGCCCACACCCTGGGCTATCGGTCAGCCGTGCTCGGGCCAATACTGGGGGTGGCGACAACAGTTGCCGTCGTCATCGGCGTGAAGTCAGTGGGGCTCATCCTCATGGTGGCGTTTGCGATTATGCCGGCAGCATCTGCTCGCCAGTGGACGGGAAGCCTCAGATCTATGGTGATGCTCGCAGGTTCTATCGGCGGCGCTGCCGGCGCCGTCGGGTCCTATGCCGCTGTCAGCTTCGGGCGAGTGCCGACAGGCCCGATTGTGGTGTTGGTGCTCTTCACAGTTTTCCTCGTGTCGGTTCTTTTTGCCCCGCGGCGCTCGGTTATCGGCAGGGCCATGCGTGCCCGGCGGAATGCAGCCCGGTTGGCTGTTGTGGGAGGTAATGGCAGATGAGCATTGCAGCGGCGACCGTGTTTTTGGCTGTTGCCACCGCGGTGACATGTGCTCTGCCCGGGGTGTTCTTGGTGCTGCGGCGCCAGTCAATGCTCGTTGACGCGATGTCTCACGCTGTTCTTCCCGGTGTTGTCATCGGGGCGATTGTGTCGGGCACAACCCATTCGCCGTGGATGATTGCAGCCGCTTCGGCCATGGGCATGATCGTGGTGCTCGGCTCTGAATGGCTGCGCCGGACCGGACTGATAGCACGAGGCGCCGATCAGGGGCTCATTTTTCCCGCTCTTTTCGCCGGTGGAGTGATTCTTCTGTCCACGAGCCTGAAGTCGGTGCACATCTGCGAGGACACCGTGCTGACGGGTGATTTGAACCTTATGGCTCTGCCGAGTGAACACGTGCTTGTCAGGGGAGTGAACCTCGGTCCGCAGACGGCGCTCATGCTTCTTGGTGTCTTCGCTGTCACGGCGATTTTCATCGCCTGCACCTACAGGGTGCTGTCCCTGGCGACTTTCGATCCGGTTCTGGCTCGCACCATGGGTCTGCCTGTTAGAACGGTTGACTACACGCTCATGGCTCTCGTGGCCGTAACTGTCGTGGTGGCGTTCAATGCCGCGGGCGCTATTCTCGTCGTCGCGCTCGTTGTGGTGCCGCCGGCGGTTGCGGTCCTGTTCGGCAATCGTCTGCCGGTCGTCATCGCACTGAGCCTCGTCATTGCTGTCATCAGCGCGGTGGCGGGCTTCTGGACGGCCTATGTGCTCGACCTGCCCACAGCTCCGCTCATGGCGGCTGTCAGCGGTGTGCTGCTTGTCAGCGCCGTGGCGTTTGTGAAGATCCGTTCGAGAGCAAGGGCAAAGGTACGAAGCTCCGGACGAGCCGCGGTTTCCATGAGTGCTGGCTCTAAGCTTTCCGGGCGTTGAGCAGAGAGTCGAGTTTTCCGGTCTCCTTTTTGCAGCAGTCCCTAAACAGAACACGAGGCGGAACCTGAGTTCCGCCTCGTGAGGGTTGGCTGTTGTTATCCTCAGTTTTTGAAGAAGCGGCCTTTCACCGCACACATTATGGCGACTCCGGCGGCAATGAGTGCTCCGATTCCGGAGATGGGAAAGATCAGCTCGGACGGCCCGCCGTAGATATTCGCATCGCGTTCCATTCCTGAAACGGTCCCCGATGCAATGAATGCGCCGAACAGTACGATGAAGGCTGCCAACGATAGCCAGAAGCCGATATTGGCTTTAGTCATGATGCCTCCTTCTTTTGCTTGATCTGCCGCGAACCTCGGAATCATTCGATCGGCTGTCGCTGATGCCAACTTCGTCGTTGACGTACGCCAATTCTACCGTCTTGGCTTCGATGCGCCTGTGAAATCTCTTGGATTTCATGCCGTGCGACTGGACTTTGCACTCAGTCGGCAGCCCCCGCCAACAGAACACGAGGCGGAACCTGAGTTCCGCCTCGTGAATCTTGGCTGCCGCTGGCGGCGGCAGGGGAGTGATCAGTATTCGATGACCACGCGGCCTTCGATCTTGCCGTCGCGCATCTCCTGGAAGACGTCGTTGATCTCCTCAAGACGGCGCGTGGAGAACGTCGGCTTGATCTTGCCGGCGGCGTAGAAGTCGAGAGCTTCGACCATGTCCTGACGCGTGCCGACGATCGAACCGCGGATCGTCAGACCAGCCAGGACGACGTTGAAGATCGACACGGAGAATTCGCCCGGCGGCAGACCGTTGAACACAATGGTTCCGCCGCGGCGTGACATGCCGATCGCCTGACTGAACGCCTGCTCGTGGACGGCGGTGACAAGCACACCGTGGGCTCCGCCGATCTTGTCCTGAATGGCCTGAGCGGGGTCTTCTGTCAGAGCATTGACGATGATTTCAGCGCCGTGCTTCTGAGCCAGAGCCAGCTTGTCTTCGGCAATGTCAACGGCGACCACGCGCAGTCCCATTGCGACAGCGTACTGGACAGCGATGTGTCCCAGCCCGCCGATGCCGGAGATGACAACCCACTGTCCGGGGCGAGTGTCGGTCATCTTCAGGCCCTTGTACACGGTCACACCGGCACAGAGCACGGGTGCGACCTCTTGAGGATCAGATCCTTCGGGAATGACCGGGGCGTAGCGGGTGTCGACGAGCATGTACTCACCGAAGGAGCCGTTGACGGAATAGCCGCCGTTTTCCTGCTGCTCGCACAGCGTTTCCCATCCCTGGCGGCAGTGTTCGCAGTGCCCGCACGCGCTCCACAGCCAGGCATTGCCGACCATGTCGCCGACCTTCACTGTGTGCTCGCCGGGGCCGAGCTTCTCGACGATGCCGACACCCTCGTGGCCGGGAATGAAGGGCGGGCTGGGCTTGACCGGCCAGTCGCCCTCCATGGCGTGCAGGTCTGTGTGGCAGACACCGGTGGCGATGAGCTTCACCAGCGCCTGGTGTTCGCCGGGTTCTGGCAGATTGGAATCAGAGACATTGAGGTTGTGACCGAACTCTTCGGCAACCGCTGCTTTCATGGTTGACATGGAAATTTCCTAACTCATCCGATGATGAACGTCGTTGTTGGTTGCGGATTAGGCGGATGTAGCCGCAGTCACCAGTCTTATAGATGAACGCGCATATGACCAGGGGCCTGCGGAAAGAACCAGGATGTTGCCATGGCAGTGAAATGCAGGAGAGTGGTATGCAGTGCGTGAGGGTGAGCCCAGGAAGTCGGTATGCAGGGCAGTGGCTCACAGTCAGTGCAGAGTGGCAGAAGGGGAAATGAAAAGGCCTCCGGGCGAACCGGAGGCCTTTTTTACGAGTGCTGTCTCAAAGCTTCTCGAGTGGAGGATAGGGGATTCGAACCCCTGACCTTCTCCATGCCATGGAGACGCGCTACCAACTGCGCCAATCCCCCAGAACCCGTCTGGGCAACAGGTACTAGCTTAGACCATGCATCGGACCAATGCAAAATCGACGGTCCGTGAAGTCAGTCATTGCGCGGACCGCGGCGTTTGAGAACAACGACGGCGATTACTGCAGTGATCACGGCAATGGCACCGAGAATGACGAACTCGACGCCGGCTGATGAATTCTGCAGAACCCACCCTTCAATGCGCGCCTGCGTTCCTGCGCCGAGGAAGCCAGTCAGCTTGGCCGTGCCGCTCGTGAAGAACAGCAGTGCGGCAAGTGCCACCATGAGCAGACCGCCGATCAGGTTCGTCCACGTGGTTGTGATGGGTCCGAACGAAACCGGTCGCGGGCGGACCATTTTCTGGACAGCGGGCAGGCGCGTCCACAGGGCTGACAGCAGAACGAGAGGCAGAGCCATGCCTGCAGCGAAGAACACAAGGATCAGGCCACCCCACAGCGCGGATGCGCTTGTCGCGGCGACCGTCAGAACAGCTCCGAGAATAGGCCCCGCACAGACACCCGCCACCCCGTACACAGCACCGAGAAGATAGACCGATGCGGATGAACGCCCTGCACTCTGCACGCCTGAGGGCATGAACGGGAGATTCACGTTGAGAGCTGTGAGAACACCCATGATGGCGACCACGACGGCGGCCACCGCCACGACAGCTTCGCGGTGGACCGTGACGAAGGCGCCGACTGAACCGGCGAGAATTCCCAGCGGGACGAGCGTGGTCACCAGCCCCAGGTAGAAAATGAAGGTCCTTCCCAGCAGCTCTTTTGGTGACGTGAAAGCGTAGGAAAAGAATGCCGGCAGGAGCATTGCAGAGCACGGGCTCAAGAGTGTGAGAACTCCGCCGGCAAAAGCTCCAAGAAGCCCCAGGCTCATTGAGCTTCGGCCTTCTCCAGCTGTTCGTCAATGAATTCTTCGAAGTTCTCCACCGGCTGCGCTCCGCGCAGTGCGCTTTCGCCATCGGACGATGCAAAGAAGGGCACTGCCTGGATTCCGTAGTACTGCTGAGCCTTCGCAGTTTCGTCATTGACCTTGTCGATGAGCGTGGCATCTTTCATGTCTTTGCGGAACTTCTCGATATCGCCAACACCAGCGGTTTCGGCAAACTCCACCAGCTTGTCTTCCGGAAGATCGGGGTGGCCCTTGTCGGGCGCGGCCGCATAGAGGGCATCCGAATACTCGCTGTACTTGCCCTGTTTGCCGGCAGCTTCCATAGCTGCGCCGGCGGCCGCGGACTGTTCGCCGAAGAACGCCACGGTGATGAATTCGAAGCGCACCTTGCCGGTGTCAACGTATTTCTTCTGCAGGTCCGGAAGGATGTTGTTGTGGAAGTGCGCACAGAACGGGCAGCGCGGGTCGGTCCATTCGGTGATGACGACGGGAGCGTCAACATCGCCAACAGCGGCGGAGTCGTCTGCGTCCCGGCGAACCCATTCGCCTTCCTCGCCGGCTGCGGCGGCTTCAGCGCCTTCCGATGAATCGCCTTCTTCCTGCGCATTGTCCCCATCGGCGGACGAGGCGGAGGGGGCACTGCGCTGTGCCTGCTCGTCACCGGAGGGCGTGCCGCCGGACGTGAGCTGTGCGAGTGCGACAACCGCGATGAAGGCAGCCACCGCGATAATGGCGATGATGATGTAGGCGGTGCGACTGCGCCCCTGCTTGGAGCTGTGAGGTGAGTTTTCGGCCATGCTTCTCACCCTATCGGCCCAACCGTCACAAATCCTGGGAGAGCGGGAGTATCAGCGGAACACCAACAGCAGCAGAACACCGAAGACGATGACGGCTGCGCACAGGGCAAAGCAGCAGTAGGCGCACAGCAGCACGAGCTTCTGCGCACCAGGCGACAGCGGCACCTTTTTGGCTGCTTTGGCTGCTTTCTTTTCCGCCTTGCGGATCTGCTTGGGTGACATCACGGTGATGGCATCGGGGAATTCTGCCGGGTGCACCACCGGAGGCTTGCCGCCGGCCACAAGCAGACGCAGCCCGAGGGCATAGAAGCCCACGAGGAACACGGCTCCCGCCAAAGCGGAGACAAACACCAGGAGGAATGCGGCCCAGTCGATTGTGATCACGATTCTTCCTTTCCGCTGTCGCCGTCGATGCCAATCCGTTCACTGCGGCGGCGCTCTTGGGCGCGTGCCTGCCGCGGCGTGGGCGGGGGATCCGTGTCGACATCCACCGCGAAACCGGCATCGGCGACATCGTGTGACAGCGCTTCGTCGGGTTCGCCGCTGTCGCGCTTCGAGTACAGGTAGAGGCCGAGAACAATTGCAGTGGCTGCGATGAAGTCAATGACAAGACCGATGTTGCCCAGAAGAACAACGAAGATCGCGGCAAGAGCCCCGATGAGGCCTGCGGCCGGCAGAGTGACCAGCCAGCCGAGCACGATCTTTCCGGCCATGGACCATTTCACGGTTGAACCGCGCCTGCCCATGCCCGAACCGATGACAGAACCTGACGCGACCTGGGTTGTCGACAGTGCGAAGCCGAGGGCGGACGAGGCGAGAATCGTCGCTGCTGTGGAGGACTCCGCGGCGAATCCCTGGGCTGGGCGCACCTGGGTGAGGCCCTTGCCGAGCGTGTGGATGATTCGCCAGCCGCCCATGTACGTACCCAGGGCAATTGTGAAGGCGCAGGCGAGGACAACCCACATCTGCGGATCGTGATCGGCAGACGACTGCCAGCCGACCGCGATAAGGACGAGGGTGATCACGCCCATCGTCTTCTGCGCGTCGTTCGTTCCGTGGGCGAGTGCAACGAGGCTTGAAGTGAGGATCTGACCCCACCGAAACCCGTCACGGCCCGAGGGCTTTTTGTCGTAGCGGCGGGTAACGCCGTATGCGACCTTGGTCGCGACGAAGGCGATGATGCCGGCTGTCAGCGGCGAGAGGATGGCTGGCAGAACGATCTTGGACAGGACGCCGCCGATGTTGACGGCTGTGAACCCGATACCGACCATCGTCGCGCCGATCAGTCCGCCGAAAAGAGCGTGCGACGAACTTGAGGGCAGGCCCAAGAGCCACGTGAGCATGTTCCAGCAGATGGCGCCGATCAGTCCGGCGAAGATGAGGGAGGGGAACAGATCCCCGCCTATCCGGTCCTCGTTGATGATGCCGCCCGAGACTGTCTTGGAGACTTCCGTCGACAGGAGCGCGCCGATGAGGTTGAGGATTGCTGCGAGCCCCACGGCTGTTTTCGGTTTGAGGGCCCCTGTTGCAATCGGGGTCGCCATTGCGTTGGCCGTGTCGTGAAAGCCGTTGGTGAAATCGAAGAACAGCGCCAAGGCGATGACGAGCACGACGATGAGTACGACGAAATCCACTGTCTTCTTCCGCTTATGTGCGAGATCGGCTCCGCGCGGTGAAGGACCCGTGACCGCAGAGCGTGCTCAGGCGGATGTGGGTCGGTGTGGAACCGAATGATGACAAGGTTTACGTTAACGCTAAATGAACGCCGGGCAAAGTTTTAGTTGCTCAGTGTTTGCCAGTCCTGCGCGCCATCGCGTTCGCAGATGTCGGTCGCGGCTTCTGTTGCGGCCTGCAAAGCTTCTTCGGTCGAGAGTCCCCGGGCAACGGCTGCGGCCAGTGTTCCCGCGAACGTATCGCCCGCGCCCGTTGTGTCGACGGCCTCTATTCGGCGCGCGGGTGCGTGAATGCCGCGCCACAGAGCGCCCTGAGCGCCGAAGGTGATGCACACCCTTTCGTCAACGCGGTTGAGTCGTGCTGATTCCTGTTCGTTGACGATCACGATGTCAGCGGAGTCGGCGAGGCTCTGGGCTGCCTGCGTCCAGGGGGAGGGGTTGAGCAGGGTTGTCACGCCGCGTTCTTGAGCGGCTGCGAGGGCGCGCAAAGCCACCTGGTCTTGGATTTCCAACACGATCGTCAGGACATCCCCGGGCTGTGCATGCTCAAGAATGACCTCAATCTCCGGTTCGCCGACCGCGGCGTTCGCGCCCGGATCAAACAGAATCGCGTTGTTGCCGGAATCTTCGACGACGATCGTCGCGGACCCGGTGGGCCCCGAGGTCGTGCGCACAAACTCCGTACTCAGGCCGGAAGCTTGAAGATGCTTGCGGTAGAACGCCCCCTGGGCATCCGAACCAACACAGGACAAGAGGAGCGTTTCAGCGCCCGACCGGTGTGCGGCAACAGCCTGATTGGCTCCTTTTCCGCCGGGCATGGTGCGCACGCTGTTCGCCATGAGTGTTTCACCCAGTCTGGGGTAGCGGGGAGCGCGGATGACCGTGTCGATGTTGATCGAACCGAGGACTATGACTTTGCCCATACCCCCATGATAGGTGCGAACATCCGGGTGGTCGCGGGTGTCTGTAGAAACAGTGCCTCGTTTGTGGCAAAGTGATGCGCATCGCACACAGGCGTGTGAAAAACAACAGCAAGGAGCACAGAGTCGTGACCCTGTCATATTCATCCGGCCCCGCTTCAGCAGGGCTTCTCGGAGACACGATTGCCGGCAATTTCGCCACACAGGCAGCGCAGACGCCCGACGCGCAAGCGCTTCTCGACCTACCCACCGGCCGCACGTGGACCTATGCCGAACTTGAGCGTGACACCGATCGCCTGGCCGCCGCCCTTATGGAACGCGGCCTGAATAAGGGCGACCGCCTCGGGATCTTCGCCCAGAACATTCCCGAATGGGTGCTGACGATGTACGCGGCGGCCAAACTCGGCGTCATCATCGTCAACATCAACCCGGCCTATCGGGAACACGAACTCGAGTTCATCCTCGAGCACTCCGGTGCCACGATGCTCATCAGCCAGGTATCGGCACCTCCTCACATCGACTTCGTCGAAGTGAGCAGGGCGGTCGCCGCAAAACTTGAGAACCTGTCAGTGGTCTACGTCGACACATCGCACGAACCGACCGCAATACCGATGAAACAACACGAGATCGCGCCGGAGGAAAAGTTCTCCGCTCTCCTCGAAGCCGGGGAGAGGCTTCTGGCGGACGAAGGTGCCAAAGTGCGCACGCGCATCCGCCAGATCACGGATTCGCTCAGCTGTGACGAGCCGATCAACCTGCAGTACACCTCGGGAACAACCGGCTTCCCCAAGGGTGTGACGCTCACCCACCACAACATCCTCAACAACGGCTACCTGATCGGCGAAAACCTCGCGTACGCAGAAGAGGACACGGTCGTCCTTCCCGTGCCATTTTTCCACTGCTTCGGCATGGTCATCGGCATCCTCGCTGCGTTCAGCCACGGAAGCACGGCTGTGATCCCAAGCGCAGGATTCGAACCGAGTGCTGCCCTGAGCGCGGTGGAGAAGACGAAAGCGACATCGCTGTACGGCGTGCCGACGATGTTCATCGCCGAACTTGAACTGTCGAACTTCGACGACTACGACCTTTCAACGCTGCGCACAGGCGTCATGGCGGGATCCACGTGCCCCGTCGAAGTCATGCGGGCTGTTATCGAGCGGATGCACATGTCCGAAGTTGCCATCTGCTACGGAATGACGGAGACCGCGCCCGTGTCGACCATGACCCGAGTTGATGATTCACTCGAAGCCCGCACGGAAACCGTCGGGACGGTCATGCCGCACACGGAAGTCAAGGTCGTCGACCCCGTGACGGGGGAGACCCTGCCCCGGGGGCAGAAGGGCGAAGTGTGCACACGCGGCTACTGCGTCATGAAGGGCTACTGGAATCAGCCCGACAAAACCGCCGAGGTGCTCGATGCCGATGGCTGGATGCACACCGGGGACCTCGGGATCATGAACGAAGCGGTATACCTCGACATTTCGGGACGAATCAAAGACATGGTGATTCGCGGCGGCGAAAACGTCTACCCGCGCGAAATCGAAGAGTTCCTCTACACGCACCCGTCAATTCGCGATGTGCAGGTGGTCGGTGTGCCCGACCCCAAGTACGGCGAAGAGCTCATGGCCTGGGTCATCCTCCGCGAAGGAGTGGAAACACTGACAGCGGAAGATGTACGCGAATTCGCTCAGGGCAAACTGGCCCACTACAAGATTCCACGCTATGTCGAAGTCCGTGAGTCTTTCCCCATGACGGTTTCGGGCAAGATCCGCAAGGTCGAGCTGCGCGCAGAAGGAGCGGAGATCGTCTCCGCAGGCTGAGCGCCGACGGAACACACCACTGCGGAAGCGCAGGCAGATAGAAAGAGCCGCAGACAGTTAAGTCTGCGGCTCTTTCTGTGTCTTTCAACGCGGTGTCAGCTGAGCTGACCTGCGCTTATCAGATGTAGCGGATGAACTTCGCTCCGCGTTTGACCATCCAGGCGTAGCTGCGCTCGGATGTGCCGGTGCGGCGTGAACCCGCGTCGATCATCTTGCCCTTCTTGTCGGACACGATGCCGACGTGACCGGGTACCCAGATGATGTCGCCGGGCTTGGCCTCAGATGCCTTGACCACCTTGCCGGCGCTGCGCTGTGCGCCGGACACTCGCGGAATGTTGATTCCGTTCTTCTTGTACACGTACTGAGTGAAGCCCGAGCAGTCCCAGCCCTTCGTGGGGCTTGTGCCGCCCCACACGTAGCGGGTTCCGATTCCCTTGCGCGCTTCTTTGATGATGTTCTTGCGCAGCTGGTCTTCAGAAACCTTCTTCGACTTCTTGGGCTTCGAATCCTTCTTCTTAGGCTTCGGCTTCGGTTTTGGTTTCGGAGCAGGCTTCTTCGATTCCGGCTTCGGTGAGGGTTTGGGCGCCGGCTGCGGTGCCTGCGTCGACGGTGCTTCCGAAGGCTCCTGTGAAGCTTCGGAAGAAGGTTCAGGGCTCTGTTCCTGGCCGTTGTCGGTGTTGCCGCCCGGTGCCGGCTGCGTTTCAGATTCCGGCTGCGGTGCAGGCTCCGGTGCGGGAGCCGCAACCTCCTTCACGCCGCCCTGGAAGCGCTGGGTGACGGAACCGTCTTCGTTGGTGACGGGTGCGTCGAGCGGGTAGCCCCACGAGCCGTTTTCAAAGCCGTTGGCGCGGTACTGCTGCCACATCTTGTCAACGACCGGTTCGGCGCCCGTCACAGGTGAGAAGAACAGCGCACCCTGCGCGAACGCCTGGTAGCAGCCGTTGTCCTTGATGACGCACTTGACTTCACCGGTCGCATTGCCGAGCAGCTGTGCGTGCTCAGCGGCAGCGGAGGCCATCTGCGCCGGTCCGGCTTCTTCAGATTCGGTTGAAATCTGCGTACCACCCAGGCTGCTGGTCTCGCCAGTGTCTCCCTGGGAAGTAGCGGGGGCAGCGCTGACCGCGGAACCGGATGCGATGCCCGTGCCGAATAGCATGACAGTCGCTGTTGCGGCGACCGTCACTTTATTCAAAAGAGACATGTTTCCCCGTATAAAAACTAACGGCCCGACTCGAAGGAGGAAGAAGGTCGAAGCCTAGGCTGTTGAGTTTCAAGAAGCCATAATATGACAAAACTGCAACATTGTCACAGGGAATTTATGAAATGACCGGCGCGTCGGCTTGAACATTCCCTAGATAGTGCGAGTTTTCGCCGGTGGCGGGCGGTTTGCTCCTCATGTGGTTGTGCTGGATTTCCTGCGAACTCTGCTCTGCAGGGCGAACTCTTGACCGCTCCCGAGGTGGACCTCGTTGGCTGTCGTGGGATGGATTTGCATCTGTGCGCAGGGTGTTCTAGAGTTATGACTCGTGCTCAAGAAGAGCACTAATCCTCCGTAGCTCAGTTGGCAGAGCATTCGACTGTTAATCGAAGGGTCGCTGGTTCGAGCCCAGCCGGAGGAGCGCTTCAGCCCCGATCCCAGAATCGGGGCTTTTTCGTCTTCGGTTTTTCCTCCCCGCCAGTTCTCTCAGCGGGTCTGCACTCGAACCCTGTACAGTGCTGGAGTGATCATTTGGGCAGCCTTGGGGTTTGCACTGGTATCTGCGGTAGGACTTGCCGCAGGTGCGGCTGTGCAGCACTCCGGTGTAACGACATCGCACGACTCCGAGCGCTTCGGCATTCGCTCATTCTTCCAACTGTTCAAATCGGGCAGGTGGCTGCTGGGCACCGCGATCATGGTCATCGCCGTCACCGCCGGTGTCCTGTCCCTTGCTCTTGCCCCCGTCATGGTTGTTCAGCCCGTCGGTGCCATCTCGCTGGCCGTTTCCGTCCTCATCGCCCGATTCGCTCGTGGTCTGGTGTTCAAGAGGCGCGTCTACACGTCGGTTCTTCTCTGTGTCGCCGGTGTCGCCGGTTTTGTAGGAGTTTCTTCGCTCTTTGCCGTGTCTCGCGTCAGATTCGGTGCTGAGGCCCTCCCAATGGTGTGGGTCTCAGCGGCACTTCTCGCAATCACCGTTGTGGGCCGCCTTGTTCAGCGCCGACCGCATCAGCTGTTCAACGTGGTCAGCGCGGCCATTCTCTTTGCGTGTGTGGCAACCAATACGCATATCTGCGCGTCTCAGTTCCTTGCCGGGGGACTGCCGGCAGTGACCTGGAGCAACCTCTTGTGTGTTGCCGCGTGCGGTGGAATAGGTTCGTGGTTTGTGCAGGCCGGCTACGCTTCGGGACCGCCGGAAATCGTCATTGCAGGCCTGACGGTGATCGACCCGATCGTCGCGGTGATCCTCGGTGTTGTCGTACTCGGTGAGGCCGCTGCCGCACCGTTGTGGGTTCCTGTGATTATGGTTGCGGCCGGACTGGTAGCGTGCTTGGGAGTTATCGTCCTCGCTCGCTTTCACCCCGATGTGCTTGAACGCCGAGAGCGTGACGAGAGCACCCAGTCCCCAACCTCACAGCGAGCATGAACCGTCCCCTCACAATCGTCATTCCCGCCGAAACCTACGCCCCGGAAGTCAACGGCGCTGCAACATTCGCCCAGCAGCTCGCCCAAGGTCTGGCTGGACGCGGGCACAGAGTCCACGTCATCTGCCCTTCACCCTCGGGCATGGCCTACCATCGAGCGGACGACTACGGCGTTGAGGTCCACTACATCAAATCTCTGCGCTGGCCGCTGCATCCCACGTGGATGATCTGCATGCCCTGGGACGTCGCGCCGGCATTTGACCGGCTGATCGACCAGATTCAGCCCGATATCATCCATACCCAGGCACATTTCGTCATCGGACGGCGTGCTTTTACGACGGCGCGTCGCCGTCACATCCCCATTGTGGGCACCAACCACTTCATGCCCCAGAACGTCGTGCCATACGTCAGTGCGCCCGGGGCGATCGTCGCTGCGGCCGAAAAGGCCGCATGGTGGGACTTGAAGAAGAAATACCAGTCTGCTGACTACATCACGGTTCCCACCCAATTGGCCGCGGACCTGCTCCACCAACACGGCTTTGACAAGCCGATCCGAGCAGTGTCCTGCGGCATCGACCTGTCCCACTTCCACCCTGCCGATCCAGCAGAGGACAAGGCCGGCACCTCGCCGACAATCCTCTTTGTCGGTCGTCTGTCGGCTGAGAAGCACATCGAGGACATCATCGAGGCAATTGCCAAGACCGATCCGGCGCTGGACCTGCGGGCTGAGATCATCGGCGCGGGCGAACAGGAAAAAGCACTGGCGGACCTTGCAGACAAGCTTGGAGTTGCTGATCGCGTGGTTCTGCGCGGGAAGGTCAGCGATGCTGAACTCGTGGCCGCCTACCAGCGAGCAGACATTTTCTGCATGCCCTCAACCGCTGAACTGCAGTCGATTGCAACACTCGAGGCTCTGGCTACGGGTGTTCCCGTGGTTCTTGCAGATGCGGTGGCCCTCCCGCACCTTTGCGAGGACGGAGTCAACGGTCGACTCATCGCACCCAGGGACATCGACGGATACGCGCAGGCGTTCACTGAAATCGCCACGGCCCCTCTTGATGAGCGCGAGGCTATGAGCCTGGCCGCGCAGAAGATTGCGGCTCGTCACGATATCTCAGCAACTCTCGATACCTTTGAAGAGATCTACTCGGGTTGTCTTCAGAACTGAAGAAACTCGAAAAACTGAGTTCCACCTCGGGAACCGGTTTCCATCTGACTACCGAAGGCAGCAGATCCTCCTGCTGAATGACGAAAGGCGGCGCACAGGGTGAGTTCCGGAAAGCTGACACAGCAGCAGAGGCAGATTCTGTTGGTAGTGCTCATTCCGGTGTTCATGTCGCTGCTGAGCGTGTCGATCGTCAACGTCGTCCTGCCGGGCATAGGCCGGGATCTTGACGCGCCGTCATCGGCTCTTCAGTGGGTACTGTCGGGCTACACGCTGTCTTTCGGCGTGCTTCTGGTTGCAGCCGGGCGTGCTGGAGACGTGTATGGGCGCGGTCGCCTGTTCGTCATCGGTTCGATCCTGTTCGGCGCAGCGTCGCTGCTTGCCGGAGTGGCACCGAACGACATCGTGCTCAACCTTGCCCGCGTCCTCATGGGCTTTGGATCCGGACTGCTGAATCCGCAGACCGTCGGCATCATCCAACAGTATTTCTCCGGCCCTGAACGCGGCCGCGCATTCGGCTACTTCGGTTCGACGGTCGGCATTTCGGTGGCGATCGGTCCTGTGCTCGGCGGGGTCTTCATGGCTGCTTTCGGTGACGGCTGGGGCTGGCGTGCGTCCTTCCTCATCAACGTTCCCTTCGCGCTCATCGGGGCTTTTGCAGCGTTTCGCCTGTTCCCGGCGAGTGCGTGGACGAGCGCTGCTGACACAGCCGAGACTGACGGTCGTGGAAAGTCCCGCGCCGACATGGACCCGGTCGGAACAGTTCTCTTCGCGCTGGCGATCCTGCTGATCATGCTGCCCTTCATGGAGCGCGCACTCGGTGCCTGGGTGTTCTCGCTCGTGTTTGTGGGTATTGCACTCATCGGCGTTTGGGTTGCCTGGGAGAAGCGCTATAAGGCCCGCGGGCGCGAACCGATGGTTGATCTCAGCCTCTTCCGGATCCCGAGCTTCGCCAACGGCTCACTGCTCATCGGCCTGTATTTCATGGGCACGACCAGCATCTGGGTTGTGTCTGCGGTGTTCCTGCAGGGCGGTCACGATTTCACCGCGCTGCAGGCTGGTCTTATTGGACTTCCGGGAGCACTCGGAACCATCGGGACCTCTGCCTGGGCCGGCCGCAGGGTCTTCGCCTACGGTCGACGCCTGGTTCTCTGGGGCATGGTGATCGCCATTGTGTGCGTTGCCGGCTCGATCGGTGTTGTTCTGCTTGCTCAGGCGGGGCTCGTGAGCATCTGGTGGCTTATGCTCCCGCTGTCTGTTCTGGGCACGGCACAGGGCGTCATCGTCAGTCCCAACCAGACTCTCACCCTGCTCGAGGTGCCGGTCCGGGATTCCGGAGCCGCCGGCGGGGTGCTCCAGACTGGGCAGAGGGTCGGTACGGCAGTGGGCATCGCCGCCATCACCGGAACCCTGTTCGCGGTCCAGGCGACTGCAGGCTGGGACGCTGCGTTCATCACTGCTTTCACCGTCATCGGCGTCATCATGAGTGCGGCCGCCGCGGTGGCCGTCTGGGATGTGATCGTTTCGGGCCGCCGGGGCGGCAGTCAGCCTCCGGGCCGCCAGACCGTATCTTCCAGCTGAACCCTGTGCGAAGTTTGCGCGCACGTGACGGTTTTCTGACCGCGGCAGCCTGTGTGTGAGACACTGGCAGCGCCCGCAAAAGGAAAAGGGGAGTAGCGCCAGTGACACACGATGCCAACGCCATCGGAGGTCCGGACCTCGAAGAGCTTGTGCGCTCCGGGGGAGTGCGTTCGCTGTTTTCTCCAGTCGTTGATGTCATTACCGGCATGGACGCCGGGTACCGCGTCAGACACAGTGCAGACACCGACGGAGCACCGATCAGCCCCCAAGATCTGCGACGGGCCGTCCGCGATTCGCACATGGTGGGGGACATCGATTCGTCCATCCGCGAACAGACTCTTCGGGATGCCGAAGCCGCGGGTCTTGAATCCCACACGCGACTGTTTGTGAACGCTGAACCGGAATCGCTCGTCACTCTTGAAGACCGCACGGATCGCGACGCTCGGATCATCCTGCAGCTCGACCCGTTGAGCATCGCCGCTCAGCCGGGGTCAGTGCTGCGTTCAGTGCGCTCCGCCCGCCAGCTGGGCTGGTCGATGGGGATATCGGGCGTCGGGCTCGACCTTGCTACAACGGCTTATCTGCCGCTGGTCAATCCCGCGGTGGTGGCTCTCCACCCGGGTGTGCTCAAAATAGAAGACAAAGAACACCTGGCTAAGCTCAATATGCTCTTGCGAGCCCACGTTGAACGCACCGGGGCGGTCGTTGTTGCCGAGGGTGTTGATTCCGAGGACGACCTCATCATGGTGAATGCGCTTGGTGCGCGGTTCGCCACGGGGGAACTGTACGCCGAGCCTACGGAAAAGCCGAACCCGGTGACCATCCCTCCCGAAGATGCGCTGTCTGGGCACTACACCCGCAACAAACAGATTCAGGGTACGCCCTATTCAATCGCGCTGGGGCTGCAGACTGATCCGCTGGTCGTCGACTACGACTTCATGATCGAGCACATGGTGCAGCTGCTGCAGCGGGCGTCCTCGGCGGGATCTTCAGCGCTCGTCGTCGGTGTGTTCGGCGAAGAAGAAAAGTTGCCCGACAAGGTCGAACAGGTGTATCGGTCTGTTGGCAGGACTGCGGGGCTTGCTGCGGTCCTATCGGGTGGTTTC
Organism: Brevibacterium sp. HMSC08F02; assembly: GCF_001807555.1. NCBI lineage: Bacteria > Bacillati > Actinomycetota > Actinomycetes > Micrococcales > Brevibacteriaceae > Brevibacterium > Brevibacterium sp. HMSC08F02. The sequence goes on along the minus strand of NZ_KV789361.1, from coordinate 309,265 downwards.
GAAGAATCGCCGATGCCGAGTGTCCGGTCTGGACCGGTTGACCATTCCGATGCGCTGCGCGACGAATACGCGGTCATCGTTGTCGGGCCGGACTGGTCGAGCATGGTCAGTGCGCACCGCCGCAACGAGCTGGGCTCGGACGGTCGCCGCGAATTCGACCTGTTCATTACGACCGAGCGCTACACCAGCGTCGACGCCGCGCGGTCAGTTCTTTCCCGCATTCGCCTGCAGAAGCGCTGAAGACCAAGAACACTTCGGTTGCAAAGACCGCCCGGTTCCGTTGGCCAAGAGGCAAAGCCAACGGAACCGGGCGGAGTGGTGCTCGGTGGAGCGTTTAATTCAGACTGCGCGGGAAAGCCAGCGAATCGGTGCGCCTTCTCCGGCGCGACGGAAAGCTTCGAGCTCGTCATCCCAGGCCTGGCCCAGGGCGAGGGACATTTCGGCCTGCATGCGCTCGGAGTCTCCGGCGGAGCGTGCCATGACAGCGCGGATGATGTCCTCGCCGACGACAATGTTGCCGTGGACGTCGGTCAGCGCATGGAAAATGCCTAGGTCCGGTGTATGGCTCCACCGTGCGCCGTCGAATCCCGGGGACGCTTCCTCGGTGACTTCGTAGCGAACATTGGCCCAGCCTTTGAGAGCAGACGCGATCTTAGCGCCTGACCCAGCCGGGGCTGCCCAGCAGACTTCTGCCCGCAGCAGACCGGGAGCTGCCGGCTGCGGTGACCAGTCAAACTTTGCTTGGGCACCAATAGCACCGCCTGCGGCCCATTCAATGTGAGGGCACAGCGCACGCGGTGCAGAGTGGACGAACAGTACGCCCTGAGTGTTATTCACTTTGCCTCCTTGATCGTTCCGAAAACGTCTTCCCCACGAATCGAAACGCCAAGAGGTTCCTAGCCATGATAGTGCAAAACGCTAAGAAGAGAAATACCGTCCCGGTGTGCGCACTGCTATGCTGTCGATGTTCTGACCCCCTGTAGCTCAGCTGGTTAGAGCAGGGGACTCATAATCCCTTGGTCGCCGGTTCAAGTCCGGCCGGGGGGACTCTCATTCAGCCATCAGAGCCGCTGACCGCGCGTCGGCTTAGGTCCTGTGGCAGAAACAATTCGGGGTGGGTATCGCAACGATACCCACCCCGAAACAGTCAGCTGCTGAAGATCAGACGCTCTTGAAAAGTACGACGGCGTTGTGACCGCCGAAGCCGAACGAGTTCGACAGTGCGGCGATCGAACCGTCGGGCAGTTCTGCCGGCTTATCGCGGACGATGTTGAGATCGATCTTCGGATCGACATTCTCAATGTTGATCGTCGGCGGGGCCACGCGGTTGTGCAGAGCCAGGACGGTGAAGATCGCTTCAACAGCGCCCGCACCGCCGAGCAGGTGGCCGGTCATGGACTTCGTGCCGGTCACCAGAGCATCGTGTGTGTGCTCGCCGAGCAGTGCGTTGATAGCCAGGGATTCCGGCACATCGCCGACCGGCGTCGAGGTTGCGTGGGCATTGATGTGCTTGATGTCCTCAGGCTTGACCCCGGCGCATTCGAGCGCCTGGCGCATGGCCCGCAGGGCGTACTTGCCTTCGGGTTCGTTGGCGGTGATGTGGTGCGCGTCGTTGGTGACGCCCCAGCCGCCGAGCTCCGCATAGATCTTCGCGCCGCGCGCTTCTGCGTGCTCCTTGGTTTCCAGCACGAGAGCGCCAGCGCCTTCGCCCATGACAAAGCCGTCACGGTCGACGTCGTAGGGACGCGATGCGGTTTCAGGCGAATCGGTACGGCGCGAAAGGGCGCGCATCGATGAGAAGGCCGACATTGTGAACGGGTGAATGGCGCTTTCTGAACCGCCTGCAATCACGACGTCAGCGCGGCCGGACCTGAGCACGTCAAAGGCGTGGCCAATGCTTTCGGTGGACGAAGCGCACGCGGAGACAACCGTCTGCACACCTGCGTGGGCGTGGTATTCCATGCCGATGGCAGCGGCGGGGCCGTTGGGCATGAGCATGGGGACGGTCAGCGGCATAACGCGGCGGGAGCCCTCTTCGCGCAGAGTGTCCCAGCCGTTGAGCAGGCTCCAGACGCCTCCGATGCCCGTGGCCCACGAAACGGCGAGTCGATCAGCATCGACTTCGGCGCCCTCTTCGCTGAAGCCGGCATCAGCCATAGCCTCTTTGGCGGAGATCAGTGCGAACTGGCTGGAGGGATCAAGGCGCTTGGCCTGGACTCGTGTGAGCTTGTCTTCGACAACTGCCGGATCGACGGCAGCCGCAAAGTTGACAGGGATGTCGTATTTTCCCTGCCAGTCGTTGTCGAGTGCTTTGACACCGGATGTGCCGGCGAGAGCTGATTCCCAGGTTTTTTCGGCGGTGCCTCCCAGAGGGGTGACAGCGCCGATGCCGGTGACGACAACTGTGGAAGTCATGTGGTTACCTCGTCGAATCTTGGGGGTAAGCCGCCGAGCTCGTGTGAGCCCGGCGGCTTAGGGAGATCAGGCCTGCTGAGCCTTCACGATGTAGTCAACAGCGTTCTGGACGGTTTCCAGGTCCTTGACGTCATCGTCGGGGATCTTGACGTCGAACTTCTTCTCAGCGTTGACGACGATGGTCATCATCGAGATCGAGTCGATGTCGAGGTCATCGGTGAACGACTTCTGCGGTTCAACAGCGTCGACGGCGAGGCCGGTTTCTTCGTTGACGATTTCTGCGAGTCCTGCAAGGACTTCTGCTTCGGTGTTAGCCATAGTTTCCTCTTTCTCTTTGACTGCTTGCAGTCGTGTGACATTGATTCGACGAATGCCCGAATCGATATTACGTCAGGAGGCGCGCTGTGTCCCGTGACTCAGCGGTCTCCAAGTCAATCAGGGGAGCTGCACTACCTGGGCTCCGTACACCAGGCCGGCGCCGAAGCCTATCTGCAGGGACAGGCCGCCGGACAGCTCCGGGTTTTCCTTCAGCAGGCGGTGGGTTGCCAGCGGAATGGACGCCGATGATGTGTTGCCGTTCTCTGCAATGTCTCGGCCGATCACGACGGAGTCGGGAACGCCGAGCTGCTTTGCCAGGTTGTCGATGATCCGCATGTTCGCCTGGTGCGGCACGAATGCGGCGAGGTCGGAAGCCCGAACGCCGGCGGCATCGAGCGCCTCCTTGGCGATCTCGACCATGTCGTAGACGGCCCAGCGGAAAACAGACGGTCCGTCTTGGCGCAGTGTGGGGAATCCAACTTCGCGGTCGTCCCGGTATTCGAAGAACGATGCGTGCATTTTGATCGTGTCCCACTTCTGCGGGTTTGATCCGATAACCGACTGTGAAATGCCGGGCGTGTCGGAAGACTGCACGACGGCAGCTCCCGCACCGTCTCCGAGGATGAAGGAAATCGACCGGTCTGTCGGGTCGATCCAGTCGGAGAGCTTCTCAGCGCCGACCACGAGGACGTTGTCGGCCATGCCCGAGCGCACGACAGCGTCGGCCTGGGCGATGCCGTAGCAGTATCCTGCGCACGCGGCTGAAATATCCCAGGCGGGGATCGGGCCGGTGCCCAGTTCAGCTGCGAGTTTCGCTGCCGCTGACGGGGTCGGGTAGGGGAAGGTTACGGTCGCGATGATGATCGCGCCAATGTCTTCGGGCCTCAGCCCCGCGTTCGCGATTGCCTCCTTGGCCGCCTCCAGGGACATGTCGATGAGGCTCGTATCTTTGTCGGCGCGGCGGCGCGTGACGATGCCGGTGCGCTGCTGAATCCATTCGTCAGACGAATCGATGGGGCCGACGATGTCGTTGTTGTGTACGACGACGTTCGATCGACCGGCTCCGATGCCGGCGATGCGGGAATATCCCTGCGGGGTCGCGGTCTTGAGAGTTGCCACGTTGATCCCTTTCTTAGGCGTGGGCGGTGACGAAGGCGCGTGCTTCGTCAAGCTGATCGGCCGATGTCAAAGCGAAGGTCTCAACGCCCTTCATGCCGCGTCGGGCAATTCCGGTCAGCGTTCCACCGGGTAGGAGTTCGAGCAGGCCAGTGACCCCGGCTTCCACGAGAGTCTGCTGGCACAGGTCCCATCGGACGGGCGAGGTGACCTGCGAAACCAGGGACTGGACGTACTCGCGGCCGTTTTCGACCGGACGGCCGTCGCGGTTCGACAGGATCGACACGGTCGGGTCGTTTGGGTTGAGCGAATCGGCCAGTTCCTGCAGTTCAGGCTGTGCCGATGCCATGAAGTCGGTGTGGAATGCACCGGCCACCTGCAGTGGGATGACGCGGGTGCGCTCCGGAGGGTTGTCCTTGAGCTTGTCGATGTTCTCAAGGGCGCCGGCGGCGACGATCTGTCCGCCGCCGTTGACGTTGGCCGGCTGAAGGCCCGCAGCCTCAATTGCCGCGAGGACGTCATCCTGGACTCCGCCGATGACAGCAGCCATGCCCGTGGGCACGGCCTTGGAAGCCTGGGCCATGCCCCGGGAGCGGACGCCGACGAAGTTCATGGCGTCAGAATCGGTGAGAATGCCCGCGAGTGCGGCGGCGCCGATTTCACCCACCGAGTGTCCCGCGTAGAAGCTGGGTGCGGTGTCGCCGAGGACTTCGCGTGCCGAGGCGATTGCGGATGCAACAAGGAGCGGCTGCGCAATAGCGGTGTCCTTGATGGTTTCGTCATCCGATGTGGTGCCGTGGGCAATGAGGTCAAGGCCGACCGCTTCGGAAGCGCTGGCGATCGTCTGCTTAAAGCCGTCGATCTCCATAAAAGGCGTGAGGAATCCGGACTTCTGGGCGCCCTGACCCGGGCAGGCAACAACTAGCAAAGCTCTCCAACTTTCTCGACTGGGCAATGACGATAGTGTATTTGGCTGAAACCTCAGCGTGAATTGTCGTGGGCGTACAACTGCCCTGCGCTGTGCAGGTGGCCATACACCAAAGCGATCCGTATGACGAAGCCCGACCGCGCTTCGGTCGGATCTATCCCAAGAGCTTCTGTGAGCTTCTTGAGTCGATAGCGGACGGTGTTCGGGTGAACATCCAGGGCCCGTGCGGTTGTTTCCAGTGCACCGCCGTATTCGAGATAGGCGGCGGCGGTTGCCAGAAGCTGGCCGGACCCTGTTGCCAGGGGTTCGTAGTAGGAAGTCACAAGGGCGCGCACGGCGCTGCGGTCACCTGCCATGGCGCGTTCGGGAAGAAGATCATCGGCAAAGACGGGACGGGGAGTGTCGGGCCGGGCGCGTGCTGTGCGCAGACCCCACACGGCCGCAGATGCGCTCGTACCCGCTTCGGCGAACGAACTGACCTCCGGGCCGATGACGATGTCCGACGGTCCGAAGAACGGCGATAGGTCCTCAGCGGCAGCTTCGATGTCAGCCACACCGCCAAGCACAATGAGCAGACGGTCGGAATGGACGCCGACCAGCGCGTCTTCGGCCCATTTCTTAGCCGTTGCGCGCACTTCTTCAATCGAGGCGCGGTCTTTGCGGCGCGGCGCGCGTCCCATGATGACGCGAATGGAGCCCTCAGAGTTCCAGCCGTAGGCGGCGGTGCGGCTGGCCAGTTCGTCAACGGAATCGCCGCGAACGAGAGCGTCGATGACCATCGCTTCGAGTCGAGCGTCCCAGCTGCCCCGCGCCTCGGCGGCGCGTGCATACACATCGGCGGCGGCAAAGGCGATTTCGCGCGAATAGATGAGCACCGCCTCGCGCAGTTCGGCCTGTTCGCCAGCGCGCGCAAGATCGCTCACCCGCTCTTCGACCACTTCGACGACTACGCGCAGCAGCTGCAGAGTCTGCTGCAGCGAAACCGACCGGACGAGTTCCTTCGGTGCGGATTTGAAGATGTCGTTGATGACCCGCAGGTGCCGGGTGGGATTGCGATACCACTCGATGAATGACGAAATTCCCGAGTTCGCAAGTACTACGACCCAGCCTTTGTCAGCTGAGGACAGCTGGGAGAACCAGCGCAGGCGTCCCTCAATGCGCTTCAGCGTCAGGTTCGACAGCGTGCGCTGACCGGCCTCGAGGCGGCGAATCGTGTCAGCGCGATCAGCGGTCTTCGCGCCAGGTGCTTCATGGTCGGGCATGAGCACAACAATAGCGCCAAAACGACAAAAGTCTTGTATTTGATACACAAAAGGGGCCGGGGAGTGGCCCCGGCCCCTTCTGCGGCGGAATCACTGCCGCGCGGCTGTGCTCATCAGGCGTCGCCGCCGGTGGTGCCCGATACACCCTTGCGCGGGTCGTCGAGTCCATACTTCTTAGCGGCCTCCGCAGCCTTCGACATGTCGATCTCGCCGGTGTCTGCCAGGCTGATGAGGGCCTGAACGACAACCGAGTGAGCGTCGATGAGGAAGTAACGGCGGGCTGCCGGACGCGTGTCGGAGATCGCGTAGCCGTCAGCTCCGAGGCTCGTGAAGTGGTTCGGCACGTACTGGCGGATCATGTCCGGAACGGTCCTGGTGAAGTCGCTCGTGGCGATGACCGGACCTTCCGAGCCCAGCAGCTTCTGCGTGACGAAGGGGACCCGGTGTTCAGCCTTCGGATCGAGCAGACGAGCGTCGTCGGCTTCCAGGCCGTCACGGCGCAGCTCCTGCCACGAGGTGACAGACCACACGTCCGCGCTGACTCCCCAGTCCTTCTCCAGGATCTCCTGGGCCTCGAGGATCCACGGCACACCAACGCCGGAGGCCATGAGCTGAACCTTCGGGCCTTCGGTCTTGTTGCCGTCCTTGAGCTTGTACAGACCCTTGATGATGCCCTCGGTGTCGAGGTTTTCCGGTGCCTTCGGCTGGACCATCGGTTCGTTGTACATCGTGATGTAGTACATGACGTCCGGATCCTGGCGCGGATCTTCGGGGTCGTACATCCGGTGCAGACCATCGCGGACGATGGTCGCGATCTCGTAGGCGTAGGCCGGGTCGTAGGACACGATTGACGGGAAGGTCGACGACAGGACGTGCGAGTGTCCATCGCCGTGCTGCAGACCCTCACCGGTCAGGGTGGTGCGACCTGCTGTTGCGCCGAGGATGAATCCGCGTGCCATCTGGTCGCTGGCCGCCCAGAACTGGTCGCCCGAACGCTGGAATCCGAACATCGAGTAGAAGATGTAGAACGGAATCATCGGTTCGCCGTGCGTGGCGTAGCTGGTGCCCGCGGCCGTCAGAGCGGTTGTCGAACCGGATTCGTTGATGCCCATGTGCAGCAGCTGGCCGTCGGTCGCTTCCTTGTAGGACAGGAAGAGGTCACGGTCGACCGAAATGTAGTTCTGGCCGTGCGGGTTGTAGATCTTCTTCGTGGGGAAGAAGGAGTCCATGCCGAAGGTGCGGGCTTCGTCAGGAATGATCGGCACGACGCGCTTGCCGAACTCCTTGTCGCGCATGAGGTCCTTGAGGATGCGGACAAACGCCATGGTCGAGGCGATTTCCTGCTTGCCGGAGCCGCGCATGCCAGGTTCGAAGACCTTGTCGTCAGGCAGTTTGATGTCGACGTACTTCGAGCGGCGTTCGGGTGTGAAGCCGCCGAGTTCGCGACGGCGGTCGAGGAGGTACTTGATCTCCGGTGCGTCCTCACCGGGATGGTAGTACGGCGGAAGTTCCGGGTTCTCTTCGAGTTGCTTGTCGGAGATCGGGATGGAGAAGTGGTCGCGAGCGGCCTTGAGGTCTTCGAGCGCCATCGTCTTCATCTGGTGGGTCGCGTTGCGGGCCTCGAAGTGAGGTCCGAGCGAGTAGCCCTTAACGGTCTTGACGAGGATGACGGTCGGCTGGCCGGTGTGCTCAAGCGCTGCCTTGTACGCCGCGTACACCTTGCGGTAGTCGTGGCCGCCGCGCTTGAGGTTCCAGATCTGCTGGTCGGTGTAGTCCTCGACCATGGCCTTCGTGCGGGGGTCGCGACCGAAGAAGTTGTCGCGGACAAATCCACCGGACTCGCCCTTGTAGGTCTGGTAGTCGCCGTCCGGGGTGGCGTTCATCAGGTTGACCAGGGCGCCGTCGCGGTCCTTGGCCAGCAGCGGGTCCCACTCGCGGCCCCAGATGACCTTGATGACGTTCCAACCGGCACCTCGGAACCAGGATTCGAGTTCCTGGATGATCTTGCCGTTGCCGCGGACCGGGCCGTCGAGGCGCTGCAGGTTGCAGTTGATGACGAAGGTCAGGTTGTCGAGCTCTTCGTAGGCGGCGTACTGGAGCATGCCGCGTGCTTCGGGCTCGTCCATTTCGCCGTCGCCGAGGAAAGCCCAGGTGTGCTGCTGGCTGGTGTCCTTGATGCCGCGGTTGTGCAGGTAGCGGTCGAACTGCGCCTGCGAAATGGCGGCCTGGGGGCCGATGCCCATGGAGACCGTGGGGTGCTCCCAGAAGTCCGGCATCTGCCGCGGGTGCGGGTAGGAGGGCAGACCGAAGGGCTTGCCGTTGACGTAGTGGGAGGACTGCTGGCGGAAGCCGTCCATCTGCTCGGCAGTGAGCCGGCCTTCGAGGAAGGCGCGTGCGTACATACCGGGGGAAGCGTGACCCTGGTAGAAGATGTGGTCGCCGCCGCCGGGGTGGTCCTTGCCGCGGAAGAAGTGGTTGAGACCGACTTCGTAGAGAGTTGCGGCTGAGGCGTAGGTCGAAATGTGGCCGCCGACTCCGATGCCCTCGCGCTGTGCGCGCTGAACCTGTACAGCAGCGTTCCAACGGATCCACCTGCGGTAGCGACGTTCGACTTCTTCGTCACCGGGGAACCACGGTTCGTCTTCAGCGCCGATGGTGTTGACGTAGTCAGTGGCTGTCAGGCTGGGGACGCCGATTCGCTGCTGGCGCGCACGCTGGATGAGGTTGAGCATGATGTAGCGAGCGCGGGCGGTGCCGGCCTCTTCGACCAGCGCATCAAGGGAGTCGATCCAGTCCTGCGTCTCCTGTGGGTCGATGTCCGGGACATTCGCGGGGAGACCATTGAGGATGGGGCCCTTGTTCTTGTTGTCCAAAGCAATTCCTCTCGCGTTTAAGGGACTTCGGATATGTGTCTAGGCTATTGCACATCGAGCCCGGGTGGTGCCGAACTTGATGTGAAATGCTCCACCCTTATGGACGCAGATTGTGCAAAATGGCCAATTTCGCTGTTTTTGTCGGGGTGTCGGCCCGGTGATTGGCTAAACGGGGCGTTTCTGGTGAGAATAAAGCCATGAGTACAACTCCCTCAGGAAGGACGCTCGATTCCGCTCAGGCAGCACAGGTTGCTAACCCCCTGTCTCTGTCGAGCGGACAGTATGTTCAGGAAATCGGCTACGACGACGACGTTGATTTCCAGCTGCGCGACGACATCGCGGCAGTTACCGGCGAAGAGATGATTGACGGCGACGTTGACGATGTTTTCGACGTGATCGTCATGTGGTGGCGCAGCGATGACGACGACCTGACAGACGGCATCGTCGACGCGCAGACAACACTGAAGGACGGCGGTGTTGTGTGGCTTCTGACCCCGAAGGCCGGTCGTCCGGGACACATTGATCCCGTCGACATCAACGATGCCGCTCCCGTGGCCGGTATGCACGTGACGAAAACGGTCCGTGCGGCGGCTGACTGGTCGGCCGTGTGCTTGATGAGCAAAAAGAACTTCGACTGATGACTGTGGAAACTGGTGCCGTCGGACCCCAGGTGGGTGCGGCGGCACCTTCGTTTTGTCTGCCTTCCCATTTTGGTGAGGCGCTTTCCCTGGACGAGTGCAGGCGCCGGGCCGACGCTGATCGCGTTCTCGCGGTCTTCTTTCCCTTTGCCTTCTCGCCCGTGTGCGGTTCCGAAATGCGTGAGCTTGCCGGAATGTATGAGGGTCTGCTTTCCGGCGGCACAGAGGTCGTCGCTGTTTCCTGCGATCCCAAGTACACGCTGGCTGCGTGGGCGCAGGAACTCGGGCTGCCCTTTGTTCTTCTGTCTGACTTCTGGCCCCACGGTGCAGCCGCGAGGGCCTTTGGGGCTTTCGATGAGCAGCGCGGCTTTGCACGCCGACTGACCTTTCTTCTGGATGGCGAGGGTGTTGTGGTCGATACGGAGCACTCTTTGACTGGCAGCAAGCGCGACTTCAGTCGCTTCCTCAATCCTGCTGAGAGCTTCTGAGCCTGCTTCGCTGCCGCCTGAGCGGATAGGGTGGTGACGAACCTGTCGTTCTTCCCAAGGAGGGGTTATGGCGTCCATCTTCACGAAAATCCTCGACGGTGACATTCCCGGCACGTTCGTCTACGAAGACGACCGCTGTGCTGCCTTTATGGACATCACGCCGATGACTGACGGACACGTGCTCGTCATCCCGCGCGAAGAGATTGACCACTGGCTCGACATGCCGGAAGAGCTCACCTCCCACCTCATGGCGGTTGCCCAGAAGATCGGCAAGGCGCAGAAGAAGGCGTTCTCCTGTGAGCGCGTCGGCGTGATGATCCAGGGCTTTGAAGTTCCGCACGTGCACATTCACGTGTGGCCCACGAACTCGATCGACGACTTCCGCCTGGACAACAAGCACGGTTCGACCGAGGCCGAAGACATCGCGGAAGCTGCCGAGAAGATCAAGGCCGCGCTTGCCTGAGGGCCATTCGATTCACCGCATTGCCCGCCGATTCAACGCTGATTTCGGCGGGCGTGCGGTGACTGCGTCTTCACCCCAGGGACGCTTTTCCGACGGTGCCGCGCTCATCAGCGGCAGTGAGCTGGGGGAATGCTATGCCGTTGGCAAGCACCTGTTCCTGCCTTTCGAGGGTGAGCGTACTGTGCGGGTCCACCTGGGGATCTACGGTGCCTGGGATTTTCTGTACGCTGCCGGCGCCTCTGACCGTGCCGGGCAGACGGGGGAGTATTCAGGGTCGCTGGGGGCACCTCGGCGGGTGCGTGCCGGTGAAGTCGAAAAGGCGGAGGAGCTCGACGCTGTGTGGCCGCCCGAGCCGGTCGGCCAGGTGCGTCTGCGCCTGCTGACTGAGGACGTCTGCGCTGATCTGCGCGGCCCGATGGTGTGCGAAGTTCTCGCTCCTCACGAGGTGGAGGCCCAGTTGGCTTCTCTCGGCCCGGATCCGCTGGTCGACGGAAACGCACGAGGTGGCCGCAGGTTTGCTGAGAATGTGCGCCGGCGCCGTCCGATTGGCAGTCTGCTCATGGACCAGTCTGTTATTGCCGGGATCGGCAATGTGTACAGGGCTGAGATGCTGTTCCGGGCTGGACTCAGCCCGTTCAAACCCGGCACCGAGCTCACGGATGCCGAGGTTGCCGCGCTGTGGCGCGACTGGGTTCGTCTGCTGCCCGTCGGTGTTGAAACGGGTGTCATGCTCACCCGCACGAGACTGCGAGGCGCTAGTCGGCAGCGCGCCGTGGATGACAGTGAATTCCGCCATTTTGTCTATGGCCGCACAGGGCTGCCGTGTCGCGTGTGCAGAACTCCCGTCGCGATGACAGAAATGGAGGGGCGCAAACTCTACTGGTGCCCCGAGTGCCAGAAGTGACGAGGCTGGACACGGCTCGTACCGTACCCAACCCCGCCTGTGACAGAGATTCGATCAGCCGGGCAGCAGCCCCAGAAGGTCAGCCAGCTGGTAGCTGCCGATCCCTATGACAATCAGAGTCACTGCACCGCCGAAGATATTGGCCCATACACCGTTTGCATGTTCGCCGACGACTTTCTTGCTGTTCATTGTCACCAGCAGGAAGATGGCGATGATCGGCAGGAGCAGGCCGTTGGCCGCGTGCGCAATGACGATGAGCTGAATCGGCTCAAAGCCGGTCAGCGCGATGACTGCACCGACGGCGAGCACCGCGATCCACACTGCGCGGAACAGCGGGCTTTTCATATCTGTGCTCTTGCCGAGCATCCCCGTAATGGCATAAGCCGCTCCGAGCGGACCGGCGAGGGCGGACGTGAAGCCGGCCGCAAACAGGCCGAGTGCGAACACCCATGTGGAAGCTTCTCCCAGAAGCGGCTCGAGCGATACCGCGAGGTCCTCAGCCGTTTCTGCGCTCATACCGTGGAGGAACAGCGCGCCAAAGGAGGTCGCCATCACCGCCAGAGTGATGAGCCCACCGAACGAAATCGAAGCGACGGTGTCAATGCGGGCTTCTTTCAGCGCTGTCTCCTTTGGAACATTCGCCCAGTTTTCCTGTACGAGGCTGGCGTGGAGGAAGACATTGTAGGGGACCACGGTGGTTCCGATGAGTGCAATTGCAGTCAGCGCGGATCCTGGAGGCATCGAGGGGACGAAGATTCCCTTGAGGATGTCGGCGATTGGAGGTTGAACGACGAAGACGGCGATGACGAACAGGACAGCAAGGATGACCACCATCACCATGAGAACCCGCTCGATGATCTTGTAGCTGCCGGTGATGAGCAGGGCGAAGATCGCGATGATGATTGCACTGACAATGATCCTGAGGTCTACTGGCGCAACCGCTGAAACGGCCAACGATGTGCCTGTTGTGTCACCGCCGGCATAGGCAGCCCCGCCGATTCCGATTGCAGCGACGACGAGCACGATCATCAGCGTTCTCAGGACGGGGTTCTCTAATGCACGCCGCATAGCTTCGCCGAGCCCGAGTCCTGCGCCGAGGCCGAGTCTGACCGACATCTCCTGCAGAACAAGGGTGGCGATGATCGAAAAGACGACAGACCACGCGAGTGTGAAGCCGAAGTCTGCGCCGGTGACGATTGCTGTGGTGATTGTTCCGGGGCCGATGAACGAAGCCGCGATCATAAGACCGGGGCCGAACAGCGCTCCCGTGCGCTTCTTTTTGACTGTATTTGTTGAAGAGGGGTTCACAGGGTACTCCTCTCGGCCCGGGGAGGCTCCCCGAAAGAGTGACCGTGAACACAACGGTAGTGATCTAAGCAGCCGACGCTGGGATGTTTTCCTGTGTATTGCCTGAACGACATGGCATGGCTTCTGGCCGTGCTCCAATCAAGAACGCCGGTTCTGGTCAGAAATGACCCACAAATGACCCGTTAGCAGCTGAAGCGGGCACAAAGAAAACCGGGACCCGCACGAATTCGCGGATCCCGACTTTCTTGTAGCGGTGGGCCCAGAGGGACTCGAACCCCCGACCCTCTCGGTGTAAACGAGATGCTCTAGCCAACTGAGCTATAGGCCCTGACCTGGATAAGGATACAGTCAGTCGGCGTTCCTGCCAATTCGGGTCAGAGCGGCGGCAAGAGCCGCCCGGCTGTCAGCCGGTCCTGCCGTCGAATCGAACAGGGAGCGGTTCTGCTCAAAGGCGACCGTCCCACAGGTGAGGACAACAGAAGAATGGCGCTCCGCCTCGTCAGCGATCTGGGTTCGGACAGCGGTGGGCAGAACAGAATCACCCGAATGGGCGTAGGCGAGCGAAAAGATGTCCGCGCCATCGCGGTAGCGCAGAAGAACATCGTGCATGTGCAGCAGGATTTCGGTCGGGGCTAGGTCTGTGCCGTCCCCGAGGGCCTCATCAATTTCACCGGCGATGCGCCGGGCAACAAGGACGAAGATCTCCTGTTTGTTCTTAACGTGCCAGTACAGAGCAGAGGGCCCAACACCGAGATCGCGAGCAAGTCTGCGCATAGATAGGTCACCCATGCCGTAGTCAGTGAGAATTGCGACCGCGGCATCGGCAATGCGGTGAACAGACAAGCTCATGGGGTCCATCATGGCAGGTCGAAGACGCGATTTCGCAATCAGCCCACGGTGGGCTATAGTTGTCCCCGTTGCCAATCACGGGATATGGCGCAGTTTGGTAGCGCGCCTCGTTCGGGACGAGGAGGTCGTGGGTTCAAATCCCGCTATCCCGACAGACACAAACCCGCTCATCGACTTAAGCGTCGAGAGCGGGTTTTCTCATTGCCTTCAACAGATGCGGGCCCCCAAACAGATGCGGAGATGCCCTTTCTGGACATTCCCGCATCTGTCTGTGTCAGGTCAGGCGTGCGTGCCTTCGCGCAGTGAGCGCTTGAGGATCTTGCCCGCCGAGTTCTTCGGCAGAGCGTCTACGAAGTGCACGGTCTTGGGAACCTTGAAGCCTGCGAGCTTGCCCTTGACGTACTCGATGACGGCTTCTTCCGTCAGGCTTTCGCGGCCGGCGTCGGTGAGGACGACGTAGGCGGTGATCGCCTCGATCCACTTTTCATCCGGCATGCCGACAACCGAGACTTCTTCCACGCCGTCCATCGAGAAAATGGCGTCTTCGACTTCGCGGCTGGCCACGAGAACACCACCGGTGTTGATGACGTCCTTCACACGGTCCACAACCGTGATGTAGCCCTCTTCGTCAGCCACAACGAGGTCACCGGAGTGGAACCATCCGCCCACGAAGGCCTCAGCGGTCTTTTCCGGCTTGTTCCAGTAGCCTTCGGCCAGCTGGGGTGAGCGGTAGAGGATTTCGCCGCGCTGGCCGACTTCGACGTCGTTGCCGTCGAGGTCGACAATTCGGGTCTCCACGAACAGCGCTGGGCGGCCTGCTGAGGCCGGGCGGTCGGCGTGCTCTTCAGGACGCAGAACGGTGCACAGCGGGCCCATTTCGGACTGGCCGAAGCAGTTGTACAGGCCGAGCTCCGGCAGCTGCTTCTGCAGGCGCTCAACAATCGGGCCGGGCATGATGGATGCGCCGTAGTAGGCCTTCTTGAGCGACGAAAGGTCGCGCGTGGTGAAGTCCGGGTTATTGGTCAGCGCAACCCACACGGTCGGGGCGGCGAAGAACGCGGTGATGCGCTCCTTTTCGATGAGCTCGAGCAGCTGCTGCGGAACAGGTGTGGGCACGATGATGCTGTATGCGCCGCGCATGAGGGCGGGAATCAGCAGCACGTGCATCTGAGCCGAGTGGTACAGCGGCAGAGCGTGGACGAAACGGTCAGAGCTGGTGATGTCCAGGGATGTCAGAACCGACAGGTACTGGTGCATGAGGCTGCGGTGCGTCATGACAGCACCCTTGGGCGACGACGTGGTTCCCGAGGTGTAGAGCAGCTGCACGCGGTCGGTGTCGACAGGGGAGAACTCGCCATCGCGAGCCGGGCCGTCGACTTTCAGTGCCGGTTCTACGAGGCTTTCCATGAGCATGCGCTCACGCTTTTGTCCGGCTTCGGTTTCCTCGATGAACGGCATGAGGGCTTCTTCGGCCAGGATCAGCTTGGGGTCCGAGTCCGACAGGATGTAGTCGAGTTCGTCCTTCGTCAGCTGGTAGTTGACCGGCACGTGGATGAGTCCGGCGCGTGCACAGGCCAAGAAGACGATGGCGAAGATGTCCGAGTTCTTGCTGTAGGCGGCTACGCGGTCGCCTTTTTCAAGGCCGTGCTCAACAAAAAAGTGGGCGATGTTGGTCACTGCCTGGTCGAGCTGACTGTACGTCCAGGTGCGGTCCTGGAAGACGATGGCGGTGTCCTTGGGGGAGCGCGCGGCGCTGCGCTTGACGATGTCTCCGATGACGGAGCGATTCTCTTCTGTGAGTTGTGTCATAGATGAATCGTGGCATAGTTCAAACGATCATTCAATTTTCTTGGGGTGTCTTTTTCGTCGGCTCAATGCGCTAGTTTGAAGGCATGACGAATGTGCGCGATGTAATGAACGTCTGTGAACAGCTCTGGCCGAACAACCTCGCGGAAGACTGGGATTCCGTTGGTTTGGCGGTAGGCGACCCAGAAGCCCCCGTGACTCACGCGCACTGCGCGCTGGACCCATCGGATGAAGTCATCGCAGAAGCCGTTGAGCTCGGTGCGGACTTCCTCTTCACCCACCACCCGCTGCTGCTGCGCGGCGTGACATCAGTCGCTGCCGACACGCTGAAGGGCGGTGCCGTACACACGCTGATCCGGTCTGGCGTCGCACAGTTCAATGCCCACACGAACGCAGACTCTGCTCTTGGCGGGGTGTCCGATGTCCTCGCGGAGATCCTGCAGCTGCGGGAAGTCGAACCCCTTGTGCAGAACCCCGATGCCGAGGCGGGGGTCGGCCTGGGACGGGTCGGCACCGTGGAACCGACGACAGTTGAGGACATTGCCGTCCGCCTGGCACAGGGAGTTGACCTGTCTGTCCGGGGCATCGCCATCGGAGGCGACCCCGGTGCGGAAGTCACGCGTGTTGCCGTTCTAGGAGGAGCGGGTGACTCCATGTTCGATGCGGCACGCAAGGCGGAAGCCCAGCTGTACATCACCTCGGACCTTCGCCATCACCCCGCATCGGAAGCCCTCGATATGGGTTCCCGGGGAGGCCCGCTTGAGCACCTCATCGACATTTCGCACTATTCGGCCGAATCGGCGTGGATCCCGCGCGCGGCCGAACAGCTCGACGAAGCCCTGCGGGCAGGCGGACACAGTGTTGAAGTGACTGTGTCCGGTGTCTGCTCTGACCCGTGGACAGCAGTCGTTCTTCCCGACTCCGAGGAGTGGCAGTGGAACTGAGCACACAGCAGCACGCGGCCGCGCTCGACTACGCATCACTGAGCGCGCAGATTCGTCGCAATCGCACCGAGGCAAAACAAGAAGAGCGCGTGGCGCGCCTGCAGGAACTGGCCGGTGAACACAAAGCGCTTGCCGCGAAAGCCACAGAGCTGCGCGCCGAAATCGAGGGTCATCAGAAAGAAGCGCGCACGGCCGCTGCGCAAGCTGCCGATGGGCGGTCAAAAGCCGAAAGCATGGAGGCGAAGCTCAATGCCGGAGTCGGCCTGACAAGCCGGGACCTCGTTGCACTGCAGGCGGACATCGAGTCTGTGCGTACTGCTGTCGGCCACGCGGAAGACAGAGAACTGCAGGCTCTTGACAGCGCCGAATCTGCCGAATCCCAGCTGCAGAAGCTGCGCGCACGTGCCGAAGAGGTCGCTGCGGAAGGAAAAGCCGAAGGTCAGCGCAGGCAGGAAGAAGCGGCTCGCTTGGACGGCGAGCACGCGCAGCTGGTAGAACAGACCACGGCCAAACTCGCCGAGCTTCCGGCTGAGGCAGCGTCGATCATCCGCTCATCCGGTATCGGAGTTCTCGCGGCAGGAGCCTGTGGAGCCTGTGGTGCAGCTTTGTCCGGAGTGCAGGCTGATGCGGTGCGCAATGCCGAGCGCACCTGGGCGTTTCAGTGCGAGGACTGCGAAGGCCTCATCGTTCAGGCCTGAAAGCGCAGAAGCATCAAGCCCGCTGCCCTGTCAGGCGTCAGGCAGTACGACCGTCAGCACTGCCGACTGTTTACCGCGGGGCGGGGCGTATTCGACCTCGAACTGTTCGGCAACAGCGTCAGCAATGGCTTCCGGTGAAGACGGCATCGGTTCACTGCGCTGCAGCAGGTGGGACGCAACCAGGCCGCGCGTGTGCTTAGCCCAGTGGGACACGGTTGTGCGCTTGCCGGCAACCTCTTTGACGACATTGACAGCCACGGTGTTTTCAGGAATGCCCGGCCACGGCCTGCGGTAGTCGCCCGACCGGCAGTCGAGCACCGGCGCATCTCCGAAGTGCTCGGCCAACGGTTCCCCCAGCGCCTCCTTCCACAGTTTCGCCAGTGGTCCCAGATCACCCAGTGAGGTCTTCATCGACAGTCGATAGGCAGGGATGTGATCAAGTGCGCCGACCATGCCGAAAAGCGCTGAGGCAATGAACACCCGCTCGACCCGTTCGCGTGGGGCCTGCAGCACAGCGGAAACATCGAGTGCCTCAAACAGGACACCCGTATAGACCGTCAGAGCCTGTGCCGTCGGTTCCGTGTCTAGATCAATGTTGCGCGCCACCTCGCCGGCAATGCGCTCACCTACACCCAACTGAACAAGGGCATCCGGCGCGGCGCTGACTTTCTGCAGCTCGGCAAGCACCTCACGCCTCGTTTCATTGAGTTCCGGTAAGGACAGAGACGACAGGTCGACAGGCGCTCCGTCTTGCGCCGGTGTTTTGCCTTCGGACGGCGGCAGAAGAATGAACATGATGCTCATTCTAAAAGCCCGCACATATACACTTGGCCGAGGACAGGCCACCAGACGGTCGCGTTCGGGCCTCGTGCCCGGCCGAGGAAAGTCCGGGCTCCGCAGAGCGCGGTGGTGGCTAACAGCCACCCGGGGAAACCCGCGGGAAAGTGCCGCAGAAAGCTAAACCGCCAGCGTGCTGGTAAGGGTGAAAAGGTGGTGTAAGAGACCACCAGGGCCCGCGGTGACGCGGGCCGCTGGGTAAACCCCACCGGGAGCAAGATCGTGCAGACGGCTATACGGCTGCTCGTCGTGCCGTCGGGTGGATTGCTTGAGGCCTGCAGCAATGCAGGTCCTAGACAGATGACCGTCGCCCAGGCTTCCGCCTGGGAACAGAACCCGGCTTATCGGTGGCCTGTCCCTACACAAGCTGGCGCCGGGACTCAGCGCTGTAATGTTCAGCGACCGATGCTTTCAGCAACGTCAGCACCGTGGACCGCCGCGCCGATGATCCCTGAGTCATTGAACATTGCCGCCGGGACAGCGGGCGTCTGAAGGTCGAGCAGGTGAAGCCAGTCGGCATGATCCTGCGAAATGCCCCCGCCGAAGATGAACGCGTCGGGGTTGATGAGCTTTTCCATTTCCCTGCAGTACCGGCTGAGCTTCGCAGCCCACGTAGGGTAGTCCATGCCCAACCGCACCTTTGCGCTTGCGGATGCGCTGAGCTCTGCGTCTTCGCCGCCTATCTCAACGTGGCCGAGTTCGGTGAACGGCACGAGCCTGCCGCGGGTAAACAGCGCCGAACCGATGCCGGTTCCCAGGGTGAGCATGAGAACAGTCCTGTCGTGCCATTCGCGACCAGCGCCGAAGGTCATTTCGGCAATGCCGGCGGCATCAGCGTCATTGAGAAAAACACACGGACGGCCAAGGGCTGCCCCAATGGTCTGCTCAATATTCGCTCCAAGCCATGAATCGTCAAGATTGAACGCGAAGGTGACAACGCCGTTCTTGACCACCCCGGGGAATGCGACCCCGGCGGGGACAGGGGGAGTCAGCGGCGCCTCGTACCCGGATTCTGGTGACGAGGTGCCGCCCGGCTGCTGTGCAAGCACCTCGGATGCCGCACCGCGGACTGCATTCATGAGAGTTTCGGGAGTGGCGGGATGTGGCGTCGGCACAACGACACGGTCGCCGATGATCCGGCCGCGTTCGAGGTCGACCAGCCCGGCCTTGATGGACGAGCCGCCGATGTCAATGCCCAAAGCACAGGAGTGTGCTCCTGCCGAACCGCGCAGCTCGCCGCGATCAGTCACGGCCGGCCACGAGTTCGACATCGGGAAGCGTGAGGATGTCCGCGCCGTCCTCTGTCACCACGAGGGTGTGCTCGAACTGGGCTGAGCGGCGACGGTCGGCAGTCACAATCGTCCAGCCGTCATCCCACTGTTCCCAGTTGATGGTGCCCAGATTGAGCATCGGCTCGATTGTGAAGATCATGCCCGGCTGGATTTCGTCCGCGTAGTTCGGAGCGGCGTCATAGTGGGGGATGATGAGCCCGGAGTGGAATTCGCGCCCGACCCCGTGACCGGTGTAGTCGCGAACAACTCCGTAGCCGAAGCGCTTCGCGTACTTTTCGATGACGCGGCCGATGATGTTGATAGAACGGCCCGGCTTGACGGCCTTGATGCCGCGCATGAGCGATTCGTGGGTCCTCTCCACCAGCAGGCGGGACTCTTCGTCGACATTGCCGGCCACGAACGTGAAGTTTGTGTCCCCGTGCATGCCGTTCTTGTAGGCGGTGACATCAAGGTTCACGATGTCACCGTCCTGAATCACGGTGGAGTCGGGGATGCCGTGGCAGACGACCTCGTTGATCGATGTGCACACCGACTTGGTGAAGCCCCGGTAGTCAAGAGTCGACGGGTAGGCGCCGTGGTCCAGCAGGTATTCGTGGACGACAACGTCGATTTCGTCCGTCGTGCGGCCGGGCTCAACGAGCTTGCCGCCCTCGGCCATGGCGTTCGCGGCGATGCGGCCCGATTCGCGGACCAGCTCGATTTCTTCAGGCGTGTAGAAATTGCTGCCGCGACCTTCGTTCGGTTCGGCCTTGCCGACGTATTCGGGACGTTCGATGTGGGCTGGAACGGAGCGCATGGGCGCCACGGTTCCCTTTGTGAGAGTTCCAAGCGGAGCAGAATTCGTCATGATGACATCATTGTAGACAGCTAGAGTTGTGCACAGGGAGGTGCGCTATGTCGTACGAAGAAGAGAAATACTGGTTCAACACCAAGACCGGCAAAGTTGAAAAGGGACGGAAGAGCTCCTTTGAGAACCGGCTGGGCCCCTATGACAGCGAAGCCGAAGCTCAGGCGGCACTCGCAACAGCCAGCGAGCGCAATCGCGAATGGGAAGAAGACGACGAGGACTGGCGCTGATGGGGCTGACCAAACAGCAGGAAGCGGTTCTGCGCGATGTCGATGACCGTGACGTGCGGTTTGTGCGTCTGTGGTTTCCCGACATCATGGGCCGCTTGAAGTCCGTTGCGATTGTTCCCGACGAACTTGAGGGAGCTTTCACCGAGGGCATCGGCTTTGACGGTTCGGCACTCGAAGGCTTTTCCCGGGTCATCGAAGACGACATGGTTCTGCGCCCAGACTCGTCGACGTATTCGCTCCTGCCATGGCGAGGCGAGGTCGAGCCAACCGGTCGGATGTTCTGCGATGTGCTGACTCCCGATGGTGAACCTGCCGCTTCTTATCCGCGCAATATTCTGGCCCGCACCCTGGCGAAAGCGCGCGAGCGCGGCTTCACCTTCATCGTGCACCCGGAAATGGAGTTCTACCTGTTCCGTTCGGCCGAACTGGACGGCAAACCTCCTGTTCCGGTCGACAACGCCGGATACTTCGATCACGTCAACGGCGGCACTGCGAACGATTTCCGGCGCAGTGCAGTGCAGATGTTGGAATCCATGGGCATTTCCGTCGAGTTCTCGCATCACGAAGCCGGTCCGGGACAGAACGAAATCGATCTGCGCTATGCGGACGCGATGACTATGGCCGACAACGTCATGACCTTCAAAGCGGTAGTCAAAGAGGTTGCGATTTCCCAGGGCGTGCACGCCACGTTCATGCCCAAGCCCCTGGCCGAGCATCCGGGCAACGGGATGCACACGCACCTGTCGCTGTTCGAAGGTGAAGACAACGCGTTCTTTGAGGCCGGCGCCGAATACCAGCTGTCGACCACCGGCCGGCAGTTCGCGGCAGGCCTGCTGCACCACGCCCCTGAGATCGCTGCGGTCACCAACCAGTACGTCAACTCCTACAAGCGCCTGTGGACCGGGCACGAAGCCCCGTCCTACATCAGCTGGGGTCGCACGGGCACTGCACTTGTACGGGTGCCGCAGTACAAGTCCGGCAAGGAATCGTCTGCTCGGATCGAGTACCGCGGCATGGACTCCTGCGCCAATCCCTACCTGGCCTACTCGGTGCTGCTGGCCGCGGGACTGAAAGGCATTGAGGAGGGCATGGAATTGCCTCCGGAAGTCGAAGACGACGTGTGGGATCTCAGCCGACGCGAGCGCAGCGCCATGGGCATTGAACCGCTGCCTGCGAGCCTGTCGGAAGCTCTGCGCTGCATGGAGAACAGCGAACTCGTCGCTGACACTCTGGGCGAAGAGGTATTCGACTTCTACCTGCGTGACAAAGCGAGGGAATGGAGAGACTACCGCGCGCAGGTGACCGCCTATGAACTCGATGGGCTCTACACCCAAACATGATTCGCAGGTTAGATCTGAGCAGGCGGCAGGACCCAACACGCAACCAGCGCGGTAAATTCGACTCGCGCTTTGAGCGCTTCCTTGGCCAGTTCTGCGAACTGACCGGTTTGGAAGGGTACGAATCGGCGATTAGGGAATTCGCCCGTTTCACCGGTGACCCCGGTTCCGTTTCCCTCGGTTTGGTCCGCGTCGCTGAGGCGGCAGCGGCAGCCGAGGTCGACCTCGGTGGGCTCGTGCAGGATTCTCAGCATCTGCTCGACCGACTTGTTCGGTTGGCCGGGAGTTCTGAGGCCTGCATTGACCACATTGTGCGGTGGCCTGAGTCGCTGCGGCTGCTGGCCGAAGACGAAGACTTCCTGCGCTCAAAGCGCAGGAGAAAGGTGCGTAAGCGCATTGCCCGTTCGGTGTACGACGCCGACGGTCAGCTGCTCTCAATCGAAGACGGTCGAACCGCCCTGCGCCGAGCGTACCGGGACGAACTCATCCAGCTGACAGCCGCAGACCTCGGCAGTCACGAACCGACCGCAGACTTCGACACTGTCAGCCGGACCCTGACAGAAATGGCTGAGGGTGCCCTCATGGCGGCACACGACCTCGCCGCGGGGGATTCAATACCCGACGGGTGCGCTGAACTTGCTGTTATCGCCATGGGCAAATGCGGTGCCCGCGAACTCAACTACGTATCCGATGTTGACGTGGTCTTCGCCTTCAGCCCGGAAACCACAGCGGACGGCGAACAGGCAGAACGCGCCCGCAGCTGCGCCTCGGCAGCGGCCCTGCAGATCATCGACCTCATTTCGGCTGCTGGAGCAGAACCCGCCCTGTGGGAAGTCGACGCAGCTCTTCGGCCGGAGGGCAAAGCGGGAGCACTTGTGCGCACTGTCGACGAGTTTGCAGGCTATTACAGCGACATCGCAGAAAACTGGGAGTTCCAGGCTCTTTTCAAAGCCCGTCCCGTCGCCGGATCCGAAGAACTCGGACAGCAGTGGGCCGAAGCGTGTCTGCCGCAGGTGTGGACCGCCGCCCACCGGGACGACTTCATCCCGAAAGTACGGGCTATGCGACGCAGAGTTGTCGATCTCATCGACCGTGATGAAGCCGACCGGCAGCTGAAACTGGGGCCCGGCGGGCTCCGCGATGTCGAATTCTCCGCCCAGCTGCTTCAGCTGGTGCACGGAACGGAAGTCCACGACATCCGCGAACCGAACACCCTCGAGGCCCTGCGCAGCCTTGAACGGGGCGGCTATTTGTCTGGGGACGATGCCGCGCTGATGGAAGAGGCCTACTCATTCTTGCGGGTTGTCGAACACCGCCTGCAGATTCCGCGCATGCGCCGTGCTGCAGTTCTGCCTGACAAACCAGAAGCACTCCGCGAACTGGCGCGCATGGTCTACCCGACCGGCGACCGGACAGAAGTACGGCTCAAACGTGAACGCGACGACTATTCCCGGCGCGTACGCGCTCTTCACGAACAGATTTTCTACCGTCCGATCCTCGACGCGGCCGTCGGGACCGGCGCAGTGACCTCGCTGCCGGCAAAAGCCGCGGAAAGCCGCCTGCGCGCCTTCGGCTTCGTCGACCCGCACTCAGCCATGCGGCATATCCACGACCTTTCAGCCGGCGTCAGCCGTGCTTCGCGCGTGCATCGACAAGTGCTGCCGGCCATGCTCGGCTGGCTGTCGGAGGGTGTTGATCCAGATGCCGGTCTGCTTGCGTACCGCAGGCTGTCGGAAAAGCTGAGCTCATCAACGTGGTACCTCAAGCTGCTGCGTGACTCCGGGCAGGGCGCAGAAGCGCTTGCCCGGGTGCTGTCGCTGTCGCAGTACGCGGCATCGCACATCATGCACTACCACGGGTCAGTGCGCTGGCTTGCTGATCAGGACATGCTGCATCCGACCCCGCTGGACTCGCTGCGCCAGGAAATGTCTGAACTGGTCGGCAGAGGCAGGGGAGTGGAAGGCGTGCGCGCCGTCTACGGGCGTGAAAAGCTCAGGATCATCCTCGCCGACATTCTCGAGGTCATTCCCCGCAGCGCTGTCCCACAGGCCCTGTCTGACGTGATGAGCACAGCCATTGACGCAGCACTTCTGTCAGTGCGGCGTGACCTGGACACTGAGCACAGAATCTATGACTACGATTTTGCGATCATCGCGATGGGACGCCTGGGCGGCCGCGAGATCGGGGTGTTCTCTGATGCCGACGTGTGCTTTGTCTACCGTCCCGCACACACCATGGGCGATGACGACCGCGAGGCTTTGGCCAAACACGCCCGTCGCGTCGCTCTCGAAGTGACCTCGGCGCTGAAAAGCGCACAGCAGGACCCGGCCATTGAGCTCGATGCCGACCTGCGTCCTGAAGGCCGCAGTGGCCCCTATGTCCGAACGCTTGAGTCCTATCGGCGCTATTACGAAGCGTGGAGCGAACCGTGGGAAGCACAAGCGCTCCTGCGCGCCCGCCCGATAGCCGGTGACAACGACCTCATGAGCGACTACGTCGACATGATCAACCCTTTGCGCTATCCGCAGACTCTGCCGGTGCGCTCCATCATGCAGGTGCGTCGGCTCAAAGCGCGGATGGAAGACGAACGACTCCCGCGCGGTGCTGATCGCCGTCAGCACGTGAAATTGGGAACCGGCGGGCTGAGCGATGTCGAATGGACTGTGCAGCTGCTGCAGCTGCAGCACGCCGCCGAACACCCCGGACTGCGCACAACCTCGACGCTGCCCGCCCTGGCCGCTGCACGCGATGAGGGGCTTGTGTCGGCTTCCGATCACGAGGTGCTGCGGACCGCCTGGTTAATGGCAACGGAAGTACGCAACGCCATCACGCTCTACAGGGGCAAACCCAGCGACAGTCTGCCCAGCGATATCCGCGAACTCGAAGCCGCAGCCAGGCTCATGGGCTATCCGCAGGGAAGCGCGCAGCTGTTGGTCGATGACTATCTGCGGATCACCCGCTGGGCGCGTTCGACAATGGAAGTCATCTTCTACGGAGACGACCCCACCGACTGAGGTACACGCTCAGCTGGACCAGCTCCGACTGACAAAACGCGAATGGCCCGGCAGATGCCGGGCCATTCACATCACAGGCGACGATCAGAGATCAAAGTAGAGTTCGAAGTCCGTCGGCGTCGGACGCAGACGTGCAACGTCGATTTCGTTTTCGTACTTGTAGTTGATCCAGGTTTCGATGAGGTCCTGGGTAAAGACATCGCCTTCCATGAGGAACTCGTGGTCTTCCGCGAGAGCTTCGAGGGCACCTTCGAGCGAGTTCGGAACCATCTTGATGTTCTCGGTTTCTTCCGGCGGGAGCTCGTAGAGGTCCTTGTCGATCGGCTCCGGCGGTTCGATGCGGTTCTTGATTCCGTCGAGGCCGGCCATGAGCTGAGCGGAGAAGGACAGGTACGGGTTGCCCGATGGGTCAGGTGCGCGGAACTCCAGGCGCTTGGCCTTCGGCGACGTACCGGTGATCGGAATGCGGATGGCAGCCGAACGGTTGCGAGCCGAGTAGACCAGGTTGATCGGCGCCTCGAAACCGCGAACTAGACGACGGTAGGAGTTCATGGTCGGGTTGGTGAATGCAAGAACAGCGCCGGCGTGCTCAATGAGGCCGCCGATGTACCAGCGCGCAAGGTCCGATAGGCCCGCGTATCCGGTTTCGTCGTAGAACAGCGGCTTGCCGTCCTTCCACAGCGACTGGTGGCAGTGCATACCCGCACCGGCATCGCCCAGAAGCGGGCGCGGCATGAACGTGGCGGTCTTGTTGTTGGCCGCAGCAACGTTCTTGATGACGTACTTGAAGTCCAGCAGCTGGTCGCCGGCCTTCTGCAGGGTGTCGAACTTGTAGTTGATCTCCTGCTGGCCAGCCGTCGCGGTTTCGTGGTGAGCACGCTCCATTTCGAAGCCGATCTGCTCAAGCGTCAGCGACATTTCGTCGCGGATGTCCGCGAACTTATCGCGCGGGGGAACGGGGAAGTAGCCGCTGGTGTAGGGCGTCTTGTAGCCGAGGTTGTGGCCGTCTTCAGCAGCCCCGGTGTTCCACGCGGCTTCC
Organism: Brevibacterium sp. HMSC08F02; assembly: GCF_001807555.1. Lineage (NCBI taxonomy): Bacteria > Bacillati > Actinomycetota > Actinomycetes > Micrococcales > Brevibacteriaceae > Brevibacterium > Brevibacterium sp. HMSC08F02. The sequence continues at coordinate 283,659 of NZ_KV789361.1, read as the reverse complement.
AGGGAGTCGATCTCGTAGAAGCTGGTACGGGCTGAATTGTCGTAGCGGATTGAGTCGAAGAGGTAGAACTCGGCTTCGGCGCCGATGAAGGCAGTGTCGGCGATGCCGGTCGACTTCAGGTACGCCTCGGCCTTTGCCGCTACCTGGCGGGGGTCACGCGAGTACGGTTCGTTCGTGAACGGATCCACAATCGAGTGGATGACCACGAGGGTTTTCGCCTTGCGGAACGGATCGATGTAAGCGCTCGTCACGTCCGGGATGAGCTTCATGTCGGATTCGTGAATCGACTGGAAGCCGCGGATGGACGAACCGTCAAAGAGCAGGCCCTCTTCAATCACTTCTTCCGTGTAGGCCTTGCCGGGAAGATTGAAGTGCTGAACTACTCCGGGAAGATCGCAGAATCGGATGTCGACGAAATCGATCTCGTTGTCGCGAATATACGAAACGAGCTCGCTTGCGGTGGAAAACAACTTTTCTCCTGTATTGAGTCGTCGCGACGGTGCGGTACTGGCCGCCGGTGTTTTCATCTTACCGGCTACACTCGTTTCCGTGTTCGACAGAGACAGTTTAGGTTCGTGGCTCCAGGGGCCGAAACTCGAAGAGGGAACCTACGCGGGGCAGCGCCTAGGCCTTCCCGAAACCGGTCCGGGATCAACAGCGTCTTTGATCCGCAGGGTTGGAAGCCTCTTCATCGATTGGGCACTGTGCGCCCTGATTGCTCGCTGGCTGGCGCCTGATTTCATTTTCGCGCCCCACCTGATCTTCGTCATCGAATCCCTGCTGCTGCAGTCGCTGCTGGGCTACACCATCGGTCAGCGGATCTGTGGAGTGCGCATCATCAATCGCCACGGACGCCGACCCAACCCCCTGCGCCTGCTGGTCCGGATTGCACTGCAGCTGCTCATCATCCCCGGTCTTCTGTACAACCCCGACAACCGCGGCCTGCACGACCTCGCGGCCGACACCGCCGTTGTGCGGATCTGACTGACATAGCCGACCACTCGCTCGGGCATGTCGCACAAACTGCTTTGCCTGCCGAGCGATGATCGTTCAGCCGCACGTGCAGCCTGTGGGAAGCCGACGGCAGCCGGTGTGGATTTCTTCAGCAGACAAAAAGCGCCGACCAACGTGGTCGGCGCTTTTGGTGTTTGAGATCAGCGTCCCCGCAGTGCGCGGCGGTTGGGACGTGCGCGGTTGGGATCCATGCCCTTGGGAATCGGCTGGTTCGTCGACATAGTGCCCAGAGCCGCAAGACGCTTGCGCACCTGAAGCACTTCAGCCTTGGTGAGCTTCTTCGGCAGTTTGTACACGGTCGAGACCAGTCGGTTCATGGGAACCTGGTTCTTTCCCTCACCGCCCTGGATGACGTGCACGGGAACGGAAGGCAGAATGCGCTCGTGGCGCTTCTGCTCCTTGGCCAGCAGCTTCGACACACGGCCAGCCGGACCTTCCGAAACCAGCACGACTCCACCTCGGCCGGTGGCGCGGAACACCAGGTCTTTGGTGCGGGGGTCACCGGCGACCGGCTGGTCGTCGGCAAGCCAGCTGCGGCGGACCGTGTTGAGGACCGCGCCGTAAGCGCCGGGCTGGTCCTTCATTTCGGCGAAAGCCGCGGTCTCGGCGTAGCGGCCGAGAATGAAGATCGCCAGCGTCAGACCGCCCAACAGGCCGATGATGGTCCACAGCCACACCGGCGGCAGCAGGAAGAAGCCCACGATGAAGCCGATGCCGCCCAAGCCCAGAATCGCGGCGAGCATAAGCCACGGAACAGCGGGGAAGTGTTTGCGGGCAAGTTTGAAGACCTGACGCATCTGGCCGATGCGACCGGGCTTCGAAGGGTCCTTGGGACGCCGGCGGAAAAGTCCGCGGCGGCGTGGTTCTTCAGTCTGAGACATTCTGCTTTTCTGTTTGCTTGCGAAAAATGATCAACCAATGATGGGTCAGGAGAATTTTACCTCGTCGCCCGGGCCGAAAGTATCCACCACCGCCTGAGCTTCCTGACGGGCGGGAGCTTCGTTGTCAAGGTGAGCCAGGTGAGCGGGGATCTCCTGACCGCGACGGCGCATGGCCTGAGCCCACAGGCGACCGGCACGGTAGGACGAACGGACCAGCGGACCGGACATGACTCCGGCAAAGCCGATTTCTTCGCCGATGTCGCGCAGCTCAACGAAGTCCTGCGGTTTGACCCACCGGTCGATGGGGTGGTGCAGGGCGCTGGGGCGCAGGTACTGCGTGATCGTCAGCAGGTCGCAGCCGGCTTCGTGGAGATCCTTCATCGCTTCGACCACTTCGTCGTTCGTTTCGCCCATGCCCAAGATGAGGTTGGACTTTGTGACCAGGCCGGCCTCGCGGGCCTTCGTGATGACCGACAGCGAGCGCTCGTAGCGGAAACCGGGGCGGATGCGCTTGAAGATGCGCGGCACCGTCTCAATGTTGTGTGCCAGCACTTCGGGACGTGACGAAAAGACCTCGGCCAGCTGGTCATCGTCAGAGTTGAAGTCGGGGATGAGCAGCTCGACACCAGTGCCGTGACCGTCACCGTGGTCGATTTCGTGGATGAGGCGGACCGTTTCCGCGTACAGCCACGCGCCGCCGTCATCAAGGTCATCGCGAGCAACACCCGTGATGGTCGAATAGCGCAGACCCATGGTCTTCACGGACTCAGCGACGCGACGGGGTTCATCAGCGTCGAAGTCAGCGGGTTTGCCGGTGTCGATCTGGCAGAAGTCGCAGCGGCGGGTGCACTGCTCACCGCCGATGAGGAACGTGGCCTCGCGGTCCTCCCAGCATTCAAAGATGTTGGGGCAGCCCGCTTCCTCACACACGGTGTTGAGACCGGCCGTGCGGACAAGCGATTTCAGTTCCGAGAACTCGGGGCCGATCTTGGCTTTCGCTTTGATCCACTTCGGCTTGTCTTCAATGGGAGTCTGCGAATTGCGAGCTTCCACTCGCAGCAGCTTGCGTCCTTCCGGGGCGATTGTCATGTCCTGGCCTTTCGTGGGGATCAGGCGGTGATGTGCTTGTCCAGCAGCTCCAGCAGGCGCGGTGCAGCCTGTTCCGGAGTTGTTTGGGTGCCGGTTTCGATGGAAATGCTAGTGGTCGCGGCGTCAGGAATGCCGCAGGGGACGATGTTTTCAAAGCCGGCGAGCTCGTTCGAGCAGTTCAAAGCCAGGCCGTGCATCGACACGCCGTTGTGAATGCGGATGCCGATCGCGAGGATCTTCCTGTCCGGTCCCGGGCCCTCGGTGATCCACACACCGGATCGACCCTCAACCTGCTGCGCGGTGATTCCGTACTCGGCGAGCAGTTCGATTCCCGCTTTTTCGATTTGGTCGACGAAAAGGCGGACCTCTTTTTGGTCATTCAGGCGGTAGATGGGGTAGATGACCAGCTGCCCCGGACCGTGCCAGGTGATCTTTCCGCCTCGGTCGATGTCGATGACTTCCGTGCCGTCGCGGGGGCGTTCGTGGTCTTCAGTGCGTTTGCCCGCTGTGTAGACGGGGGAGTGTTCCAGCACGAGGAAAGTGGAGTTCTTCTTGCCGTCGACAACATCAGCGTGCGTCCGCCTTTGGACTTCCAGCGCTTCTCTGTAGTCAACGAATTCGGGTGCAAAACCCAGGTGTTCGATGTCCCAAGCCATTCCATGACCATATGCCGACGAGGGCCCAAGCGGCAAAAGCACCGCAAAAGTTATCCACAGATTGCGGTTTGGGGGTTTCGGTCGGTCTTCCAACGTGGTCGAATTTCTGCCTAAGGAGGCTGATATGCAGGTGTGCGAATGGATCTACGATGCCGAGGTCCGCCCCGGACTGTGGCGCGTGTTCAACGCCCACGAGGTCAAATGGTTCGTGTGTGCAGCAGACACGGCCGCTGGTGCCGGGAGGCCGGTTTCGGTTCTGGGCCCTGACATGGAGCCGGTTGCGGGGCTGCTCATTCCCAGATGTCGAGGCGGCATGCTCGAGGACGCGCTTCTCGGTCTGGCACCTCTGGGAGCGGATGAACTCGTGTGTCTTGTGCGCGGCACGATTGAGGCCACAGGCGGGACCGATAGCTCGAACCCGATTTCGCGGGCAAGCCTGGCGCTTGCTGATGACGGTTCCGTCTGCGCATTGCCGGGCATCGAGGTTCCAGGGGAGGAATCAGAAGCTCGGGAGCTGGGCGAACTTCTGTACGCTGCCGCACAGGGCGTGACTTTCACTGAAACTGCTGTGCCTTTGAAGAATCGCGACAACAACCTGCCCACGGAACTTGTTGATCTCATTGACGCGCTGTTGCTGGACAGCGAAACAGGTGATCTTCCCAGAGGGGATCTTCTTGAGGCAGTGTGCAATTACCGAGGGGCAGAGCGGCTGCCCTTTTATCCGGGCGAACCTGGAGTTCCAGTCAATGATCCACCGACCGCTGGACTGCGCCCGGTCACAGCGGCTGTGAATAACGTCCAGGAACAGACGGGCCCGAAGACAGGCGCTGAGGAGAAAGCTGAACAGGGGATTGGCGACACCGCGATAGCAGCCCTCCGTGGGGACACAGAACGCGCGCGCAAGAATCGAGGATCGCAGGCACCTCGTCGTGGAGCCCGGAAACCGGAGCGGACAGCAAAGCGATCCGGTCCGAAAAGAAAAGAACCCACCGCGGCTGCCCCGGGTGGAAAGATCCGCAGAGGTGTGCGTGCCGGTGTTATCGGTGCTGCAGCGCTGGCGACAGTGACTGCCGGCATTGCGCTTATCATCGGTGGTGCGCAGCCGGACCAGACCGAACCGACAGCGGCGGTTGACCAGGGGAAGCATGGCGAAGAGCCGCGCAGCCCTAAAGCGGAGGATGAGCCCTCCGTGCCGGCAGAGCAAAGCGGCGAGCCGGAAGACACCTCGGATGCTGCTCCAGACAGCAGTGGGCCCTGTGAGGGCTTCAAAGACCTGACACAGGCGCGGGCAGCTGCGTTCGCCGGCGGCAAGCCAGCCGACCTCGCAGGCCTTACAGTGCCAGGATCAAACGCTGCGAAAGCCGATGCGGAATCAGAAGACAAACCCGCTCAGCCCATGAACGTCACGATGGACGTCACAGAGTGCGAAGTTGAGGACAGCACTACAGAGACCGCGACTGTCCGGGCTGTCGTCGCTGCCGAGATCGGCGGAGTGCCTGTTCCCGAAGCGCGGATCCGGGTGAGTTTGGAAAAGCACGAAGGCAAATGGAAGGTCAGCCGCACGGAGGAACTTCACGAAAACTGAGTCTTAAGCCGCCAGTCAGGTGCCCGCCAAGCAGAAGCGCCCGCGGATTTCTCCGCGGGCGCTTCCATTCAGGATCGATCAGGATCGATCAGAGGTCGAGATCGGCCTCGAACGAACCGTTCTCAAGGCGGTTCTTAATGGCCTTGAGGAAACGACCGGCGTCCGCACCGTCAACCAGTTCGTGGTTGTAGGTCAGCGGCAGGTACGCCATGTCGCGAATAGCAATTGCCTCGGTGCCGTCTTCGCTTGTGACAACCTGCGGGCGGCGCTTGATAGCACCGGTGCCCAGGATGCCGACCTCGGGGTGGTTGGTGATCGGCGTGGCGAACAGAGCACCGAACGAACCGATGTTCGTGATGGTGAACGTGCCGCCCGACAGCAGGTCAGGGCTGATCTTGCCATCGCGAGTCTTGGACGCGACGTCGTCGATTGCCTTGGCCAGGCCAGCGATCGAAAGGTCGCCGGCGTTCTTGACGACCGGAACCAGCAGACCGCGTTCGGTGTCGACCGCAATGCCGAGGTTCTCAGAGTCGGGGTAGGCGATCTCTCCAGCCTCGACATCGAACGTGGCGTTGACACGCGGGTACGCCTGCAGGGCTTCTGCTACGGCCTTGGCGAAGAACGGCAGGGACGTCAGCTTAACGCCGTGCTTCTGCTGGAATTCTTCCTTCTTGGCCTTGCGCAGAGCCGAAACAGCAGTCATGTCGACTTCGGTCACCTGGGTGAGCTGAGCGGAGTTCTGCAGCGATTCGCGCATGCGCTGTGCAATGGTGCGGCGAATGCGCGACGCCTTCTGCGTGGTTCCGCGCAGCTTCTTGGCTTCTTCCGAAACCTCGATGACGAACGGTTCGCGGCCAGCAGGAGCAGACGCAGCCGGGGCAGAGGCACTGGCAGTGCTCTGTGCGGCAAGGACATCCTGCTTGCGGATACGACCGCCGACTCCCGTTCCGCGCACGGTCGAAAGGTCAACGCCCTTTTCGCGTGCAAGCTTGCGCACCAGCGGCGTGACGTAGGGCGCCTGGCCGGAGGTCACGGTCTGTGCGGCCGAAGAAGCAGACTCGGCGGAGCGGCTGGGTGCGCTGCTCGATTCGCCTGCAGCCTGCTTGGCAGCAGCGGTCTGGGCTTCGTCATCCGATGCTGTCGACTCAGAGGCAGGTGCCTTCTTGGGCTCTTCCTTCGACAGGTCCTTTTCGGACTCGTCGATGGCTTCTTCTTCGACATCGGCTTCGTCAGCGTTGTCAGCTTCGTCAGCCGAGTCTTCAGCCTGGTCAGCATCGTCAGCGTTGTCAGCCGAGTCTTCAGCCTGGTCGGCATCGTCAGCGTCGTCCTGCTTGTCACCCGAAGCCGAAGCGTCGCCGTCGCCGATGCGCGCCAGGGGTGCGCCGACTTCAACGTCGTCGTCTTCTTCAGCAAGCAGTTCAAGTACGGTGCCTGCGACAGGGCTGGGGATTTCGGTGTCGACCTTGTCAGTCGACACTTCGAGAAGCGGTTCGTCGACCTCGACGGTGTCGCCGACTTCCTTCAGCCAGCGGGTGACGGTGCCCTCCGTCACCGATTCGCCGAGAGCCGGCATGGTGACTTCCTGCGATTCACCGGAACCGCCGGAGGGCTTGTCGTCCGACTTCGCAGCGGGAGCTTCGTCCTCTTCTTCGGCTGCGTCGTCTTCGGGCTCTTCGTCCGCCTCTGGCTCTTCGGCATCTGGTTCTTCGGCTTCTTCTTCGCCAGCGGAGTCGTCTTCAGCGGAGTCGCCGGAGCCTTCTCCGTCGCCGATGACAGCGAGGTCGCCGCCGACCTCGACGTCGTCGTCTTCTTCAGCCAGGATCTCCTGCAGAACGCCGGAGTACGGGCTGGGGATTTCGGTGTCGACCTTGTCAGTCGACACTTCGAGAAGCGGTTCGTCGACCTCGACGGTGTCGCCGACTTCCTTCAGCCAGCGGGTGACGGTGCCTTCCGTCACCGATTCGCCGAGAGCGGGCATCTTTACGGTGTTGGCCATTGTGTCAGTCTCCCTATGGCTCGATCAGCGGAAGTGCAGCGGCTTGCCGGCAAGCGCCAGCGCTGCTTCGCCGATGGCTTCGTTCTGGGTGGGGTGTCCGTGGATGAGCGATGCGACCTCTTCGGGGAAGGCCTCCCAGTTCACGATGAGCTGGGCTTCGCCGGCCTGTTCGGACAGGCGAGCGCCGAGTCCGTGAACGCCGACAATCGGGCCGTCCTTTTCGCGGATGATCTTGATGAATCCCTGCGTGTTGAGGATGGCGGACTTGGCGTTGCCGGCCAGCGGGAATTCGACCTTTTCGATCTTGTCTTCGCCGTACTTCTCAGCAGCCTTCTTTTCCGTGAGGCCGACGGAGAAGATCTCCGGGTCGCAGTAGGTGATGCGCGGAACGCCGGTTTCATCCAGGGGTGCCGGGTTCTTGCCCGCGATCTCTTCGGCAATGAAGATACCGTGCGCGAAGGAGCGGTGTGCAAGCTGCAGGCCGGGCACGATGTCGCCGGCGGCGTAGATGTTGCCGACACCGGTGTGCAGGCGATCGTTCGTGGTGACGAAACCGCGGTCGAGCTTCACTCCCTGCTCTTCGAAGCCGAAGCCTTCGGTCACGGGACCGCGGCCGACAGCCACGAGCAGAACCTCGGCTTCGAGTTCAGTGCCGTCTTCGAGGGACACCTTGACGCCGTCGGAGGTCTGCTCGACTTCCTTGAAGAACACGCCGAGCTTCTGCTTGATCTTGCGCTTCTTGAATGCGCGCTCGAGGCCCTTGGAAACGGATGCGTCTTCGTTGGCCACGAGGTTCGGCAGTCCTTCGACGATTGTGACGTCGGATCCGAAGGAGTTCCAAATGCTTGCGAACTCAACGCCGATGACGCCGCCGCCGAGCACGATTGCGGACTTGGGAACGCGGTCGAGGTTGAGAGCTTCGGTGCTGGTGAGCACGTTGCCGCCGATCTCGATGCCGAGTGTGCGGGAAGTCGAACCGGTGGCCAGGACAATGTTCTTGCCCGTCAGTTCGACATCGCCTTCGTCGGTGGAGACGGTGACGGTGTCCTTGCCGGTCAGCTTGCCTTCGCCGATGACGGTGTCGATGCCGGCCATTTTGATGAGGCCCTGCAAGCCCTTGTGGTTCTTGTCGGTGATGCCGCTCTTGAACTTCAGCACGTCTTCGACGTTGATGTTGTTGAGGGTGGCATCGATGCCGAACACGCTGGCTTCGCGTGTCGAGTCTGCGACTTCGGCAACGTGGAGGAGTGCCTTGGTGGGGACGCAGCCGCGGTGAAGGCAGGTGCCTCCGACCTTGTCGCGCTCAATGAGAGCGACCTTCATGTCAAGCTGCGTCGCGCGGAGTGCCGCGGCGTAGCCGGCTGTGCCACCGCCGAGAACGATGAGGTCGTAGTTGTTTTGCGAATCGCTCACGAAATGTGCTCCTAGCAAAATGGTCGGTTGAGGACCGCTGTGGCGGCTAGTCCTATCTTTTCACTTAATTCCGATAAAGTCCCGCCCCGGCTCGGCAGTGTGACCACTGTCAAACCGGGGGCGGGTGCGATCAGGCGAGGTTTTCGGCCACCTGGACGAGTGTGCGAACCGGAACGCCGGTGCCTTCGGCTGGGGTGTAGCCCCAAGGTGATTCCGAGTTGAACGACGGTCCGGCGATGTCGATGTGTGCCCAATCCTGTTCGTCTGCGACGAATTCCTGCAGGAAGACGCCGGCGCTGAGCATGCCTCCGGGGCGCTTGCCGGAGTTCTTGATGTCAGCGGTTTCCGAATCGAAGTAGCTCAGAAGCTCTTCCGGGAAGGGCATCGGCCACATGGCCTCGCCGGTCTTCTCGGAGGCGAGGACTACGGCGTTGCGGGCGTTCGTCCGGCCCATAACACCCGAGGTGCGGTTGCCCAGGGCGACGATCTGCGCGCCGGTGAGGGTCGCGATGTCGATGATGAGGTCCGGGTTCTCCTTGCCTGCTGCAACAAGGGCATCGGCCAGCACCAGACGGCCTTCTGCGTCGGTGTTGGTCACCTCGACGGTCTTGCCGCCGTAGATGGTGATGACGTCGCTGGGTCGCTGTGCGTCAGCACCGGGCATGTTTTCAGCCATGGCGAGCCAGGCGGTGACCTTGACCGGCAGATGCAGGCGGGCGATCGTGATGATGGCCTGAGCTGCGGCTGCGGCGCCGCCCATGTCAGACTTCATGTCCTCCATGCTTGCAGCGGGCTTCAGGGAAATGCCGCCGCTGTCGAAGGTGATTCCCTTGCCGACCAGGGCCAGGTGCTTCGAAGCACGGCGGGGTGCGTACTCGAGCTTCACCAGGCGGGGTCCGCGCTTTGAACCGCGGCCAACTCCGATGAGTCCGCCGAAGCCCTCGGCTTCGAGTTTCGCTGGATCCCAAACGGTTGCCTTGATCTTTTCGGCCTTCGCCTGCTTTACGACCTCAGCGGCGAACGTTTCCGGGTAAAGGTCAAGCGGCGGCTGGTTGACGAAGTCGCGTGCACCGCAGGTGCCGCGAGCGATGACGGCACCGCGCTCAACAGCCTTGAGGTTGGATTTCGCCGTGAGCACTTCAATGCCGGCAGCAAGGGTCTTCGCCTTGTCTTCGGAACGGTAGGCACCGTAGCGGTAGGCGCCGAGCACGGCACCGGTTGCGATCGCTTCGGCAGCCGCGGCGTCGGGGCTGGGGAGAGCCAACGCGACCGAACGGGCCTTCGTGATGCTGCGCAGAGCTGAACCGGCAGCGCGGCGCAGAGCATCGAGGGCTGCATCTGCCTTGGTCGGTTCAGTCAGGTCAGCCGGAGAGAATTCCCCAAGTCCGGCCAGGACGACAGAACCTGCCGCGAATCCAGCGGGTGCGGGCACCCGCGCCGTCGAGTCGAGTCGGCCGGACGCGTCGACGCTGACGGCGGCCTTCTCGAGGTCCTTGGCGAGAGCGGGCTTGAGGTCTTCTGCTAGAACGGTGCCCTCTGCGGTCAGCCCGACCACAAGCACATCGGCCTTGGCCTTGTGCGCGGCCGCGGCGCGTCCTGCTGCGGATGGAATCGACTGGGTCATGCGAAACCTTTCTTCTGCTTTCATTTGTTCCCGCGCGTGCCAGGCGGTAAAGATAGCTTTATGTACAAAGCCCTCTACCGCTCAGTTCTTGTCCGCTCTGACGCGGAGCTGGCGCACAGCGCGAGCTTCTCACTTCTTAACCTACTTGATTCTCTTCCCGGGGGCGGAGATCTCATCAGCTCCCTGTTCGGTGTGCGACCGAAACCGGCCACCGTCATGGGCTTGACGTTCCCCAATCGTCTGGGGCTGGCCGCCGGGTTCGACAAGAACGGCGTGGGCGTCCGGGCGATGTCCCGGCTGGGCTTCGGCCACATTGAGGTGGGCACCGTCACCGCTGAGGGCCAGCCCGGCAATCCGAAGAAGCGGCTGTTCCGCCTGGCCCAGTCGGAGGGGGTTCTCAACCGCATGGGCTTCAACAACGACGGTTCTGAGCAGGCGGAGCGCAATCTGCAGCGTGCGCGCCAGCAGATTGCTGAGCTTCCTGAAGATCGCCGTCCCATCATCGGGGTCAACATCGGCAAGACGAAAACTGTTCCCTTGGAGCAGGCGGCTGATGATTACCGGGTGTCGGCGTCGCGTCTTGCGAAGTACGCCGACTACCTCGTGATCAATGTCTCCTCACCCAACACGCCGGGATTGCGGGATCTGCAGACGGTCGAGGCGCTTCGCCCGATCCTCACTGCGGTTCTGGAAGAAACACGGGCAGTTGGCTCATCTGATGTGCGTTCGACGCTCGGTCATGTTCCAGTGCTGGTCAAGATCGCACCGGACCTTGCCGATGACGATGTTCTGGCTGTCTGCGATCTCGCATCGGAGGTCGGCTTAGATGGGATTATCTGCACCAACACTGTTCTGGACCGTTCGGTACTCACCGGTGCGGATCGCGAACTTGCCGAGGCGGAAGCAGGAGGGATCTCGGGAGCCCCGGCTGCCGTGCGGTCCTTTGAAGTTCTGCGTTTGGTCCGCTCGCGGGTTGCGGAGGACATGACCGTCATCTCTGTTGGGGGAGTGCAGTCGCGTGCTGACTACCTCGCCAGGATTGCGGCAGGTGCAGATCTGGTGCAGGTGTACACGGGCCTCATCTACGAAGGTCCGCGCCTTGCACAGAAGATCCTCGGCCGCTGAATGTCCGACTGCAGCTGCGGGTCAGCTGCAGCCGGCATGGTTGTCAGTTGGGATATTCGCGCCGGCCGACGAGTGCGCGGGGAGTGCGAAGCATTCGCAGCTGAATGCTCCGCATAATCGCATAGAAAGTATTGCCGCGCTGCAGGTTTTCGGCTCCGAACTTGTCCGACATCTTCTTCTTCAGGGTGAAGTGGATGATGAAGCCATCAAGCACGACGAGGCCCAGAAGCACATAGATGACGTATGTCGAATAGGCCTGCACCTGAACGTTTTGAATGAACAGGCTCACCAGCAGGATGACAAGCGCAATGGGGATGAGCAGCTCGCCGAAGGAGTAGCGGGCGTCGACATAGTCGCGGATGTAGCGGCGCTGGGGGCCGACGTCACGGGCGGGGAGATAGCGCTCATCGCCTTCCATCATCCGTTCCCGGATGTAGTTGCGCTCACGGCGCATTTCGGCGCGGGCCTCAGCCTTGGCTGTTTTGCGGTCTTCGGGTACGAGAGGGCGACGGCGAGCCTGCTCCTGCTGGCGACGGGACGGCGTGGGGCGGTTCTTCTTCGCCTCGGGGTCCCGGTGCTGCTCGTTGGATTCTGGCTTGTCCGACATGCCTGGTTTGTCTCCTGATAATGCTTTCCGCACGTGTATTGTGCGCGCTGCTTCCTGTGGCTGTACGGCGCTAATAGTATCGGAGCATGACCATTTCTGAATCTTCACAGCACGGAACTGCCCTGTCCAAGGCTCTGCACGAGCGGCTGGACGCCGTTTACTCGGAAGTCCTTGACAACCTCACCAAACTCGTCGCTGTGCCGTCGGTCGCATGGCCGAACGTCGATCCTCAGCACGTAGCTGATTCAGCGGCGCTCACAGCTGAGCTCGCCGAAGAAGTCGGCTTTGACAACGTTGAGATCCTGCGCGGTGCCAACCAGGACGGCAGCGAGGGGTATCCAGCGGTAGTGGCTCGCCGTGCGGCTCCGGAAGGGCAGCCCACGGTTCTGCTGTACGCGCATCACGACGTACAGCCCGCTGGCAGTCGCGATGACTGGGATACCGAACCGTTTGAGCTTACGGTGAAGGGTGACCGCGCCTACGGTCGTGGTTCGGCAGATGACAAAGCTGGCATCCTGGTTCACCTGACTGCGCTGCGATTGCTGGCGGACGAACTTGATGTCGGTGTGACTCTGTTCATTGAAGGTGAAGAAGAAGCCGGCTCTCCCAGCTTCCGAGACTTCATTGAGCGCTACCGGGACAAGCTGGCTGCTGATGTCATCATCGTTGCCGACTCCGGCAACTGGGCGGAGGGCAAACCCGCACTGACCACGAGCCTGCGCGGCATGGCGTCGCTCGAGTTCACCGTTACGACGATGAAGCACTCGGTTCACTCCGGCATGTACGGGGGAGTGGCGCCGGATGCACCGCTCGCCCTCATCCGCCTGCTGTCCAGCCTGCACAACGAGGACGGTTCGCCGGCGGTCGAGGGGCTCGTCGCCTCTGAAGAGGCCGCTGTTGAATACAGCGAGGAAGACCTGCGCCGCGATTCCGGTGTCCTGCCCGGGACAGACTTCATCGGGCGCGGCTCACTCGCCTCGCGTCTGTGGTCGCAGCCGGCACTTACCGTCATTGGGATGGACATGCCGAGCGTGGCTGATTCCTCGAACACTCTGCACGCTCGCGCCGGTGCGAAAGTGTCGATGCGTTTGGCGCCGGGGCAGGACCCAGAAGATGCCCTCGACAAGCTTCGCAAGCACCTCGAAGAACATGTGCCCTTCGGCGCGCAGATCGAGTTCGGCGCATCCGAGTTCGGCAGCCCCTGGCAGGCGGACGAATCTGACCTGGTTCTCGGCAAGGCACTCGAAGCGCTGACCGATGGCTTCGGGGAAGAAGCGGTGAAGATGGGCTTGGGCGGCTCCATCCCGTTCATTGCGGACCTGCTCGAGGTCTTCCCGAACGCCTCGATCCTCGTTACCGGCATTGAAGACCCCGACACTCGCGCCCACAGTGCCAACGAAAGTCTTTACCTGCCTGATTTCAAGCGGGCTATTGTGTCCGAGGCTCTTCTGCTCAAGCGGCTGGGCGAACGGGCCTGAACCGAGTTGTCGGCCGGGAATACTATGCTTGCCCCAGCCGTTTCCATACGTACCGTAGGCATTGCCGATGAATTGGAGTGAATATGACTGTTACAGAACAGGCGTCGCACGGAGTTGATCTTTCTTCAGCGGCAGCCGACAAAGTTCGCAGCCTCCTCGAGCAGGAAGGCCGCGACGACCTTCGCCTGCGTGTTGCTGTCCAGCCTGGAGGGTGCTCCGGCCTGATCTATCAGCTGTACTTTGACGAGCGCGTCCTCGACGGTGACGCAGTGCGCAATTTCGACGGCGTCGAGGTTATCGTCGACCGCATGAGCGTTCCCTACCTCGACGGATCCACCATCGACTTCTCGGACACCATCGAAAAGCAGGGCTTTACGATCGACAACCCCAATGCCGCTGGCTCGTGTGCCTGCGGGGATTCTTTCCACTGACGCACCCACGTCAATGGGAATGCAACCGGCCGATCTCGCAGCTGTTTCACCGCAGCTGGAGATCGGCCGAATTGTTTCTGCCTATCGTGCCGGACTGTTTCCGATGGAACTCGGCGATGCGGGCTCAGACGGCTGCGGGTGGTGGTCGCCCAAAACGCGCGGTGTGCTTCTGCCGGGCGAGCTCAAGGTCTCTAAGAGCCTTCGCAAGTCGATGCGGGGAATGCGCATTACGTGGAACGAGGCGTTCGACGACGTCCTGGTCGGGTGTGCCGACCGCTCGCGCCCGGGTGCGTGGATCACCGACGACATAAAAGCCGTGTACACGGAGTTGGCCAGAACAGGATGGATGAAATCCGTCGATGTGTGGGACCGCGATGGCGAACTCATCGGCGGGCTGTTCGGGCTTGACCTGGGAAGCATATTTGCGGGTGAGTCCATGTTCCACAGGGAAACCGATGCCTCCAAAGCGGCCCTCGTCGGACTCGTTCGCCACATGGAGGACAGATGTGAGGAAGGGCAGTGGCTCATCGATGCGCAGTGGTCCACGCCACACTTAGAATCGCTCGGCGTGTCGGAAATCCCTGAGCTCGAGTACGCAAAAGCCGTAGAAATGCGGCTTCGCGGTCTTCGCACACAGGATTTTCTCATGCAATGAGCAGGTGAGTATGAAATTTCACCCCCGTTAGCGGTAGGGTGGTTAAGACAAAGTCAGAGTTGGGTGACTTCCGTCGGTTGGGGTCGCACCTATGAGCGCCGTCCAACACGCAGGATTCATCCGTTAGGTATCCGAAAGGCTGCACGTGGATTCTCCGAATCAGTCAGCACGCAGGTCTCCGAAGGCCTGGGCGAAGAAGGTGGGCGTCGCAGGCGCCCTGGCTTCTTCTGCCCTCCTCGCCGGCTGCTCCAACGGTGCGCCGGAGCTGGGCTATCTGCCCGCCGCTTCGAAAGGCGCGACGTCCCACACAGACGCGTACACCGCACTGTGGACCGGAGGCTGGATTGCTGCTCTAGCCGTAGGCGCCATCACATGGGGTCTGATGCTCTTCTGCATCGTCGCGTACCGCCGTCGTAAGAACGATCGCGGACTGCCGGTGCAGCTGCAGTACAACATGCCCGTCGAGATCATGTACACGGTCATTCCGATCATCCTTGTTGTCGGCTTCTTCTTCCACAACATGGCGCTGTTCGACGAGACCACGAATGACAAGACGCCGGGCGAAGAGAAGATCGAGGTTGTCGGCAAGCAGTGGGCTTGGGACTTCAACTACACCTCGCAGGACGTCCACTACGCAGGTGTTCAGGTAAACCTGGACGGTACTGAAAAGCCCGGTGAAGAAGCACCGACGCTGTACCTGCCGGCGAACACGGATCTTGAGATCCAGCTCCGTTCGCGCGATGTCATTCATTCCTTCTGGGTCCCTGCGTTCCTCGAGAAGCGCGACATGACCCCCGGCCGTGTGGAAACACTCCACCTCAAGGCCCTCAAGGAAGGCGAATACCTCGGCAAGTGTGCTGAACTCTGCGGTGAGTTCCACTCCGAAATGCTTTTCAACGTCAAGGTTGTGTCCAAGGACGAATACCTGGCCTACACCAACGAGCTCCGTGAACAGGGCAACACCGGTGTACTCGGCGAAGAATTCGACCGCACACACTGGTACTCCAACCCATACCAGAAAGAAGGTGCTGACAAATGACGGCGGTAGCTGATCGCCCCGTCGACCTCGGTGCTGCACCGAAGGTTCCGGTGAGTAAGGGCAAGGTCATCGTCAACTGGCTGACCTCCACCGACCACAAGACCATCGGGTACATGTACCTGATCGCGTCGTTCCTCTTCTTCTGCATCGCCGGTGTTATGGCCGTGCTCATCCGTCTTGAGCTGTTTGCACCCGGTATGCAGATCATCGAAACGAAGGAACAGTACAACCAGCTGTTCACCATGCACGGCACGCTTATGCTGCTGATGTTCGCAACGCCGCTGTTTGCCGGTTTTGCCAACGTCATCATGCCGCTGCAGATCGGTGCTCCCGACGTCGCATTCCCGCGACTGAACGCATTTGCTTTCTGGGTGTTCCTCTTCGGTTCGCTCATCGCCTGCTCCGGGTTCCTGACTCCGCAGGGTGCAGCATCGTTCGGTTGGACGGCTTACGCTCCGCTGAGCAACACGACATTCACCCCCGGACTGGGCGGTCACCTGTGGACGCTCGGCATCGGTTTCCAGGGCTTCGGCACGATCCTCGGTTCCGTGAACTTCATTACGACCGTGATCACCATGCGCGCTCCGGGTATGACGATGTTCCGTCTGTCGGTGTTCTCCTGGAATGTTCTGATCACCGGTATTCTCGTTCTGATGGCGTTCCCGCCGCTGGCTGCCGCTCTGTTCGCTGTTGCTGCAGACCGTGTTCTGGGCGCGCACATCTTCAGCCCGGAAAACGGCGGACCGATTCTCTACCAGCACCTGTTCTGGTTCTTCGGTCACCCTGAGGTCTACGTCATCGCACTGCCGTTCTTCGGCATCGTGTCTGAGATCTTCCCGACCTTCAGCCGCAAGCCGATCTTCGGCTACAAGATGCTTGTCTACGCGACAATCGCGATTGCAGCCCTGTCGGTCACCGTTTGGGCTCACCACATGTACGTCACCGGTGCAGTCATGCTTCCGTTCTTCGCGTTCATGACGATGCTCATCGCGGTTCCGACAGGTGTGAAGATCTTCAACTGGATCTTTACGATGTTCCGCGGTTCGCTGACTTTCGAAACCCCGATGCTCTGGTCGATCGGCTTCCTCGTCAGCTTCGTCTTCGGTGGTCTCACCGGCGTCGTTCTGGCAAGCCCGATCATGGACCAGCAGGTGTCAGACACCTACTTCGTTGTGGCTCACTTCCACTACGTGATCTTCGGTACCGTCGTCTTCGCGATGTTCGCAGGTTTCTACTTCTGGTGGCCGAAGTTCACCGGCAAGATGCTCAACGAAACCCTCGGCAAGATCCACTTCTGGATTCTGTTCATCGGCTTCCACGGCACCTTCCTCATCCAGCACTGGCTTGGAGTTGAGGGCATGCCGCGTCGTTACCCTGACTACCTGCCGCAGGACAACTTCACCTGGCAGAACCAGCTTTCGACCGTCGGCACGATCATCCTTGCAGCTTCCATGATCCCCTGGTTCTGGAACGTATGGATCACCGCACGCAAGGCGCCTAAGGTCACTGTGAACGACCCGTGGGGCTACGGCGGTTCGCTCGAATGGGCAACCTCCTGCCCGCCCCCGCGTCACAACTTCACGTCGCTGCCCCGCATCCGTTCGGAACGCCCGGCATTCGACGCGAACCACCCAGAACTTCTGGAACTGGCTGGTCACCCCAGTGACGCATACTCGCTGCCCGAAAGGAGCACCAAGTGAGGATCTCGGGCCTGATTTTCAGTGCAGGAATCTTCTTCTTCATTCCTGTTGCGTTCGTCTACGGTTACCTGACGGACTTCAAGGAACTGGTCGGCTTTCCAGCTATCTTGCTTGTCGGTCTGATGTCGCTCATGATCGGTGCGTTCGTCTTCTTGGAGGACAAGAAGATGGGCAAGCACCCGCAGGACATCGAATCTGCCGAGATCAGCGATGAATCCTACGAGTACGGCTTCTACAGCCCGTGGAGCTGGTGGCCTTTGGCCCTGGCTGCAGGCATCGGCATCTGCTTCCTCGGGGTTGCAGTCGGCTGGTGGATCATGCCCTTCGGTGGCGTGCTGTGCCTGGTATCGCTGATCGGACTCGTATACGAGTACGATCGCGGCAACCACGCGCACTGATCAACTCTGACTGAAGCGCTCCCGTGCATTGTGCACGGGGGCGCTTTGTTGTGCTTCTTAATTCCCACGTGTGGTCTTTGTGATTGCGCAGCTTCACTGTTGTCAGACGATCCCTCAGCGCAGTGAGCACACCAACAGCCTCGGAAACAACGTCGCGAACATAAAGGCCGCCTCGAGTCTTCGAGACTGTCACTGCTGCTCGTGTCACCTCTAAGATGCCTTCACGTCTGTCTGAATTCAGGACAGCGTTCGCTTCAGCCGCTGAGAACTTGCCCCCTGATATTTTGGGCATCCATTCACGTCCCCTTTCTGGCGACCTGACACCCTTTAGCCGGATTCTTCGCCTTAGCAACAACTTCTAATGGGAGTTTCTGTTGCTGAACGGTGTCTCGATGCGGCTAAAGCGTGGATTTGCTGCTGACGGGTGGGCCGCGGTATTTGCAGCCATGCAACAACCGCGCTGGGAAGAAACGGTTGCGTCCCTTAGTGTGGTGTAACGCTTTCTGATGGTGGGCCCTGGGAAATATAGGGGCGGCCACCGTCAGTATCCTTTCGACTCAACTACCACATCTCACCGAAAGGCACGTAACGATGACCGCTGCTCCGCATTCTATCGACCCTGCAACCTATCTGGACGATCTGCTGGCACAGGCTTCGCCGGATCTGATGCGTCAGATGCTGCAAGGGTTTATCAACCAGATCCTCTCCGCCCAGGCTGATACCGTCTGCGGGGCCGAGTACGGCGTCGCTTCTGCCGCCGAGAATTTGCCCGCTGATATCTTGCGTATCCATTCACGTCCCCTTTCTGGCGACCTGACACCCTTTAGCCGGATTCTTCGCCTTAGCAACAACTTCTAATGGGAGTTTCTGTTGCTGAACGGAGTCTCGATGCGGCTAAAGCGTGGATTTGCTGCTAACGGGTGGGGCGCGGAATATAGGCAGCCATGCAACAACCGCGCTGGGAAGAAACAAACCACAGGTCTCAGTAGGTTCTACAGATTAGGGCACATATTGAGGCAGAAACGCACGGAGCCGCCTCATCTGTGCCCCGATCTGCACATGCTTCGGTTTGAACATGAAAGGCCCTCTAGCGGGGAACGATGACGCGATACATCAGCCGCCGCATACTCAAACTGCCTGCGCACCGAGTGAACGATGTCCCGGGACTTCACAGAACGGCTCTACGTGCAAGAGCATGGTCGTTACAGTCCTAGGAAAGGGCTGATGTCCGAAGAACCATAACGTCAGACCTTTGTAAGGCAGGATCATGCTGTCAGAAGTGTAGAGCTGGTGTCCTCCGTCTGTTCGACCCCTCAGCAAGTCTGCGCAAGTCGCGAACGTGCAGACTTCAGTGAGTTGGGGAGAGCGATGCAAGCACGACCAACGGAAATGCGGACTGCCGTGCGTAAGAACAGCCGGGACGGCATTGAAAACGGTTTATCAGCTGTAGGTGTAAGACTTAGCAGCTCTGAAAGGTCGAAGTCCGTGACGCGGGGTTGAGCGCAATCAGTTCTTAGGCGGGCGACTCTGGCAGATGGAAGCAACTCAGCTGGATGAACCTGTAGCGATCTGATTTTGACGATAACAACTGTCGTAAGAACGACACTTGAATCCAAGTGACCCGCAACAGTCGATAGTGCGGCCAACACCTCGGCGACAGGAGTGTGTTATCGCCGATCGCCCCGGCCCGGAGAGCGCATTCTAAGGCCGGCAGGCAAAGCAGAAGCCCCGCAGCCTCAATGGCTGCGGGGCTTCAGCTGCCTATTGTCAGTTCAGCTTTTTGCTGTCAGCTGCTTCGACCTCTTCGTGGTCGTGGTGTGCAGCGTCAAGCTCTGCCTTCGTGACAGGGGCAACGCGGTCTTCATAGAAGAATCGTGCAACACGTGCGCGGCGCTTCTCCGCCTTGGTAATGACTCCGTCTTCGTTGGGCTGCGCGGGGATGTAGCCCGGAGCTTCGAAGGCGGTCAGTTTCCACAGCTTGTCTTCTGACAGTGGCTTGTGGCGCTCCTGGAACTCACCGTGGGGCAGACGGATGATTTCACCCGACTCGAAACCGTGCAGTGCGATCTCACGGTCCTTGCGCTGAAGGGCCAGGCAGATGCGCTTAGTCACGATGTAGCCGACGATCGGTCCAAGGAAGAACAGTGCTCGGAAGATGTAGATCATGTCGTTAAGCGACATGTGGAAGAACACTGCGATGAGGTCACCCGAAGCTGCTGCCCACAGGTTGATGTACCAAATGGCTGCCGCCACACCGAACGCGGTGCGCGTGGGGTTGTTGCGCGGACGTTCCAGAACGTGGTGTTCGCGGGTGTCCTTGGTCAGCCACTGCTCGAAGAACGGCCAGACGATCATCCCGACGAACAGAACTCCGGTGGCAAGAAGCGCGGTGTTGATGTTAACGGAGATCGGGTAGCCGAAGACGTAGAATTCCATCCAACCTGGCATGATTCGGAGGAATCCATCGAGCCAGCCGATGTACCAGTCAGGCTGGGTACCAGCCGAAACGGGGGAGGGGTCGTACGGTCCGTAGTTCCAGATCGCGTTAATCGTAAACACACCGGAGATCAGGGCCAGCAGGCCGAAGATCATGAAGAAGAAGCCGCCGCCCTTAGCCGCGAACGTGGGCAGAACGGGTTCGCCGACAACGTTGCGGTTGGTGTGACCGGCTCCGGGCCACTGTGTGTGCTTGTGAATCACGACGAACATCAGGTGGGCACCGATCAATGCAATGAGCAGTGCTGGCACGACCATGATGTGCATCGAGTACAGGCGGGACACAATGTCTTCGCCAGGGAATTCCCCGCCGAACAGGAAGAACGAAATGTACGTTCCCACCAGCGGAATGGACTTCAGCAGACCGTCGATGATTCGCAGACCGTTACCCGACAGGAGGTCGTCCGGCAGCGAGTAGCCGGTGAAGCCGGCTGCCATGCCCATGGCGATGAGGCCGACACCGATGATCCAGTTGATCTCACGGGGCTTGCGGTAAGCGCCGGTGAAGAACACGCGCATCGCGTGGATCGAAAGAGCGGCCATGAACAGAAGAGCTGCCCAGTGGTGCATCTGACGGATGAACAGACCGCCGCGAACCTCAAACGAAATGTAGAGGGTCGATGCGTATGCCTCAGAGATCTGTACACCCTTGAGCGGGACAAACGGACCTTCGTAGATCACGTGACCCATGGTGGGGCGGAACCACAGCGTCAGGAAGGTTCCCGTAAGAACCAGAATGATGAAGCTGTAGAGTGCAACCTCGCCGAGCATGAACGACCAGTGGCTCGGGAAGATCTTCCGGCCGAACTCCTTGACGGCCTTGGAAGCGCCGGTGCGGGATTCAACCCAGCGGCCACCGGCAATCATTGCTTTGTTGTCAGTGAGTGTGTTGCTCATCAGGCGTCAGTCTCCCTCGTGTTGATCTCCCAGAAGGTCGGACCAACGGGCTCGTGGAAGTCGCTCTGGGCGACCAGGTAGCCTTCGCTGTCGACTTCGATCGGCAGCTGCGGAAGCGGACGCTTAGCAGGGCCGAAGATGACCTTGCAGTGCTGAGTCACGTCGAAGGTTGACTGGTGGCACGGGCACAGCAGGTGGTGCGTCTGGTGTTCGTACAGAGCGACAGGGCATCCAACGTGGGTGCAGATCTTGGAGTATGCGACAACTCCGTCAACGCCCCAGTCTTCCTTGCCGGGCTCAGTGTTGAGTTCGTCCGGACTGATGCGCATAAGCAGAACAGCAGCCTTGGCCTTTTCGTTCAGCGGCTCTTCCGACTTGTGCATGCCTTCGGGCACCACGTGGTAAGCCGAGCCGATCGTGACGTCAGCGAGCTTGATCGCGCGCTCTTCGCCTTCACCGGGAACACCGCCCGGGTCGAGCACCAGACGGACGCCCTTCTTCCACAGGGTGGTGAAGAGTTTGTCGCCCGGCAGCGGACCGAGGTCGCGCAGGACGAGGACGGCAGGCAGGGGAGCGATTGCAACGGCCGCGATGAGCATGTTGCGCAGAAGCGGACGGCGGGCAATACCCGACTCTTCCTTTGCCTGGTTGAGGATTTCCAGAGCAATAGCCTGGTCTTCTTCGGAACCGGCAATCGAGTGGCGATCTTCAACGACTTCGGCGTCGGGCAGAAGCGTGCGTGCCCAGTGGACAATGCCGATGCCGAGGCCGAACAGCGCAGCAGCCGAGCCGAGACCCAGCATGAGGGTCTGGAGGCGCAGGCCTGCGTGGGTGGGTTCCTCTCCCTTGGGTCCGAACAGGAAGAAGGAGACGATGAACCAGATGGTTCCGATCATCGACAGCAGGAACCACAGAGCGACCTGGCGCTCCGCTGCCTTTTCAGCCAGCGGCTCAGCGTCGGTGATCCTGGGGTTGTGCTGCGGCAGGCCGGGGTTCTCAAACCCGTTCACCGGCTCAAGCTGGCCGGTGGTGCCAGTGTTGTGACTCGAGGTCATGTGCATCCTCGTCTAGTACTCGAAACGGATAAGGGCTTGGCTTACTTCGACCGGGCGGTGAGCCACACGGTGATGCCGACGACTGCGGACAGTCCGAAGAACCAGATGAAGAGACCTTCAGCAACCGGGCCGAGGGCTCCGAGCTTGAAGCCTCCCGGGGAGGGCTTCTTGGTGTCTTCGATGTAGGCGATGATGTCGCGCTTGTCTTCGGGGGTGAGGTTTGCGTCGTTGAAGATCGGCATGTTCTGCGGGCCGGTCTGCATTGCCTCGTAGAGGTGGCGCTCGGAAACTTCGCTGAGGTTCGGAGCGTACTTGCCTCGGGTGAGAGCACCACCGGCGCCGACCACGTTGTGGCACATGGCGCAGTTCGTGCGGAACAGGCCGCCGCCTGCTGCAGCGTCGCCCTTGGAGGCGTCGAGGTATTCAGCATCGGGAATTGCCGGGCCAGGACCAAGCGAGGCGACGTATGCAGCCATGTCGTCGATTTCGTCCTGGTCGAACTGCGCGGCCTTCACGGGAGCCTGGGGGCCGTGCATCTGGAGCGGCATGCGGCCTGTGCCAACCTGGAAGTCGACCGCTGATGCGCCCACGCCGATGAGGCTGGGTCCGTTTTCGGTGCCTTCGGCGTTCATGCCGTGGCAGGTTGCACAGTTCGTGACGAACAGCTTCTGACCGGCGTCGATCTGGTCAGCGGAGTATTCGTCTGCGTTGGCATCGCTTCCGCCGGTGAACAGCGCGTATGCCCCGCCGGTGAACAGCAGTCCGACCAGCAGGAGAACAACGAGCGCCATGGGGTGCCGGCGGCGTTCTGCAAGAAACTTCACGAGTCTTGTCCTTTACTAAATTTTCGCTGCGGGTGTGCGGGTCGTCCGCTTACTGGAGCAGATAGATGATTGCGAACAGCGCAACCCAAACGATGTCGACGAAGTGCCAGTAGTAGGAAACACAAACTGCAAACGTCGATTCGCGGTGGCCGAAGCGCTTAGCCCCGTAGGCGCGTCCGATGACGAACAGGAACGCGATGAGTCCGCCGATGACGTGCAGACCGTGGAATCCGGTCGTCATGTAGAAGACGGAGCCGTAGGCGTTCGAGTTGATTGCTACGCCTTCGGAGACGAGCGTTGCGTACTCCATGACCTGACCGCCGACGAAGATCGAGCCGAGGACGAACGAGAGGAAGTACCACTCGATCATGCCCCACTGGCCGATGGCGAAGAGGCCCTTGCCCTCCGGGCGGCGAGGCTTGAAGTGCTCAGCGTGGTGAACGCCGATCTGGCAGGTCACGGAAGACAGGACCAGGATCGAGGTGTTCACGAGCGCGAAGGGCACTTCGAGCTTGGGCGTTTCCGCTGCCCACATGTCGGGAACCACGGAGCGGATCGTGAAGTACATGGCGAAGAGCGCGGCGAAGAACATCAGCTCGCTCGCAAGCCACACGATGAACCCGATGGTTGTCGTGTTCGGCCTGCTGATCACGGGATGAACCGGCGCTGTTTGAGATGAAGCTGCAGTTGACACACCACGATTATTACCCAGTCCGCAGGTGAATTTCATCTTTCACTCAGGATTCACTCATTAATTGAGATTTCAATACCCATCTTTCGGCGAGTTGGCGCGGTTTGTGAAGATTTACTCGATGTGACGCCCTGCCTCGCCTGCGTGTCGCACTACTGTGGTGCGTATCACTATCAATTGGTTCTGTTTATGTTTGGCGATAGTTTCACCCGTTTCGTTCAGCAGCCACGACCAAGTGCCTGTTTTATGAGGTATGGGAGTCGTGGCATGGAGAGCTCAGAATCCTTGGCTTTTCATCATCTGATTGCGTGCGTGCCAGGCCGGGAACATGCCGTACCTTTCACGCCGATAGACTGACCGCGTTTGTCCCGCCGTACAGATTGCCCAGCAGAAAGGCACAGTTATGACCGTTCCCTTCACCGCGAACGAAAGCAGCGTCATGAAGGACGTGCGTAACTGGTCGGACCTCATTGTGGGACTCATGGATCACCGGCACATGGACCGAGGCACCGCGGCGTGGGCCATGGACCAGATCATGTCCGGTGACGTCCCCGACGTCACGATGGCCGCGTTCCTGGTAGCCCACCACGGCAAGGGCGAAACCGTCGAAGAGATCACGGGTCTTGTGTCGGCGATGATGGAGCACGCCGTTTCCATCGAAGGTCTCGACGGCTATGTCGACATCGTCGGCACCGGCGGCGACCGGGCCAAGACGGTGAACATCTCATCGACAGCTTCGTTCGTCATCGCCGGAACCGGGGTGCCGGTGGCAAAGCACGGAAACCGGGCTACCTCCTCGGCCTCGGGGTCGGCTGATGTTTTTGAACACCTTGGGCTGGCCCTGGACCTGACCCCGGAGGAGACTGCAGCGGTTGCCCAGAAAGTCGGCATGGCGTTCTTGTTTGCGAACGTCTACCACCCGTCTATGCGCTTCATCGCCCCTGTGCGCAAGCAGATTGCAGTGCCCAGTGCGTTCAACATCCTCGGCCCGCTCGCCAATCCGGCCGGCACGCGTTCGACCGCCATCGGCGTGTCGGATCCTGCTATGGCGCCGCTTATTGCGGGTGTGCTTGCTGAACGCGGCGATTCCGCTTTGGTCTTCCGTTCGCAGGACGGTCTTGACGAACTGTCCAACACTGCAGTCAATGACGTGTGGGAAGTGCGCGGCGGACAGATTGAGCACTCGGTATTCGATGCGACGTCACTGGGCATTGCACGTGTGACAAAGGATGACCTGCGCGGCGGCGATCCCGCATACAACGCCTCCGTTATCCGCCGCACCCTGGACGGGGAGACCGGGCCTGTGCGAGACGCTGTGCTGCTCAATGCCGCGGCGGCGCTCGTGGCCGCTTCTGATGACGCCGAGGCGCCGCTTGCCGACCGCTTGTCGGCTCAGTTCCAGCGTGCTCAGGAAACGCTTGATGCCGGAAAGGCCGCGGCGAAGCTCGACCAGCTGGTTGAAGAGTCAGCCGCCGCGTCCGCTTGAGCCCAGCTGCGCTGAGGCATAGCTGAAACCTGTTCGCGGCAAAAGCAGAGGTGCCGTCGAGCTGATGAGTACGGTTCCCACAGCGTACATCCACCCTGACAGAAGCGTGTGCTCTTCCAGCAGCGTGTGCTGATCAGGTTCAACGTGGGCGGCTGTCGCTTCGATCGCCTGTGCCGCGCTGAGCACGCCAGAGGTTTTTGCAGCAGTTTCTGATGCGGCCAGCCGTCCCCAGCGGATGAGCGCCAGTTCCCAGCTTCCGTCAGGTTGCGGGCGCGCTGCGGTTATCTGCTCGGTGTCCTTAAGCAGGTCTGCTGCTTCTGCCCGTGCTTGGACGCGCAGCATGTGCACTGCCGCATCCAGTGTTTCCCCGGCAGTTTCAAAGCGCTGATTCTGGGACAGCTGCCGCAGCCTTCCATGCAGCTGTTGGCTGAAATCGGACGTGTTACCCGCTGCGAACTGCTCAAGCCCGCTTATGGCGTCCTGGTACGCCTGTTCGTCCGTTACACCAGAGCATGGGCCGCCGCACGCGTCGACCTGGCTGGCTGCGCACGGCCTGAACTTTTCGGACCGGGGGTTCTGAGTGCAGGTTTTCAGGGGATACAGCTGCTCCAACACCTGCTTGGCCTGGAGTGCGCTCTTGTGCGACGAAAAAGGGCCGGCGACCAGTAGATTTCGGGGTGGTCGAGAGCGTACTGCTGACAGCCGGGGAAACGCCTCGTCGGTGAACTTCAGCCACGTTTGGCGTTCTGGTCTCTTCGATCGCCGGTTGTAGGGAGGGGCGAGTTCGCCGATGAGCCGCACTTCGCGCACCGCGGCCTCGATTTCTGTTGCGCAGGGGATTGTGGTGACTTCCTGTGCGGCTGTCACCATTTCCGTCATGCGCCCTCGAGTTTCTCCGGCAGTGAAGTACGAGCGGACACGCGAGCGCATGTCGCGTGATTTTCCGATGTAGAGAACACGGCGCGCCCCGTCGAGGAACATGTAGACGCCGGGAGCTGAGGGAACATTTTCTGCCAAGTGCAGTTTCGTGCGCCTGCGGCCAAGCCCTTTGGGTTTGATCGACAGCAGTTCTTCGAGCGTTGTGACACCGTAGCCGCCCAGACGGTCGAAGAGGTGGTGGAGGAGCTCCGTCGTTGCTCGAGCATCTGCGAGTGCCCTGTGTTCGGGGTCAGTCGCTGTGCCAAAGTGCTGTGCGAGTGTGCCGAGCTTGTGATTGCGCACTTCCGTTTTGGGAAGCAGCCGCCTGGCGAGTGTGAGGGTGTCGACTACGGGAAAGCCAGGCCACGGGTAGTCGTGTTCTTCGCAGGCTCGCCTGAGAATGCCGATGTCGAACGGCGCATTGTGGGCAACTAAGACCGTGCCTCGTGCGAATTCCAAAAACGACGGCAGCACCGCCCTCATTTCCGGTGCTGTGACCACCATGGAATTGCTGATGCCGGTCAGTCGCTGCACAAACGGCGATATGGCCTGGCCAGCTGGATTGACGAGGGTCTGGAATTCTCCGTCGATTCTTCCGCCGCGAACACGGACGGCGCCGATCTCTGTGACGTTGCCGCCGCCGCGGTCTGCTCCGGTGGTTTCGAAATCGAGCACCGTGAACGTGACGTCGCTTAGATCAGTGCCGATGTCGGCGATGCTCAGCTGGCCGGAACGTGCGGGCTCCGGGAGATCGAAACCGGGAAATTCCTTCATCCCGGAATCGTCTCACCTGGCACTGACACGGAGATTCACACCTGCGCGCCGTCGTCATAGCGGTCGGTGCGGGACTGGGGGAGGAACAGTATCAATGCAACCGCACCCCCTGCAGCACACACGATGAAGAACGCGGTCACAAGTCCCGGTGCCGAGCGAAAGAACAGCGCGGTCAGAACCAGCCCGATGATCCCGAGCAGAAATGCGGCTGTGGATACGACGAGCCCTGGTCGTGCACTGCGAATGCCGATCTTCGGCGCTGGGGGAGCCGTCCAGCCATCCTGTTCTGCTAGGTAGTCGGCAGTTTCTGAAGCAGACACCTCGGAATTGACCGCGTCGAAATCGCTGTAGCCGGACATGATCGAGTCCCATTGCTCATCGGTGACCTTCTCATCCTGGTTCAGCCGATCCCACTCGGGTCCGTCTTCGTCACGCGCCACGGGATTCCTCCTGCAGCTGACGGACGACGGCGGTCAGCTCTTCTTCGATCTTGCCTGCGTCATAGTCGAGGGTTGCAACGTGATTGCTCATGGGCAGCGGAACGGTTCTCATCGGTCCGCGCACACCTTGGCGCACACAGTTCCACGAACGCGGTTCCACCACATCGTCGGTCCCGGATAGGAAATAGGTGATCGGTGCGTGCACCCGCCACAGTTCGGAGCGCACGACCCCGACACCTCGGTACAGTTCACCGACGCTTGGCAGAGGCACCTGCGGGTACGCCTGTTCGTCCTGTCCGGGCTTGTTGATTGCGTTCTCAATCCCCGACACCCGTTTGATGAATATGGACAAAGCACCGGCAAAAGGCGCGAAGGGGCTGTCGACATAGACGGCCGGATTGATGAGACCGACGTGTGCAATGTCTGAGCGTTTGGCCGCAGTGTGCAGACTGAGGGCCCCGCCCATTGACAATCCGATGATGACGATTTCACGGCACTCGGTGCGCAGTTCGTCAGCGGCCTGGTCGACCGCTTCACTCCACTGCTGCCACGTGCTGGCAGCCATGTCCTTCAGATTCGTGCCGTGTCCGGGCAGCAGCGGAACAGAGGTCGGCGCGCCGGTGCTGGCGTGGAGAGCCTGTGCAAGTGGTCGCATCGTGGCGGGAGAGCCGGTGAAGCCGTGAACGGCGAGAATCCCTACGTCACCTGAGCCGTTCAGGCGGAGGGGCTGCGTCAAGTCTGCTGCGTGCTGGGCGGTCATGTTTCCAGGATGCCACAGCAGAGGGTCGCAAAGGACCTATACTCGGAAGCGCAAACAAGCGCGGTGCGTCCCGAAAGGCTCTGAGTGTTCTACTGGCTGCTTAAGCGGATCTTCGTCGGTCCGCTTCTCAAGGCTCTTTTTCGTCCCTGGGTTCGCGGCCTCGAGAACATACCGGCTGAGGGCGGGGCGATCATCGCCGGAAATCACCTTTCGTTTGTCGATTCAATCTTCACGCCGCTCGTTGCACCGCGTCCCGTGGTCTACCTGGCTAAGAAGGACTACTTCATGGGGCGCGGAATCACCGGCTTCTTCACCAAGTGGTTCTTCAAGGCCACGAACCAACTCCCCATGGACCGAGGCGGAGGATCCGCTTCCGAGGCGTCGCTGCAGGCCGGTCTGAAAGTGCTCAAGAGCGGGGCTCTCCTGGGCATCTACCCGGAGGGCACACGCAGTCCCGACGGGAAGCTCTACCGCGGTCGTACCGGCGTTGCCCGCCTGGTTCTCGAGGCTGGTGTGCCGGTCATTCCGGTTGCTGTCATCGGCACGGACAAGGTGCTCAAAACCGGTTCCGTCATCCCCAAGCTGCGCCGTGTGGGCGTGGTGTTCGGTGAGCCGATGGACTTCAGCCGCTATCAGGATCTTGAGCACGACAGGTTCCTGCTGCGTTCGATCACCGATGAGGTGATGTACGAGATTCTGCGCCTGTCCGGGCAGCAGTACGAAGACAAGTACGCTTCCACGGTGAAAACCAGGCTGCTTGCGGAAAAGCAGCCCGAACGGGAAGGCTGAGCACAGTTTCGATTCCTAGGATAACGACGACACGCAGAAACGTTATCTTCTAAATGTTTGAAACGACTCCGCCCAGCACATAGGTTCTTCTTGAAGGCAGCCCCGGGCTCGTGTCTGTCCTATGCGGTAAACTCAGAGGACTTCGACAACGTGCCCTTACTTCCCCCAGGGGTCTAAGGAGGAGATGGCGTGAGCCACTCAACAGAAGAATCGGTCAAGCCGATTCCGCGCGCAGCCCAAGGGCTGCTTTTTGACGACGATCTTCCGGAGCTCGACGAAGACGCGGGCTACCGCGGTCCCACGGTGTGCCGTGTCGTTGACATCACGTACCGTCAGCTCGACTACTGGGCACGCACGGACCTCGTCGTTCCCTCTATTCGCACTGCAACCGGATCGGGTTCGCAGCGCCTGTATTCTTTCCGCGACATTCTGGTGCTCAAGGTCATCAAGCGCCTTCTTGATACCGGGGTCGCCCTTAACCAGATTCGCACCGCCGTGGGACACCTGCGCGAACACGGAATCGATGATCTCTCGCGCATCACCCTGATGAGCGACGGCGCGTCGGTGTTTGAGTGCACGTCCGCTGATGAAGTCGTTGACCTCGTCCAGGGCGGTCAGGGCGTGTTCGGCATCGCCGTCGGCCAGGTATGGCGTGAAGTCGAAGGAACACTGTCTGAACTTCCCAGCGAAAGGCCCGAACAGGCACAGCTGCCGATTGACGAACTCGCACTTCGGAGGGCGCGCAAGTCAAGCTGATTTGCGCCCTGGGGGACTGAAGGCCTGATACACAGAGGCGGCCAGGAGAACATCTCCTGGCCGCCTCTGTTGTGCTGTGTCTGGGTGTGCGTCAGTCTGCGCGCCTCTGGCGAAGTTCACGACGGCTGGGGTATGTGCCGTCGGGGCGCGGGCCGGTCAGCTTCGCGGGTTCGGACTTATCTGTCTGCGCTGTCTGTTCCGCCGGCTGGGTCTTTTCAGCCTGGCCTTTCGCCTTGGCGGTTTCAGCTGGCTTTTCGGCGGCGGGTTTCTGGCTTGGGCCAGGTTTCGTCGCAGGATCGCGTTTTTCTGCTGTACCGGGCTTTGCTGCGGGTGCGGCCTTGTCGGCCGGCTGGTTTTCCCGCTTGGCGGAGGTGTCTGCGGGTGCGGACTTGTCGGCCGGTCGGTTTTTCGGCTTGGCGGAGGTGCCGGCGGGTGGGGGGCCTACGCTCTGCGTCTGCGGTTCAGCGGGGCTGGAAGGCGCAGTGTTCGTGTCCTTGGGCTTTTCGACCTTTGACCCGGTTGTCTGGGCCTGCGAACCAGCATCAGTGCTCTGCGGCTGCTGCTGCGGTGGTGTGTTCGCAGTCGGCGATGCCGGCGCTGCAGAGGGTTCTTCAGCGGGGCGTCGTCCCCGAATGTTTTCGCTGCGCAGCGCACGATCGAGAATCTTGTCAAAAGCGCGAGCAAGTTCGCTGGCGGGACGCCCAGGCCACTGGTGAATCGGTCGGGCAGAACCCTGTGCCTGCTGCAGAACAGTGCGTTCGGGAAGCGGCGGGTTGATCACCAGCGGCCCGAACATGTCCTTGAGTTCGTTGATGCGGAAGCTGTGTTCGCGCGACGACGGACGCACGCGGTTAAGCGCAATGCCCAGAGGCTGCAGGTCTTTGGCTGTGCGCTTGCGCAGTTCATCTGAGGCGCGCAGTGCACGATCAGCCGCAGCGACAGAGAACAGACCGGGTTCAGTGACGACGAGAACCCGGTTGCTGGCTGTCCAGGCCGTGCGCGTAAGGCCGTTGAGCGATGGTGGGCAGTCGATGATGACCAGTCTGTAAACGTCGGACACCCTGTCAAGTGCATCGCGCAGCCTCTTGAGATAGCGCTCTGACAGACTGGGGCGATCGAATTCGGCGGCACGCGGTGAGCCGGGGATGACGTCGAGCCGGCTGGACCCCTTGTCGGTCCATCCGCTGGGCACCATCGCTTCGCGTGCGAGCTTTGATTTCGGTGCGGCAAGGACATCCGCGATGTCCAGCGGCGTGGAAATCGGGACGTCGAGCCCCGTCGATGCGTCAGCCTGGGGGTCCATGTCGACCACGAGGGTCGGGATTCCGCGGCTCTGCGCGGCAGAAGCCAGGCCGAGAGTTACCGACGTCTTGCCGACGCCGCCTTTGAGACTGGAAATACTGAGGACAAGCACAGTTCCACGTTATCCGATTCTGCTGCTTACATGCTGGAGGCGCCCGGGGAATCTTTCAGCCCGGAGGTGTGGATGCTGGAACCGGCAGGACCCGGGTCGACGATGATCTTTGCCGGTATTGCCCGCTGCATGGATTCGACGTGGGAGATAACCCCGAGACAGCGACCTCCCGTGCGCAGCTCATCGAGCACGGTGAGCACCGCGTCCAGTGAATCGGGGTCGAGGCTGCCGAAGCCTTCGTCAATGAAGAGGGTGTCCAGACGAAGGCCCCCTGCCGTTTCAGCCACTGTGTCAGCCAGGCCGAGTGCCAAAGCCAGTGCGGCCATGAATGACTCGCCACCCGACAGGGAACGGGGATCACGCTCGCTTTCGGAAAACGCATCGTGGATGACGAGGCTGAGTCCCGCTTTGCGTTCCTTTCTCTGCCCAAGAGGATTCACTGACAGACGGTATCGCCCGCTGGTCATGGCGCTGAGTCGGTCTGAGGCGCTGCGTGTGACCGCTTCGAACAGTCCTAGAAGCGCGAACGAGCTCAAAGGCAGCTTCGAATGCTGCGCTGTGCCGCGTACAAGGTCCGACAATTGGACTTCTTCTTTCAGCCGATCAATTGCGCGGCGCTCATGATCGGATTCGGCTGTGAAGCGCTCGAGGAGTCTTTCCAGGGAATTCAGACGGTCGGCGACGACAGCTAGGCGCTGGTGCAGCCGCTGTGACTGCTGAGCCCAGGTGTCAGCGGCAGCGGCTGCCTCCGCGGCGCGATCATGACATTCCTGTGCGCTGGGCAGCGTCTGAGCTTCCGCGAACCAGTCGCTGTTTCGGTTTTCATGCAGTTTGGTTTTCCGGTATTCATTCGCCGTCAGCACGTTTTCGAGCTGCTCGGCATCGGAAGCCGCCGCCTTCTCAAGCTGGTGGTCATCCGCAAATGCGGATGCTTCGAGCTGGGCGGCGTAGTCAGCCGCACGCTGGGTGAACTCGCGCTCGGCGCGCTGCACGTGGTCTTCGGCAGTCTGCAGCTTGCGGATGAGCGACATCCGTCTGCTGAGGGCCTCGGCAACGGCGGATGCAGCCTCGGCAGTGTCCGGGACCTCGACCCCTGCGGCGCGGATGTCGGGAGCGAAAACGGAATCATGCGTCTGTGACATGGCATCCATCTGCGAGTCAGCATCCGTAAAGCGCTCCCTGGCCGCATCGGTCTGCTGCTGCGCGGTTGTCAGCCGTTCGTGAGCAGATGCCAAGCGCAGAGCCGCGCGTTCTGCTGCCCCCTTGAGTTTCTGCTGAACTTCGCGTCCGCGTTGCAGTTCAGCGGCGGCTTTGTCCAAAGCCCCCCGAGCTTCGTCGGGGTCGGTGAACTTCGCATTCTGCACGGCCTCTTCCGCGGCAGCCAGCTGCGCTTGGGCCGATGAAACGGCAGTGCGTGCCTCGTCGAGTGCCGTTTGCGCCCGATCAGCTGCTCGTTCGGCCCGTTCTTCTGCATCCCGTGAGTTCTCTGCGCCCGCCGCCCTGGCCGGACTCGGGTGTTCTTCCGATCCGCACACTGGGCATGCGTGTCCTTGACGCAGGTCCCGGGCAAGTTCAGACGCTATTGCGCTCAGACGCAGGCCCCGGACTTTCCGAAAGTGCTCTGTCGCATCACGTACGGTGTCTTCACGCTCGCGCAGCACCGCCTGTGCGCTCTGGACGAGGTCCTGCATTTCAGCGTGTCGCCTGTGGGCATTGAGCGCACTGTCGGCGTGCGTCGCGATGTCTTGGTGTTCGGCTTCGAGCTTGGCGAGATCGGGTGCTTCCGCGAGTTCGTTCTGCGCCGCCGTGTCGGCTTGGGCGGCTTCGGTGTGGGCCGCTTGGGCTTTCTTCAGCTCTTCGTGCGCGGCCTCGAGCGCTTCTCGGCATCGTCTGCTCTCAGCTTCGAGCGCTTCCCGCCTGCGCAGACTGCGGGCCAGGCTGCCTGCTGCGGAGTAAGCGGTGTTTGTGACGGATTCGCACTGTGCGAGATCCTCAACCTGGCCTAGTGAAGCTTTCAGTTCTTCCTGTGCCCGTTCGTGTTGCTGTTGAGCATCTGAAAGCGCTCGGTGAGCTTTTCTCTGTTCGCGCAGGCTCGGCATGATGCGATCCGCCGCTTTCTTGCGTTCGAGTTCGCAGCGGGCGGCCTCGACAGCCTCCCGCTGGTTCTCATGCTCAGCTTCCAACCGCCGGTGCTCTTCGAGAGCCTCGGATTTTACGGCGGCGCTTTTCAGTTCTTGGGCACGGTTGTTGTGAAGCTCAAGGCTTTCATCAGCGGTTCTGGCAGCGATGGTCGCTGTTTCTGCGTGCTCGACTGCAGCTGTTTTCGCAGCAGCCAGAAAAGCGACGACGTCAACGAATCCCGGCCGTTGGTCGTCTGGCACTGCCAGGCGGTCGAGACACTGTTCAGCTGCGGTCTTCATGACATCGCAGCGGTGCCGCATGATGTCGTCGAGTTTCTGCCTTGCGTCTTGTGACCGCTGTTGGAACCAGTCTTCGACGGAGCTGAAGCGCTCTGTTCCGAACAGCTTGCGCAGCAGGGGTTCTCGCTCAGCTGTGTCAGCTCTGAGGAAGGCCGTGAATTCTCCCTGGGGGAGCAGCACGATTTTGGTGAACTGCTCTGCTGTGAGGCCTATGACCGGTGCGAGGGCTTCGCCCACCTGGCGGCTGCCGGAAGCCACGGGCGTCCAATCCTTACCGCGCTGTTCAAACAGATATGCCCGCGGCTTTTCTTTCGTCGTGCCTTCGCCGCGCAGTTTTGGTCGGTCGTAGCTTGGGCTGCGTTCAACTTTCCACCTGCGTCCGTCCGCTGTGAAATCGAGCACGACGGTCGTGGGCGTGTCGGGACCGGCGTAGGTGGAACGCAGTTCGCCTGCATCATTGCGCACACCGGGAACACGGCCGAACAGGGCAAACGTGACAGCGTCGAGGATGGTGGTCTTGCCCGACCCCGTGGGGCCGGAAATGAGGAACAGGCCGTCGTCGGCAAGGGTGTCAAAGTCGACCGTCTGGCGTTGGCTGAAGGCACCGAAGCCTTCCACGGACAGCGTGTGGAATTTCATCGAGTCCGCTCCTGAGCCCACTGCATCGCGTTGGCGAACAGTTCACGTTCGGATTCCGAAGGGGGTCGACCGGCGGCTGCTCTGCAGAACTGCGCGAACACCTCGGCGTCGTCAATAGTCTCTTTTTTCCTGCCCCGTGGCGCCGTAGTCTGCACGAGGTTGATCCACTGGACGCTGAGCAGCTGCGGAAATGCTTTCCGGAGTGAGTCCAAAGCGCCCTGCGGGACCGTGGTGTTGGTCAGCCGCACCTCGACCGCGTGGTCCTGGTAAACGGGTGCTTTTACCAGCAGCTGATCGACGCTGCCCGTAAGAGAAGCGATCGGAAGGATCTCGGGGATCGTCACAGAATCGATCGCTCCGGACCGGGTGTCGTACAGCCACATGAGCTTGTTTGTGCCGGCCTCGGAAAAGGAATAGGGGAGGGGCGAACCCGAATACCGCACGTTCGGTGCGACGGTCTGTGGGCGGTGCAGGTGGCCGAGGGCGGCATAGTCAGCCCACGTGAAGAGGTCCGCTTCCGCCCTGCCCACACCTCCGATCTCAATTGATCTTTCGGAATCGCTGGGTTCGGCACCGGCGATGAATCCGTGTGCCATGACGATCGCCGTGTGGTCCGGACAGTGCTGCGCACGGTGGGCGAGTATGCGCCCTATTGCTGCATTGAGAACTGCGCTGTGTGTGCGCGAGGTGTCGAAGACGCCGCTGACGAGGGCAGGCTCCAAGTAGGGGATTCCGTATACGACTGTGCGGTCGCCGTCGTCGCCGAGCACAACGGGTCGTTCAATGTCGGAAAGGGACGTGCGAATGTACAGCCCGGAGGATTCCATGAGTCGGCGGCCGACCCCCAGCCTTTGGTGGGAGTCGTGATTGCCGCTGGTCAACACTGCGACTGCACCGGTGTCTAAGACCCGAGCCATCGTGGTTTCGTAGGCCTCCAGAGCGTCCAGCGGCGGAACGGCCCGGTCGAAGACATCGCCGGAGACAAGCAGCACATCAGCCGAGCTGCTTTTGATGGTCTCAATGAGGAAGTCGGCGTACTCAAGGAAGTGCGGAACGGTGTTCATGCCGTGGAACGTCCGTCCGATGTGCCAGTCCGAAGTGTGAAGGATCCGCATGGGCACAAGCGTAGAGGGTGGCACGGACATAGACCTGTGCAAGCCGCATGACGGAGATCACTACCGCATTCGGTACAGTAGTTCAGACACAAACTGGAGGCCGCCCTTTAAGGGGCACAACCGGAATAGAGCTTGCCTGATGTTCAAGAAAGTCCTGGTAGCCAACCGCGGTGAAATCGCGGTGCGCGCATTCCGCGCAGCCTACGAACTCGGCGCGTCCACAGTCGCCGTCTTCCCCTACGAAGACCGCAACTCGGAGCACCGCCTCAAGGCTGACGAAGCGTACATGATCGGAGACGAAGGGCACCCGGTTCGGGCGTACCTCAACGTCGACGAGATCATTCGCGTGGCCAAGGAATCCGGAGCAGACGCCGTTTACCCCGGTTACGGGTTCCTGTCGGAAAACCCGGAACTTGCTCGTGCCTGCGACCGCGAGGGAATCACCTTCATCGGCCCGCGTGCCGATGTGCTCCAGATGGCCGGCAACAAGGTTGAGGCCATCGCCGCAGCACGCGAAGCGGGAGTTCCCACGCTCGATGCAACCCCGGCATCGACTGACCTCGACGAACTGCTCGAAGCCGCTGAGAACATGGAGTTCCCGCTGTTCGTCAAGGCAGTTGCCGGCGGCGGCGGTCGCGGTATGCGCCGTGTTGACAACCGCACCGAACTGGTTGAGGCCGCAAAGATCGCCATGCGCGAAGGCGAAGGTGCGTTCGGCAACCCGACCGTCTACATTGAGCAGGCCGTTCAGCGGCCCCGCCACATCGAAGTCCAGGTTCTGGCTGACAACGACTCGAACGCCGTTCACCTGTTCGAACGCGACTGCTCTATCCAGCGTCGCCACCAGAAGGTCGTCGAAATCGCCCCCGCGCCGAACCTCGACCCGGAAATCGCAAGCGCAATGCACGACGCTGCGCTGCAGTTCGCCCGTTCGATCGGCTACCAGAACGCCGGAACCGTCGAGTTCCTGCTGGAAACCGCCGGCCCGCGCGCAGGCAAGTTCGCCTTCATCGAAATGAACCCGCGCATCCAGGTTGAGCACACGATCACGGAAGAGATCACCGATGTCGACCTCGTGCAGGCGCAGATGCGCATTGCCGCGGGCACAAGCCTGGAAGAACTCGGCCTGACTCAGGACAAGATCAGCTACAAGGGTGCGGCCGTGCAGTGCCGCATCACTACGGAAGACCCCGCAAACTCCTTCCGCCCGGACACAGGAACGATCACCGCGTACCGTTCGGCCGGCGGTGCGGGTGTCCGGCTGGACGGCGGCACCGTCTACGCGGGTGCCGAGGTTTCGGCCCACTTCGACTCGATGCTCGTCAAGTGCACCGCACGAGGTGCCACGTACGACGTTGCGGTCAACCGCCAGCGTCGCGCACTTGCCGAATTCCGCATCCGCGGTGTCGCATCGAACATCGGCTTCCTCCGGGCTGTTCTCGACGACCCCGCGTTCATTCGCGGTGACCTGTCGACCAACTTCATTGAAGAGCGTCCCCACCTGCTGGAAGCACGCGTGGGCGCTGACCGCGGTTCGAAGGTCCTCGAATACCTCGCCGACGTGACCGTCAACCAGCCCTACGGCCCGTCACCGGTTGACCTCAAGCCCTCTGAAAAGCTCCCGCAGCTGGAACTTTCCGAAGAAACACCCGCGTCATCGCGCAACAGCCTCCTGGAACTCGGCCCCGAGGGCTGGGCAAAGGCTCTGCGTGATGCCAAGGAACTCAAGGTGACTGACACCTCGTTCCGTGACGCCCACCAGTCGCTTCTGGCGACCCGTGTGCGCACCCGTGACCTCGAAGCTGTCGCACCGTACATCGCCCGGATGCTGCCCGAACTGCTCTCGGTAGAAGCATGGGGCGGCGCCACCTACGACGTCGCGCTGCGCTTCCTCGCGGAAGACCCGTGGGAACGTCTGGAGAAGCTGCGCTCGGCCATGCCGAACACCAACCTCCAGATGCTGCTGCGCGGCCGCAACACCGTCGGCTACACGCCCTACCCGACCGAAGTGACCGACGCCTTCGTCGACGAATCCGCCCGCACCGGCATCGACGTGTTCCGCATCTTCGACGCCCTCAATGACGTCGAACAGATGCGCCCGGCAATTGAGGCTGTCCGCGGCACCGGCAAGGCAGTGGCCGAAGTCGCGCTGTGCTACACCTCGGATCTTCTCAACCCGAAGGAAGAGGTCTACACCCTCGACTACTACCTGAGCCTTGCAGAGCAGATCGTCGAAGCCGGCGCCCACGTCCTCGCAATCAAGGACATGGCAGGCCTGCTGCGCCCCGCCGCAGCCACCAAGCTGGTCACCGCGCTGCGCAGCGAGTTCGACCTGCCGCTGCACCTGCACACCCACGACACCGCCGGCGGTCAGCTGGCCACCCTCCTGGCCGCATCGGAAGCCGGCGTGGACGCTGTTGACGCAGCCTCCGCATCGATGGCCGGCACCACGAGCCAGCCGCCCATGTCGGCACTCGTGGCAGCCCTCGAGCACACCGAGCGCGACACCGGCCTCAACCTGGCCAACGTGCAGGACCTCGAACCGTACTGGGAGGCCGTGCGCAACGTCTACAAGCCGTTCGAATCCGGTCTGCCGGGACCGACGGGTCGCGTCTACCGCCACGAAATCCCCGGCGGCCAGCTGTCGAACCTGCGCCAGCAGGCAGTTGCACTCGGCCT
This sequence comes from Brevibacterium sp. HMSC08F02, assembly GCF_001807555.1. NCBI lineage: Bacteria > Bacillati > Actinomycetota > Actinomycetes > Micrococcales > Brevibacteriaceae > Brevibacterium > Brevibacterium sp. HMSC08F02. The sequence continues at coordinate 245,815 of NZ_KV789361.1, read as the reverse complement.
GGGCGAGCGCTTCGAAGAAGTCGAGCTCATGTACGAAGCAGCCGACAAGATCCTGGGCCACCTGGTAAAGGTGACTCCCTCCTCGAAGGTTGTCGGCGACCTCGCACTGCACCTCGTCGCAGTCAACGCCGACCCCAAGGAATTCGCGGAGAACCCCCAGAGCTTCGACATCCCGGACTCCGTCATCGGGTTCCTCAGCGGTGACCTCGGCGACCCGCCGGCAGGCTGGCCCGAGCCGTTCCGCACCAAGGCGCTGGAAGGCCGCAAGCACGTCAAGCCTGCTGAGCACCTTGAGGCGCACGAAGCTGAGCTCCTGCGCGAGCCCGGCAAGACCCGCCAGGACACGCTCAACCGTCTGCTGTTCCCGCAGCCGACCAAGGAATACGGCCGCATGATCGACCAGTACGGCGACCTGTCGGTGCTGGAGACGAACGAATTCCTGTACGGCGTGCGTGAAGGTCACGAACACTCCGTCGTCATCGAAAAGGGCAAGGCTCTGCTCGTCGGCATCCAGGCGATCTCCTCGCCGGATGAACGGGGTATGCGCAACGTCATGGCAACGCTCAACGGCCAGCTGCGCCCGCTGTCGATCCGCGACCGTTCGGTTGACGTTGACATCGCGGTTGCAGAACGCGCCGACGAATCCAACCCGGGTCACGTGGCCAGCCCGTTCGCGGGTGTCGTCACCCTCCAGGTTGCCGAAGGCGACAAGGTCAAGGCAGGCCAGACGGTCGCCACGATCGAAGCGATGAAGATGGAAGCCTCCATCACGGCGACGATCGACGGCACCGTGTCGCGTGTGGCCATCGAACCTGTCGCGCAGCTTGAGGGTGGCGACCTCGTGGTGGTCATCGATGGCTGAACGAGCCATCAGGCTCTTCGGAGATCCCGTCTTGCGCACTGAGTGCCGGCCCGTCACCGAATTCGGGCCGGCAACTCGGGCGCTGGCGCAAGACCTCATCGACTCGTCGCTGCCCGACGGCCGTGCCGCCGTGGCAGCGCCCCAGATTGGGGTTGCCCTTCGAGCCTTCGGCTATGACGTCGACGGCCGCACCGGTGCGATCTTCAACCCCGAGATCATCGAAACGTCGGGCGAGAAGCGCGACATCGGCGAAGGCTGCCTGTCGATCCCGGGTCTGCAGTTTCCCACCCCTCGCTGGGAATATGCGGCCGTGAAGGGCTTCGACGCTGACGGCAACCCGGTCGAACTGCGCGGTGATGGGGTGTTCGCGCAGATGCTCCAGCACGAAACAGACCACCTGAACGGCGTTGTGTACGTTCAGACACTGCCCGGGCCACGGCGGAAAGAGGCGATGAAGCAGATTCGCAATTCCGCTTGGTTCGGCAGCTGAAATCGGCGGCGGCCCGTAAGGGGTCGCCGCCTTTCGTCTTCGAAAGGAGAATAATGGAAATCACGAAAGCAGGTGTCATCGGCTCCGGCCTCATGGGCTCGGGCATTGCCGAGGTCCTCGCTCGTTCGGGTCTGGACGTCGTCGTCCGGGACATCAGCGACGAAGCTGTCGCAGCCGGCCGCGGCCGGATCGAAAAGTCCTTCGCCAAGGGCGTTGAGCGCGGCAAGCTCAGCCAGGAAGACGCCGACGCGGCTCTCGGCCGCCTGACCTTCACAACTGATCTGCAGGCCATGGCCGACCGTCAGCTGGTCATCGAAGCCGCCAGTGAAAACGAAGAGATCAAGAAGTCGATCTTCTCTGAACTCGACGGCATCGTCACCGACAAGAACGCGATTCTTGCGTCCAATACTTCGTCCATGCCGATCATCCGCTTCGCGCAGGTGACCTCACGTCCGGAGCGGGTTCTCGGTCTGCACTTCTTCAACCCCGCACCGGTGCAGCCGCTTGTCGAAATCATCAGCTCCGTGCTGACTGATCCGGAGGTTGCAAACACGATTGAGAAGTTCTCGATTGACGTTCTGGGCAAGAAGCCCATCCGCTCGGACGACCGCCCCGGCTTCATCGTCAACGCTCTGCTCATCCCGTACCTTTTCGCCGCCATCCGCATGTACGAAGCCGGTCACGCGACGAAGGAAGACATTGACAACGGCATGATGAACGGTGCCGCCCACCCCATGGGTCCGCTCACGCTTGCTGACCTCATCGGGCTGGACACGTGCCTGTTCGTCGGCCAGTCGATCTATGAAGAAACCGGTGCTGCCGCCGACAAGCCGCCGGTCCTGCTGTCGCGCATGGTCGACGGGGGACTGCTCGGTCGGAAGTCCGGCCGCGGTTTCTACGACTACCGCTGATTGGGGAACAGAACGAACGAGGCGGAGCTCACCAAAGTGAGCTCCGCCTCGTTCTTTCTTGGGGGGAGGGTTCAGCCGAGTTCGGCTGCGGCCAGGCGCACGCAGGCGACCAGGCCTTCGGCTGCGGCGGTGACGTCTTCGAGGCTCGGCATTGAGGGCGCGATCCGGATGTAGGCGTCGTTGGGGTCAAGCCCGTGCGGGTGGGTGGAGCCTGCGGGGGTGAGAGCTACACCGGCTTCGGCCGCGTACTTCACAACCTTTGAGGCGGTGCCGTTGGGGACGCGCAGGGTGATGAAGTAGCCGCCGTTCGGCTGCGTCCATGACGCGATGTCGGAACTCAGACCGTTTTCAAGCGCGGTGAGCACGGCTTCGAACTTCGGGCGGATGATCTCGGCGTGGCGGCGCATGTGTTCGCGAACGCCGTCGGCATCGCGGAAGAACCGCAGGTGGCGCAGCTGGTTGATCTTGTCCGGGCCGATCATGGCGGCCCCCATGTGGGTGCGGTACCACTCGATGACGGCGGGGGAGCTGGCGAAGAACGCCACACCCGCGCCGGCGAAGGTCATCTTCGATGTCGAGGCGTAGATCCAGGGGCGGTCGGGGTGGCCTGCTTCGGCGCACAGGGACAGGATGTCGACCATGGGTGCCTGGTTGTCATCTGACAGGTGGTGCAGGCCGTAGGCGTTGTCCCACAGGAGGGTGAAGTCGTCTGCTGCCGCCTTGATTTCAGCGAGTTCGCGGGCCCTGGCTTCGCTGATCGATGTGCCGGTCGGGTTGGAGTACATGGGTACGAGCCACATGGCGCGGACATCTGGGTCTGCCACATAGCGGCGGACGTCGTCCATGACGGGTCCTTCATCGTCCGTGCGGATTGCGATGAGCTCGTAGCCGAGGGCTTCTGCCAACTGGAAATGGCGGTCGTAGCCGGGAACGGGGCAGAGGATCTTGGCGTTCGTCCACGGGGCACCTGCGGGGGTGCCGTAGCGCTTGGCGAAGTCCAGGGTCATGTACTCAAGCGTCAAAGATGACGAACCCTGCGCCAAGATCTGCTCGGTGGGCACCTTGTAGAGCTCACCGAAGATTTCGCGGAGTTCCTTCAGTCCGTCAAGGCCGCCGTAGTTGCGCGTGTCGATTCCCGAAGGCGAGGTGAAGTCGTCACCCGTGACGTTCGTCAGCAGATCAGCCGACAGGTCAAGCTGTTCGGGTGCCGGCTTGCCTCGGGTGATGTCGAGATTGAGGCCGCGAGCGGCGAACGCGCGGTAGTCAGCCTGTGCCTGCTCAAGGGAAACGTCCATCATGGCCTTTCTGGTTCTTAAGAAGAAAACCCAGGATATATACACTCTCGGTTCATTTTAGGCTCCCATTGGTACGCCGCAGACACCGGATAGGCTGGGTCGCAGCGAACCGACACACACGGCACGTGTGCCGCTTGAATCAACCCCAGCTGAGGAAGGCCTCCTATGCGTCGTTACACCCCGCAGTCCGTCAAAGAGCAGATCTTCACTGGGCTGAAAGCCTTTGGACTGGCAGAAGACCAGGCGCAGGTGTGCACAGAGATCATGTTTGCCACCGACCTGTCGGGAGTCGACTCCCACGGCATTTCGATGCTTCCCCTGTACTGGCAGGAGATCTCCGACGGCACCCTGAATGAAAAGGCCGAACAGCGCCTGGTTCACCAGTTCGGTGCGGTTTCGGTTTTTAACGCCGACCATGGCTTCGGTCATCCGGTGAGCGTGCGCGCGATGGACGCAGCAATCGAAGCAGCAGAGAAGTTCGGAGTGGGCATCGGGTCGGTGCGCAATGCGAATCACTTCGGGGCTGCCGGACAGTATGTCCTGCGAGCTGCTCGCAGGGGCATGGTGGGCATTGCCACGTGTTCGACGCGCTCGGCCATGCAGAAGCCGACCGGGGCCAAGCATGCGCTCATGGGAACGAATCCGATTGCCTTCGCACACCCAGTGAAGGACGAAGAGCCCATTTTCGTTGACATGGCCACCACCGTTGTGCCCGGCAACAAGGTCAAGGTCTACGCCTACGCGGATGAGCCTCTCGCCGGTGAATGGGCAACTGACGGCAATGGTGAGGTTGTCACGGACGGCATGGAGGTCTACAACGCTCTTTTGAGCCCGGAAAGCTCCGACATTGGGCTTCTTCCGGTTGGCGGCAACAGCGCCGGTGGGCACAAGGGCTACGCGCTTGCCACGATGGTGCAGCTGCTCTCGGCTGCCCTGTCCGGTTCCGACCAGCCGGGTGATGTTGCCGGACGCCAGTCGATTGGCTACTTCTTCTTGGCGATTGATCCTCGCGCATTCGGAGAAGGTGCGGACGCCGAAGAGTACGCACGCGTTCTGCGGGACACCCTGCGCGGTATGGAGCCCGTTGACCCGGACGAACCCGTGCAGGTTGCCGGTGATCCTGAGCACCGCTCGGTCGAGGATCGCTCCGTCAACGGCATTCCCATTTCGGACGGCATGGTGCAGGCGATCCGTGAAACTGTCGAGGACGCCGGGGCGGAATTCATTCTGACTGAGGCCTGATGGCAAGCCCGAAGATTCGCCGCGATGCTAAAGGACGCGGCACTCTGTTCGGTGCTTCGGCATACGAGTACGAGCGCATTCGACCCGGCTATCCCGATACGGCCGTTCGCGCTGTCTCTGACCGCGCACTGGCTGCAGCAGCCGCCGAGGACGGGGGAGAGGTGCCCGCTGATCCTGCGGGACTTCGGGTGCTCGACGTTGGTTCCGGTACCGGGAAATACGGTCGGGCGCTTGCGGCGCGTGGCTTTGACGTTCACGCAGCCGATCCGGACTCGGCGCTCTTGGAGATCAACCCTCTGCCGTCGACAACCGCTCGGGCAGAACAGCTGCCCTTTGCTGATGCATCGTTCGACCTCGTAGTGTCTGCTCAAGCGTGGCACTGGTTTGATGCCGAGGCGGCCTCAGCGGAGTTCGCGAGGGTTCTCAAACCCGGGGGAGTGGCGGCCATAGTTCTCAACCAGCTCGATGTGCGGGTTGACTGGGTTCTACGACTGTCACGCATCATGCACGCCGGTGATGTCTATCGCCCGCAGTGGCGGCCCGAGCTTCGAGCAGGTTTCGGTACGGTCGAAGCGCGCATTGATGAGTTCAGTGTGCCGATGACGATTGACGACACGGTTGCGCTGACAGCAACGCGTACGTACTGGCTGCGCTCAAATGACACGGTCCGCGCGCGTGTCGAGGGCAACCTGCGCGGCTATTTGACCGAAGAACATCCGGTGAGTGAGCCGTTTGATCTTCCGTACATGTGTTTGACGTACATGGCGCAGAAGCAATGACAGTGTTTATTGCTGGGGTCGACCTGGCTTCACAGACTGCCCAGACAGGTCTTGCGGTTGTGTCTGCTGACTCCTCAGCGCTTCGAGTTGAGCAGCTCGAGGTCGGTGCTGACGACAGCGCCATCATCGAAGCCATCCGGCAGTCGGTGAAGACCGGGGTCGATGTGCCGCTCGGCTGGCCGGACAGGTTCGTTGACCTGGTCAGTGCTCACCACGCTGGTGGGCCGCAGCAGTGTGCTGACTGGCGGACAGAGGCGGTTCTCCGTATGACGGACAGGGTCCTCAAGGACGATTTCGGTCTGCGCCCGCTGAGTGTGTCAACTGACAGGATCGCATATCCGGCACTGCGGTGGAGCGGCATTGAAGCGCAGCTGAAGCTATTGGGGATCGACACGGCGCGCGATGGTTCAGGGCGGATCTGCGAGGTCTATCCGGCAGGTTTCCTCTTCCAACACGGGCTTAAGCACCGTGGATACAAAGGCGCGGCGGGCGCCCAGGTGAGAGAAGAGATTCTGAGGTCCCTCCGCCTCGTCATGAGTGACGAGCACGCAGATCTCTGTGTGGCAGATGACAATGCGCTCGATGCTGTTCTCGCCGCTGTGTCAGCGCACACGGTGGTGACGGGCAAAGCTTATGGGCCGCCGGAAGAGCAAAGGCAGACGGCGCTGCGCGAAGGCTGGATTTGGATTCCATTCGCCGACGGGTGATGCATGTCTGGTGATCTACTCAGTGACGAGGGCTGCTACAACCATCGAGATGAAGAACGATGACCATGCTTCGCCCGTGAGAATGAAGAAGTAGAAAATCCTCATGAATATATCGCTCACTGCATGGCTCACGCTCATGTGAATCTGGGCCTGAATTAAGGCATCGATCTGTGCGAGCAGGGCGTTCGAGAGAATGAACACAATGGCCGCAATGGTGGCAGTTTTGGCGATGCGAGCCATTTCTCTTTCGCGTCCCCAGGTGCCGACTGCGACGACCAGGGTCATGAGACCGGCGGCAACGACAGGCGGCCATCGGTGGCCCTCCGGGATGTTCAGATACGCGGCGAACCCAAAGCTGTAAAGTACCTGTAGTGCGAATCCGCCCGCCAGAGCACTGACCATAATGAAACGGCGTCGCGCCGATAGCCCAGAGCTGTGCGGTCGATCAATAGTTTCCATAACCCACCATCTGCGCCTCTGGGCAGGCCCAACGAACCAGGCACGCAGCACTTGCGTACTTTCGCTTGTAGACAGTCTTCCACTTACCGGTGGTTGAGGATACATACACCTCGTGATTCGGCATTTGACGATGGCTGCCAGAAATAATCCTGTAGGAGCCATTTTTAGTGACCGTGATCGTAAAAGCGCCCTGAATCGAGTTGTGCTTGCAAAATGGGTTTCCCGCTTTTAACCTGAAGCGAAGATCGACAGCTGACTTTGTCTTTCCGAGTTGCTTAATCGACATGTCCTTGGTAGATGCCGTCTTCGTAGCTACAAGCTTGCCCTTGGAATTGTATACTTTCGTTGCGCCTATTTTATTGGAACTGCTAACGAGCCCACGGCCGTCCCACCGTACATTCGCAGTCATACTCGTGCGAGACGTCCCAGAACTGGCATTGTAGCCCCGGTTATCCCCACCGAATTTGTACCCGCTCAGACTGCGGTAGCTACCGCAACCTACTAGCGGTGCGCTGAGCTTTGCCTGCGGAATGAATGTCCGATATCGCACAGTCGATCCCTTACGCGCGGCCATTGCATTAATTTTGGTGTTGTATTCCGCTGCCTCTGCCACTAGGTCCGGGGAGTCAGGAACGATGACGTCGAATCCATGAATTGTCGCCTCTTCGGAGGTAGGAAGAGCTGTCCCCTCAGGGACAACGGTCTCCACACGATAGTGATAAATTGCGCCTGGCGAAGTGTTCGAGTCTCGGAAAGACCGTTCAGACGTTTCTGCAAGCAGTTCGTTGTCGCGAAACACGGCATACCTTCGTATGGTGTCGACGCCCTCCCAGGAAAGATCAACTTGCTCTGTGTCGACTACCGCGAGTGCTCCATGCGCCGCGAGAGAAGCGTCGACGATCACTGTTTTATCGCCTTTAAATGTGCCTATTTGCACCCCATCTTCGATGTCGGAACTTGGCGTACCGTTACGTGTCAAACTCTTTACGGAGTCCATACCACCGATGACAAGATCGTGTCTGAACAGTGCGTCGAGCGTGTACTCAGCATCTCGGACCTGCACGCCTTCTGCTTGCACGGGCAGGACCATGTTCGCCACAAACGCGCCCGTTGCTAGTGCAGACACAAACGTCCACACAATTCTTCTTTGCGGAATCATGAACTCTTCACCTCCGGATGTTCACGGCACACGGGGCTATGTCGAGGGCCATGATTGCTTAATTTTGCCAAGCTGCGGCCTCCTTATATCCCATCGCCTCAACGTCTGAATTGTCACCCGAGAATACGACAGCTCTCGCGACAATGGAATACCCTGCTGAAAGCGTAGTCATCCGCGTTGCTCAGACCGCAGTGCGGTGAACGAATCCGTGATTCCGATACTTACCGGTTAGTAAGCCTGCAAAAATGTGTATCCACAAGGGTGGATGGGTCCCAGTTAGCTATCCGCGACGATGATACGAGTTGAGTTTCCGGTCCCAGACTTTGTCGAAGGGGTAGGACAGCGATGCCACCACCTGCCGAAGTTTTCTGAGTTGCGAGGGTCCTCAAGCCCGGGCGTTACGACCTTACGACCGTAGTTGTCAGCGAAATCGTTGTGCTGGTCGACCGGGTTTTCGGCTTTCACGTACTATCCACGTTTGTGATGGCTTACGCTTACAGTGTCCGCCGGAACTTGGAGCCGACTTTGGTGCGGTTGGAGGGCGGATCGATGAGATCAGTGCGCCGATGGCGACTGGCAATATGGTCGCACCGACTATTGTGAGTGTAGGTAAGCCAGGGGAGCGGCTCAGGCGAAGAACTGGTCGTAGGTGAGTTTGCCCGCCATGATGACGACAACGCAGAGAATCACGATGCGGACGAAGCCGGCGCCGCGACCGAGCACCATGCGCGCGCCAATGCGGGCGCCGATGATGTTCGTTACGGCGAGGCCCAGGCCCAGCAGCCACAGGACATCACCGCGCAGCCCGAACACAATGAGCGCGCCGAGATTGGTAGCGACGTTGAGGACCTTCGCCCAGGCTGCACTTGTCATAAAATCTCCGCGCATGAGCGCCGTGAGAGACATGATGAAGAACAGGCCGGTGCCGGGCCCGAATGCGCCGTCGTAGATGCCGATGGCCAGAATGATCGCTGCACCTGCTGTCCACGAGCGCTTTGACATAATGCGCGGCTCGCTGTCACGGCCAAAGGATGGGCGCAGCAGGACGAAGAAGCCGACGGCAACGAGGACGACGATGATGATCGGCCGCATGATGTGCTGATCAACGCTGGCAGCGATGAGCGCGCCGATGGCCGCGCCGACCAGAGCCAGGGGAGCCCAGCGCAGAGCGCCAAGAGCGTTTGGAACGCGGCGAGCGAGAGTAATGGCGGCACTCGTTGTGCCGAAAACCGCGGCGAGCTTGTTGGTGCCAAGTGCCTGAGCGTTCGTCAGTCCCGGAGCCATGATCATGATGAGCGGCAGCAGAATGAGTCCGCCACCGCCGACAACGGCGTCAATCCATCCGGCGGCGAGAGAGCCTGCGAGGAGCACGGTGATGACTGTCATCGACATCGGGGAAGCGGCCTCTCAATCTTTACTTAACATAATGTATATTATCGGCGCTTATGGCAAAGATGGCGTCACAGGACTGTTTCGCTGGCGAAGTCTCTGAGCTCACACCGGATTGTCTGCTTGCTGTGCCGGACACAGCGCACACTGCGCTTAGCCTGCCATGACATACAGAAAGCGGCGCACTGTGCTGCGCCGCTTTCTGTATGCGTTATGTCAGAGAACCTGCCACTTGACGGTAGCGACTCCGTCGCCGCCGATCTGGTTCATTGCGGCGGTGGAAAGGTCCAGGCAGCGATTGCCGTGGTACGGTCCGCGGTCATTGATGCGGACGGTGACAGACTTTCCGTTGCTTGTATTCGTGACCTTGACGCGACTGTTGAACGGCAGCGTTTTGTGTGCTGCGGTCATTGCGTTGCGGTTGAACCGTTCGCCGTTGGCGGTCTGCCTGCCATGGAAACCGTCACCCTGGCCGTAGGTCGAAGCTGGGCACGAACCGGCCTTGCCCGATGCCTTTGTGTTCTTCGGCTTGCCGCTGTCGCTGGCAGCGGCACCTGAGCCGGCCTTGTTGCCGCTCTTCTTGGAGGTACTGCCGGACTTGCCGGAGCTGCCCGCGGAGTTCGAGCTGCCTGCACTGCCCGACTGGGTGTCTTCAGCCGGCTCTTCTTCCTTGACGGACAGAGAGCGCGCGCTGTCTTTCTGCTGCTTTTCGGCGTCCTTGGCAGCCTTTTCGGCAGCCGAGGTGTCGGGTGCGTCTGCTGCCGGAGCCGCATTCTGGGTGAACTGGGTCTGTTCTTCTTCTGCGCTTGGCGTTACAGCAAAGCCGGCTGCAACGATGCTTGCCGCAGCTGCGGTCGGTACGGCAATTGCTGCCAGGACCGGGCGGCGGCCTGCAGAGGCGAGAACTCCAGCGGCAGACTTCGGTTCGCTCGCGTAGCGCCCACGCTTGGACGAACGGCGAAAGAGGTCAAAAATGCTTCCGGAGGCCTTGGTGCCTTCAGCGCGGTGTTTGCTCACAGATCTTCCAATCGCAGATGAAAGTTTCGGAACGATAACGCAATGCTATATCAATTCGTAACGGAAAGGTAACGGAGCTGGGGTGTGTTTGAGCACGTTCCCGAAAGGGCGGTTTACAGCACCTGGTAGGAAACAGTGATGACGCCGGCTCCTGTTCCGCCAACAGCCTTCATTGCCGCGGTCGAAAGGTCGAGGCAACGGCCTGCAACGTACGGTCCGCGGTCATTGATGCGAACCGTGACGGACTTGCCGTTTGCCTTGTTCGTCACCTTTACGCGGCTGTTGAACGGCAGTGACTTGTGCGCGGCAGTGAGGTCGTTTGTGTTGAAACGCTCACCGGTGGCGGTCATCTGATCCTGCCAGTAGTACGAGGCCTTGCACGTGCCACCCGATCCGGATGCCTTGGTGTTGGCCTTTGGTTCAGACTTGCTGGACGCGCTCTTGCTTGATCCGCCCTTGCCAGAGGAGCTGTTGGCCTTCTCCCCCGCGTCCGATTCGGACTTTTCGGGTTCGGGCAGGGTCATGGAACCGGAAGCCTTCTTCTGTTCCTTTTCGGCCTTTGCCTGGGCGTCCTTCCGCTGTTTGTCGGCAGTGTCGTCTGTCGTTGCTTCGGGTGCTGCCTTGCTTTCGAAGGCCTGAGGTTCTTCTGCAGCTCCGGGAGCGGCGGCGAAACCGGCAGCCGTAATCGCAGCTGCTGCGGCAGTTGGAACCGCGATGGCTGCAAGAACCGGACGTCGGCGGCTGGCGCGCAGAATGTCGGATGCCCGCAGGGTCTTCGAAGCCTTCGGCACAGTGTCACCTCTCGTTGCGAATCTGTAACGAGAGGCAAGTTTAGGTAACAAACAGGTTACGAGGCAAGCTCTACGCGCGGTCCTCGTTGTGATCTGTGCCGGAAAAACGCCGCGCGGCAGACTTAGCTTTCGTGCGCGCTCCGGCAATTCCGCTCTTCACACCGTCGGTTGAAGCTCCGCTCATCTTTCCTATGCGTTCGACCGTCGTATCAATGCTGTCGCTGACCCTATCGATGAGTCCTCCGTCAACGGCTGCTGCACCCGCGGCTGTTTTTGCTGTGCGCGCTGCAGCTGATCCGGCGCTCTTGAGCCTCTCCCCTGCCGTTTTCGCCTGGCCGGCGAACTTGGACACTGACTGTGCCGTGCGCTCAGCGCGTGTGCGCGCTTTTAGATACGTCATATGGGCGCGTTTGAAGCTGGACTGTTCTTCTTTTGTCCACACGCCGTCGGGTTCGATCGGTTCGCGGTGCGTGCGCGGGGCGTCGTTCATACATGTGATTGTGGCACCTTGGCCTTAACGGGTCGTGTGTGCCTGGAATACTCGGCGGCGTTAGACTTGTTGTCTGCTTGAATACCCGCCCACCGAGTGAGAGGTTCAGTCACATGAGCGAACGCAGCCTGCGGGGCACCCAGCTTGGCTCCCGGTCCCTGGAATCGGAAGTCGGTGTCGAGCCGGCACCTCGTCAGCTTGTCGAATTCGTTTGCGAAGACGGCCACCGGTTCAAAGTTCCGTTCTCGACGGACGCAGATGTTCCGGACACGTGGGATTCCGGTACTCACGGCATCGGCATGCGCGTTGGTGTGTCCGAAGTCGAAGAAGAGGACGCTAAGCCGGCCCGCACTCACTGGGACATGCTCATGGAGCGCCGGTCGATGGAAGAGCTCCAGGTGATCCTGGAGGAGCGCCTGGCTATTCGCCGCGGCGAGAAGACCCCCGAGGTCTGACCGCCCGCCCGCTTAAACGTGTGAGGGCCCGAAGCAGGAATACTGCTTCGGGCCCTCTTCTGTTGGTCTGCTTCCCCGGCTGCGGCCGGGTTCTTCTGGCGAGGTGCCGCCGGGCTTCCGCTTGCTGTGTTCAGTCAGCGCCGCAGAAGGCTGCGCACCTGCTGACTGCGGCGCTGCAGACCCCAGCGGGCAACATTGACGAAAGCCTCGCTGATGATGCTGCCGGACATCTTCGAAGCTCCCAGCTCACGTTCAACGAAGATGATGGGCACCTCGACAATCCTTGCCCCGGCACGGCGGGCACGGACGGTCATATCGATCTGGAAGCCGTAGCCGTGGGACTGCACACCGGCCAAGTCGATCCGCTGCAGCAGATTGCGCGAATAGGCGCGGAAGCCAGCAGTCGCGTCGGCCACGTGCAGCCCGATCGCCACATTGGCGTACAGGTTGGCTCCGCGGGAAAGCACATTTCGGTTCAGCGGCCAGTGGACCACCTCTCCCCCGCGCACCCAGCGAGATCCGATGGCCAACTCAGCTCCGCCTCGTACGGCTTTGAGAAGCAGAGGCAGGTCGCGGCCCCGGTGAGAACCGTCGGCATCCATCTGACAGATAACGTCGTAGTCGTGGGCCAGCGCCCACGTGAAGCCGGCAACATAGGCCGGTCCCAGGCCTGCCTTTTCGGTTCGGCGCATAACGTGCACGCGGTCATCGCCGAGCTCTTCAGCCCAGTCGGCTGTTCCGTCCGGGGAACCGTCGTCAATGACCAGAACATCGACATCAGGCGAGTATTCGAATATCGCCTTCAGTGTGTTCGGCAGCGATTCGCGTTCGTTGTACGTGGGGATGCAGACGAGTACGTGCATCAGGAGTCCAGTTCGACCGGTTCGCCTGCGCTCCACAGCGACACGAGCTCCGGAAGCGGAGTGCCCGGGGTCAGATCCGGCAACCCGGGCGTTCCTGAACGCGGGTCTGTGCTCCACGCCGCAACGCGTTCGTCAGCAGCCTGAACAACCAGGTTCTCAACCTTCCACCGTGCAATGTCCGCACGGCTGCCCGGCGCGATCACTCCCCCGCCGAAGTTGCCTAGCGCACGTTCGGCAAAGCGCGTCAGGCAGTTGAACGCTGCACGACCGCTGACGGTGGAACCGGGGGCGAAAATCGCCTGCCGCATGGCCTCCCACGGTTCACATGACGAGGCGAAGCTCACCTGTGCGCCCTCGCGCAGCAAAGCACCGACCGGCTGGGCAAAAGTGCGCGGGTCCACAGTGAGCGGAAGGGGCGACTGGCCGAGCGGGCCTGCGAAGTCTTCGGGAATCTGCACATTGGCGAACACGCGCCAGCCATTGCGGGCCGCGTGGCGCTTGAAGCCCGCGTCTGCCAGAGCCTCGATATAGCTATTCAGGGCTTCGAGGTCATCAAGGATGACATACACGGCTGCGTCAGGGCGGTCGTCCGGCAGTCCAACGTGAGCACGTCGGTCCCCCGTGCCGTCGAGGCTGTAGCCGACAACGCGCAGCGGACCAGCATGCTCTGCGAAGGTCCTAAGCTGCTCGTCGGTGCCGATTGCGTGGACAGACACGATTCCAGCCGCAAGAAAATCACGCGGGGTCGCTTCTTCGCTGCGCAGGTCGACCGTTGTGATCATGGCCGGGGCAGCGAAATCATCGTGCAGATCAATGAGCTCAGAGCCCATCGCCTGCGCGGCCTCATCGCCGCCCACCCAGTCCACGACGTCACCGCTGACAGACGCGGCCGTCGCAAAGGGGTCGGCACTGCTGTAGACATCACCGTTGTACAGAACGAAATTCACCACCCTGCGATTCTTGCAGACGTTCCCCCGGCGTGTGATGGCGGCTCGGGTAGGCTGAGCCGCGTGAGCAGACTCGTCGTTCTCGATACCCCCGCCCTGTACTACCGGTCTTTTTACGCTCTGCCCTCGAGTATCACAGCCGCAGACGGCACACCGGTCGGGGCTCTGCGCGGCCTGCTGGACACAATTGCGGGCCTGGCTGACGATCTTCGCTCCACGCGGATCGTCGCAGCCATGGACGGCGACTGGCGACCGGCCTTTCGGACAGCCATCGTCCCGGAGTACAAAGCTCAGCGCGTACAGGACGAAGAGACGGGATCGGAAACTCCCGACGACCTCAAACCGCAGATCCCCCTCATCCGCGAAGCCCTCCGACTGGCGGGGATACCGGTTCTTGAGATCCCGGGTACCGAAGCTGATGACATCATCGGATCCTTTGCCGCCCAGATGGGCCCAGACGACGAACTGGTGGTGGTCTCCCCCGACCGAGACCTCATTTCAGTGCTGCGCGAAGACCGCAGAATCCAGCTGCATCGGCCCCGTCCGAAGGGCCAGTGGGCACCGCTGACATATGCGGATGTACCCACCGAATACGGGGTTAAGGGTGGGGCTCCGTACCGCGAAATGGCCGCCCTGCGCGGGGACCCTTCCGATGGTCTGCCCGGAGTTCCCGGTATCGGCGAAAAGACCGCGGCAAAGCTGCTGGCCGGCTACGGCGGCCTGGACGAACTCTTCCGTGCGGCAGCCAGCGGAGCAAAAGACCACGGTCTGAGCCCCAAGCGCGCTGCAGCTCTCCTAGAGAACGAAGACGCAGTGCGCCGAGCCGAAAAGGTCATGACGGTTCTAGAAGACCTCGACGTCCTGTACGCCGCCCAGGATGCCGCGGCGGTGCCGCAGCGCATGAACCGCGAAGCACTGCGAGCATTCGGCACCCAGTGGAGCACAGACCGGGCCGTTGCCCGCCTTCTGAAGACACTGGGTGGCGAGGTGCCGCCGACACCCGCAGGCCCCTCGCCGGCTGCTGACCGACGGGTGAGCAAGAACCAGCTCCCCGCCTTCACGGGCCCGTCCTGGACCACGTCCGAACTGTGGGGTTTCGACCTCGAAACCACAGGACTGGACCCGCACACCGTGCACATCGTCACGGCCGCCTGTGTGCGCCTGGGCAAGGTTGAAGGCGGCATCGAGCCGCTGGAGATCCGCACGTGGCTGGCCGATCCGGGAATTGAGATTCCCGAGGCCGCGAGCAGCGTGCACGGCATCACCAGTGACTACGCGCGTAAGCACGGAGCAGACCGCACCGCCGTTGTTGCCGAAGTGATTGCCTGCCTTGAGAACATTCGCCGCCGCGGCGGCAGCGTTGTCGGACACAACATCGTCTACGACCTCACGGTGCTCGAAGCTGAACGCCGCCGCTTGGGACTTCCCACACCCGTTGCCGATGTTCTGCCGCCGATCTTCGACACCCTGGTCCTTGATCGGGAAGTGGACCGTTTCCGCAGGGGCAAGCGGACGCTCGCAGACCTGTGCGCCGTGTGGGGCGTCGAGCTGGACAACCACCACGACGCTCTGGCCGATGCGACTGCCGCCGGCTGCATTCTGTGGGCCATGGCGGACAAACATCAGCTGCTGGCTTCTGGATCGGGCGAAGAGCTGCACGCAGCACAGATCGAATGGAAGCGTGCACAGGCAGCTGATCTCGAAGAGTTTCTGCGTTCCAAAGGGCGCCACGCTACGATAAACCCCGACTGGCCTCTGGAAATCTAAAGCTGAGAGGAACGACTATGGGCTTTTTCGACCGACTGCTGGGCCGCCCCGGAGCGCAGGCAGACAAACGCGTCGGCTGGTTCGCAAAAGCCCAGAACGACCTCGATCGCTACGGCGATGAGTACGCGGATCTGCCGGATGAAGAACTGGCAGAAACCGCAGCGAAGCTGTTCACCCTGGAGGACCGCCGCGAATCACTCACCCGCTACGCGGCACTCGTGCGAGAAGCTGCTGACCGGGCGCTGGGCGAACGGCCCTACTTCACACAGCTGAAAGGCCTCATCGGCTTGCTCGACGGCATGGTCGTGCAGATGCTCACGGGTGAAGGCAAGACCCTTGTCGGCGCGATGGCTGCAGCCGGCTACGCGCTTCAGGGCCGCACCGTTCACGTGGTGAGCGTCAACGACTACCTGGCTGCCCGTGACGTCGAGTGGATGCGTCCCCTGTTCGACCTGCTGGGTGTGACCGCAGCATCGGTGGGCGAATCTGATTCGGAAGAGTCTCGCCGAAAGTCCTACACGCAGGAAGTCGTGTACGCCTCGGTGCAGGAAGTCGGCTTTGACACTCTGCGCGACCGTTTCCTCACTCAGGGCCAGACGCCCCGCATTGCCCAGCGTGATGTCGTGATCGTCGACGAGGCTGACTCGGTTCTCATTGACGAGGCGAGAGTCCCGCTGGTTTTGGCCGGCACCGCGAGCGTTGAACAGGCCGATGCCGACATCACGCGCCTTGTCGCAGGCCTGGAGGCAGGCAAGCACTACGAACTGTCGCACGACCGCACGGCGGTGTCTCTGACAGAAGCAGGCATTGATGCCGTCGAAGAAGCCCTCGACGTGGACCTCTACGGTGATGATGCGGAGACACTGGCGGCCGTCAATCTCGCGCTGTACGCGTTGGCTGTTGTCCACCGGGATGTTGACTACCTCGTTGTCGACGGCAGCATCAAGCTGATTTCAGACTCCCGCGGCCGCGTGGCCGATCTGCAGCGCTGGCCGGATGGCCTGCAGGCCGCAGTCGAAGCGAAGGAGGGCCTGAAGGCTTCCTCTTCCGGTGAAATCCTCGACCAGATGACTGTAGAAGAGCTCATCCAGACCTACAGCACCGTGTGCGGCATGACGGGTACCGCTCTGGCGGTCGGCGATGACCTCAAAGAGTTCTACAACCTCGAAATCTCTGCTGTTGAGCCCAATGAAGAGGTCATCCGCATTGATGAGCCCGACCGCCTGTACACGTACCAGGAGTCAAAAGAGCGGGCTATTGTCGACCAGGTTCTAGAAGAACACCGCGAGGGCCGGCCGATTCTCATCGGCACCCGTTCGGTGGCTGAATCTGAAAGCCTCGCGCACAGGCTCAAGCAGCGCAGCATCGAGGTGAGAGTTCTCAACGCGAAAGACGATTCACGCGAAGCCGACATCATCGCTCGGGCCGGAGAATCCGGTGCTGTCACCGTGTCGACCCAGATGGCCGGCCGCGGAACCGATATTCGCCTAGCCGACGACGAGGCCCGTGACGCTGGCGGCCTGCTCGTCATCGGCGCCGGCCGCTATGACTCATCACGTCTAGACGATCAGCTGCGCGGACGTTCCGGCCGTCAGGGCGACCCGGGAACATCCGTGTTCTTCACCAGCCTGGAAGACGAACTGCTCACCCGCGTTCCGGAAATCCAGCGCTTTGTCGAAGAAGGCGACGAAACCGGCTTCATACAGTCGCGCAAAGCTGCCCAGCTGGTCGAACACGCCCAGCGCATGGCGGAGGGTGAAAACACCGGCGTCCACCGTGACACCCGGCGCTTCAACGACCTCATGTCAAAGCAGCGAAAACAGGTGCTCAGCCGCCGCGAGGCTGTGCTCACGGAGGACTACGGCATTGACGAACTGCTGGAAAAAGTCAGCGACCGCGACGATGTCAATACCGCCGGGGAAGACGCTGTACGTGAAGCGCTGCGCGATATCCTCCTATTCCAGATCGACGACCGCTGGGTTGCCCACCTGGCGTTTCTGAATGATCTGCGCGAAGGCATCCACCTGCGCACACTGGCAAAAGAGCGCCCGCACGAGGCGTTCAACAAGGAGTCCATGGCGCAGTTCGGCCAGTTCTGGTCAGATGTCATGGCAAGCACCGAGGATGTGCTCGAAGAAGTCGAATTCACCTCTGATGGGGTCGACCTGCCGGCCATCGGCATGAAGCGGCCGTCGTCAACGTGGACCTATGTTGCCGCTGAATCGACCTTCGGTTCCGACATCGAGTCCGTGGTCAAGCGGATTCGCCGCTGATATCAGTAGTGGTCCATGACCACGCCGCGGCGCATAGCGTCGGCAGCACGAGCAATAGTCTCCGCCGATTCTGGGCCCACGACGTTCTCGATTTGGCCCAGAACGTCGAGTGTCTGCTTTGCCCAGCGGACAAAATCGCCGGCTGAAATATCGGTGCCCTCAAGCGCTGCCGCAAGGTTCTTGCCGTCGGTCCACCGGTAGATCGGCACGGCAATCCCGGATTCAGGTTCAGGGGTGATCGCAGTGTGCGCATCGCTTTCGGTCTTTGCCAGTGTGCGCCACAGGTCTTCCAGAGCGCTCACGCAGTGTCGCAGAGTCTGAGTGGGCATGCGCGTGTGCGTCAGAAGTTCGCGCCTGCTTTCATACACGAGGCACGATGCCATAGCCGCAGCTTCCGGCTCTGTCAGGCCCTCCCACAGACCAGCGCGCACTGACATGGCGATCAGCAGGTCTCGATCACCGTAGATGCGCCGCAGAATCGCGGTGTCATCCGGCAGGAATTCCAGGGTCCGCAGAACCGAACAGACTCGGTCGAACACCTCGGCAATTGACGAGGTGCGCGATGTTATCTGACTGGTGAGCTTTGCTCGGTCGCGTTCAAGCCGGTGTGCCCTTTCGGCCCACCGGGCGTGCTGTTCGCGTTCGGGGCATTCATGGCACGGGTGGGCGCGCATCTGCTGGCGCAGCGCGTCAACATCCTCCGAACCGACCTTAGGGCCCTTGGTCTTGCGCACCTGAACAGTGGCCGGATCTTTGACGCGTCCCTGTTCAATGGCCTGATCCAGGATGTCGAGCAGGCGGTTGCGTTCACGTGGATTGCGGTGATTGAACTTTCGCGGGCTTTTGATTTTGCCGAGGCTCACCGCAGGTTCTGTGACTTCGTGCGGGCGCAGGTGCCACACCTTGCCGGCGCTCGTGAGCACGGTCGGCAGACGCAGGCCAGTGTGGTCGTTGTGCATGGGATTGAGCACAACGCATGCGCCGAATTTCAGCCTTGACGGCAGGAGGATGACACTGCCGAACTGCAGGTGCGACAGAGATTCGACAACGTCGCGCTGCTTGAGCTTTGTGCGCTGCTTGCCCGCCTGCTTCTCCATTTGCGCAATGGAAAGGCGGTAGCCGAAGTACTCCGAGAAATCACCCCGGTCGCACTGTGCTGCCTCCCTGTAGCCGGCAAGCGCTTCGTCCGTTTTGCGCACCCGTTTGGCAAGCCCCACAACGGATGAGTCGGCCTGGTACTGGGCGAACGAGGTTTCCAGAACCTTCCGTGCGTCATCGTGAGTCATGCGGGCAAGCAGGTTCGCAGCCATGTTGTAGGTGGGCACAAAGCGGCTGTTGAGCGCGTAGGTTCGCTTAGAAGCCAGGGAGGCGATGTCAGCGACTTCGATCGTAGGATGCCACACCGTGACCGCGTGCCCCTCGATGTCGATGCCGCGCCTGCCGGCACGGCCCGTCAGCTGCGTGTACTCCCCCGGTGTGATCTGCACGTGGGATTCGCCGTTGAACTTCTTGAGCTTGTCGAGCACCACCGAACGGGCCGGCATGTTGATGCCCAGAGCCAGCGTTTCGGTTGCGAACACAACCCGCATGAGTCCTTCGACGAACAGCTTTTCGACAAGCTCCTTGAACTGCGGGATGAGTCCGGCGTGATGGACGCCGAAACCGGACATGAGACCGGCGGCGAAAGAACGGAAGCCGAGGACACCGAGGTCTTCGGCGACCAGGGACTCTTCGAGTTCTTCCAAGGCAGCAGCGATCTTGCGCTTCTCGTTCTTCGTGGTCAGGTCCAGACCCGCGGCCAAACAGTGATCGAGCGCTTCATCACAGCCCTTGCGACTGAAGATGAAGAAAATGGCCGGCAGCAGCGACAGTTTGTCGAGTTCCGCGATGACAGCAGCCCGAGCCGGGCGCATGAAGCGGTGCCGAGCTCCGCCTCGGCGGCGGTCCCGGCGGGAGCCGAAACCGGAGTACGGGCGGACAGCCGCCTCGAGACCCTTATTGATGTCCCTGCCGTTCGGCGCGAACAGCGGCATGAGGTCAGTGCCGACGGCCACGTGGTTGTGCAGCGGAACCGGACGGTGTTCGGACACGATGATGTCGGTGGTGCCGCGGACCTCAGCCAGCCAGGCACCGAACTCTTCGGCGTTCGACACGGTTGCAGACAAGCTGACCAGCAGCACGTGAGCCGGCAGGTGGATGATGACCTCTTCCCACACCGGTCCGCGGAACCTGTCCCCCAGGTAGTGCACTTCATCGAGCACCACGAAACCGAGCTCAGACAGATCAGTGCCCGAATAGATCATGTTGCGCAGAACCTCGGTCGTCATGACGACGATCTGCGCATCGCGGTTGATGCTCGTATCCCCAGTCAGCAGACCAACGCGATCAGCCCCGTACGCCTCAACGAGCTCATTGAACTTCTGGTTGGACAGAGCCTTAATCGGGGCGGTGTAGAAGACACGCACTCCGCGGGCAACAGCCAGCGCAATCGAGAACTGAGCGACAACAGTCTTACCGGCACCCGTGGGTGCGGCAACAAGAACAGAGTGATCATCCTGCAGACTGCGGCATGCGCGCAGCTGGAAGTCATCGAGTTCGTAGTCCAGGGAACGGCGGAAAGCCTCCAGTGGTGAACCCGCTTCGCTCTGGCGCTGAAGAAACTGTGAATATGCGTCAGCCGGAGACAGGTTGGATTCCATATCCCTCAGTCTACTCAGTCAATCGGTTCGACCCACGTGCCGTCGGCGATCCGGCGGCGCTTGCGACCCCGATCGATGATCGCGCAGACAAGCCAGGCCAGGAAGAACATGAACAGCATCGGGATGACCAAGTAGAACATCGACACGGCATCCGGTGTGGGCGTGGCAATAGCCGCAAAGACGAACACGAGCACCACCAGCCAGCGCCACGAACGGCGGATGGTCCTGGCTGAAAGAAGATCGAGCATATTGAGGCCCACCATGAGCACAGGCAGCACGAAGGCAGCCCCGAAGGCAATGATGACGACGGTGACGAACGACAGGTAGTCCTGCGCCGGAACAATGTACGAGGTCCCCTGCGGCACGAGTCCGCCCATTGTGCGAACCGCATTGGGCAGAGCGAAGAATGCAAGGGCACCGCCGGCTAAGAACAGCGGCAGCGCAGTGCCGAGGAAGCCGATGGTGTACAGCTTCTCCTTGCGGTGCAGGCCGGGCATGATGAACGCCCAGATTTCGTAGAGCCACACAGGGGCAGAAAGAATGATGCCGATGAAGATCGAGATTTTGATCTTCATGTCGAAGGGCGAAACGACACCGGCGAAATTGAGCATGGCGGTTTTACCATCCGCTGCTGCAATGTCATCCAGCGGCTTCTGCAGAAGACCGAGAACGTCGTCGTAGAGGAACCAGCCGAGAACCGAGGCAATGAGCAGGGCAACGGCTGCCACTATCGCCCTGTTGCGAAGCTCCCGGAAATGATCGAGGAGCTTCATCCGCTTCTGCGGATTGCCCTTCAGCGGCAGGCGCTTGCGCGAGCTCACTTTCGCTTGTCGTCGTCCGCTTCGGTCTGCGCCGATGCCTGTTCGCCGGCGCTGTCAGAGCTGCCGGGCTGTGCGTTCTTTGATTCGATGGAACTGGGGTCCTTGGGAGCTGAGACGCTCGGTTCGTCCTTGCCGAAGTCCTTCATTTCGTCGCGGAAGATCTTCATCGACTTGCCGACGTTCTTGGCGACACCGGGCAGGCGGGAAGCGCCGAAGATCAGAACGATCACCAGAACGACGATGACGATTTGCCAGATTCCGGGTCTCACATATGCTCCTTAATTGTCAGCGTGCCCCACCAGTGTACTCGCCTGCTTCGCCTTGTTCGATAACGCGCTTCAGAATGCCGAGCGCGTTGGCCAGATCGGGCACCGGGTCGATTGAGCGGATCCAACGGCCCCACTGCAGAAGCTGACGATCCAGCCACGCCTGAGAGAGAACCGTGATGGTGCCGTAGGCGATGCCTGCTGCATCGTCGAACTCAACGTCGCGAAAGGCGAACTCGTCGAGTATCCACGCCGCTGCCGAGGCGAAGCCGAAGCGGTAGTCAATGGGTTCTTCTGTTTTCTGGGGTGCGGGAGCGATGTCGGCGCCGTCTGCCAGAGCGGCTGTTTCGATGTTGTCGACGCTGAATGTGCGCTCTCCCCCGGAGGTTTCACAGTAGGCGTCGAGGTACCAGCGGCCGGCCAGCCGCAGTCCGTGGGGACGGATGACGCGGCGGGTGAGTTCGTCCCGAGATGTGACGTAATAGTCAATCACGATGGGCGTGCCGGAAGCAGAAGAACTCTGCAGCGCGCGACGCAGGTAATCCGGAACGGCGGGCACGTCGACAACGGGCTCAGCCGAACGGTCTGCTGACTGCAGCTTGGCGCGCAGGTCCTCGATGCCGGCGACGTCAGGGTGAGCAGCCTGCAGATAGTCAAGCGCTACAACAAGGCTCGAGGCTTCCGCACCGCTGAGCCGCACAGGGGCATCGACTTCCGCGGCGTTGTCAATGAAAACGCCGTCAGGTCCCCAACGAGCGTCAATGAGGTCGTCCGGCATGTGGCCGGGCCGACCGCTGACGAACAGCAGCTGAAGATCGTCTTCGATCGTTTCAACAGGGACGTTGAAGTGGGCGGCGAGATCTTCCAGCTGGGTGCCGGGATTCGCCGTGATGAACGGGACGAGTCCCAACAGGCGCGACAGCCTCTGCTGAGCTTCACACATGCGCGTCTCCCCTGTTTTCAACGGCCTCCAGCGCCTCAAGGGTGGCCTGAGCAAGCTCCACGTGGGCTTCACGCAGCTCCTGCGGGTCGACAACCCTGACGCTGTCGCCGAACCCGAGCAGCTCTTCGGCGAAAGTCTGCAGATCAGCAAACGGCACCTCGTACGTCCCTTCGGCGGTTTCTGTGCCCCTCAGGCGCAGGGGCCGGCCCTTGCCGGGCACGAGGTGGAGCACGGCTTTCTGCGTATCAGTGCTGGTGTGTGCGGTCTCGCCTACCGCGCGGGGACTGACCGCGAAGTCTTCCGGCACCGCGTCGCGAAGGGACTCGGCCAGTGGCGTAATGCGTCCGACGATGCGGGACAGTCGGAATGCACGCTGCGCTTTGCGCTCGAGGTCGTAGCCGACCACGTAGGTCTTCTCACCGCGGGTCAGCAGACAATATCCAACGACTTCGCGCCGCGAAGGAGCTGAGCCGGGCTTTCGATACTGAAAGCGCATGGGGCGCCGGTCAGCCACGTACTCCATGACTTCGGCATAGCGGCTATCAACAGCACGCAGATCAAAAGCCGCGGCCGTGTCGATGCTTCCTGCCGGAGGGGCGGCTTGGCCACGCAGCTTGTTCACGGCTGCGACTGCCGCGCCGGAAACAGCGGAGCTGCGCATGACGTCGAGTGCGGCAGCCAGAAGCGAAATGTCCTCGGGACTCAGATCGATGGGCGGCAGCAGGTAGTCTTCGTCGCTGATCCGGTAGCCGTAGGCGGACTCGCCGGTGAACGGGTCGGACCAGTCGGTCGTGCTGATCTCAATGCCCAAATCCCGCAGTGCCTTCTTGTCGCGGTTGAACATCCGGTCGAAGGCTTCATCGTCTTTGTCGCGGTAGTCAGCGATTGTCTGGCGCAGAACATCGCGGTCGAGCCAACCGGAAACCGACCGCAGCGCGATGAGCAGGTTGAGCAGGCGCTCAGTCTGCCGACGCGCGCGGCCGGTCTTCGGACGGTCGATATCGGACATCGTCAGGCGATGGCCTCGAGATCGCAGACGAAGATAAGCGATTCACCCGGTGCGATGACACCGGGCACGCCCTGGTTTCCGTAGGCCAGGTGAGAGGGAATTCGCAGAGTGCGACGGCCGCCTACCTTCATGCCGAGCAGGCCCTGGTCCCAGCCGGGAATGACCATGCCGACGCCGACGCGGAAGTTCAGCGGCTGACCGCGGTCCCAGCTGGCATCAAACTGTTCGCCAGTGGAAAAGCCGACGCCGACGTAATGAACGCTGACGGTGTCGCCGGCCTGGACTTCGCGGCCGGTACCCTCAATGTCGTCAATGATTTCGAGTTCTGTTGGGGCGCTTTCGCCGGGGAATTCGACTTCGGGTTTAGTGCGGGACACGAGAATCTCCAATCAGTTTGCGGCGAGAATGTCGACGACGAACACGAGAGTTTTGTTTGGGCCGATGTTCGGTGGGCTGCCGGCTTCGCCGTAGGCCATGTCCGGCGGTGCAATGAGCAGAACCTGCGAACCCACCTTCTGGCCTTCAAGACCTTCAGTCCAGCCCTTGATCACGCCGTCAAGCGGGAAAGTGGCCGGCTGACCGCGATCCCAGGACGAGTCAAAGGTCTTCGAGGAGTCATCCCACAGCCACCCGGAGTACTGAACCGTGACTTCCTGGTCCTTGCTGACCTTGGGGCCGTCACCTTCGATTGTCGGTTCGACGATGAGCTTTTTCGGCGGATCGCCCTCGGGCTTGCTGATCGACGGCTTGCCGTTCTTATCGCGGCTGACCTGTGGGAGATCCTTCTTCTGCGGAAGCTCCTTGCCTTCGGCACGGGTCTTGAGCTCTTCGGTCTTCACAACGTCGATGACGTACAGGATGCTCGGTCCGTTTTCACCAGGGGTGGCGAGAACAACGCGGGAGCCGACCTTCTGGCCGACGAGAGCATCGACGAGTTCCTTGGCAACCTGCTCTTCGTCCATGGGGAAGCCGGAGGGCTTGCCCTGGTCGTAGGTGGTCTGCTGGTTCTTCGGATCGTTGCCGTCGACGGTCGTCATGTGGGCGGTGACCTGTTCGCCGTCCTTGATGACGTCGCCGTCGCCTTCCGTGTAGACCTTTGATTCGGCCTTTTCGACGGCAAAGGGAGCTTCGAACTCGACCTTCGGCTTTTCGCCTTGCTTACCGCTGACCTTGACACCGTCGAGGCTCGTGGTTTTGGCCTCCTGTGCCTGCTGTGTTGCTGTGTTGTCAGCGCTCTGATCATCGCCCTTAGAGCAGCCTGTCAGAAGAAGCGCTGCGATGGCGGCGGAACCGATCACCTGTCTGCGCACGTCGATACATCCCTTTCGATAGCTCACGCCAATCCTAGTGGGGCGAGTCTGGGCCTCGGCTGAGTGTCCTCAGGCTCAGATGACCGGTTCGGCAAGAGCCTCTGTCAGGGCGCGAGCCCTGTCGTCCTCAGTTGCGAACGGATCGCGGAGAACCACAGCCTTCTGAGTTTGGTCGTTCAGCCGCAGGTGCACCCAGTCGACCGTGAAATCACGGCGGTGTTCCAATGCCTGCGCAATGAATTCGCCGCGCAGTTTGGCTCGGGTGCTCTGCGGCGGTGTGCTCATTGCCCGCTGGGAGTCTTCCGGTGGCACGGCGCGCTTGGCCAAGCCGGCCTGCTCGAGTTTGGGGAACAGCCCGATGCCGGGGGTGACATCGTGGTAGGCGTAGTCGAGACGCGTGATCTTCGGATCTTTCAGGCTTAAGGATTCGCGTTCGAGGTAGCGGTCAAAGAGCTTCTTCTTGATGACCCAGTCGATTTCAGTGTCGACCGAGCTGAAATCACCGCTTTCAACTGCCTCGAGAACGCGCTTCCACCGGTCGAGTACGCGCTGTGCGGTTTCGTCGCTGCCGAGGCTGTGGTCGCCCCTGTCTGCGAGCTTCTGGGCGTGCTCCCAGTAGAAGCCCAGCAGCTCAAGCGGGGTCGTGGTTTCGCCAGAGCGCAGCTCCAGCTGAGCAGTCCCGGTGAGGTCGCGGGCTACGGTGCGGATATCCCGGATGGGATTGCGCAGAGTGTGGTCTGCAAGGGGCACACCGGTTTCCAGCAGGTCAAGCACGAGACCTGCCGAACCGACTTTGAGTTCGGTCGTGGTCTGCGACATCGAGGAATCGCCGACGATCACGTGCAGTCGGCGGTATTTTTCGGCATCGGCATGGGGTTCATCGCGGGCGTTGATGATCGGCCTGGAGCGGGTGGTCGCTGATGACACGCCCTCCCACATGACGTCGGAACGGCCGGATAGACCGTAGACGATATCGCCGTGCAGCGGTTCGACCTTTGTCGCGTGGCCGCTGAGCGACGCCCGCTGGGAGTCAGCTGCGGGCATATCGGTGCTGGCGCGGGCTGGAATGATGCAGCCGGCACCTGCAATGAGCTGCCGGACCACGAGGAACGGCAGCAGCGAGGTGGTCAGGCGCGTGAAGTCCATGGTGCGGCGCACGAGGAAGTTTTCGTGGCTGCCGAAGGAATTGCCCGCCGAATCGCGGTTGTTCTTCAGCATGTGCGCCGTGCCGTCCAGCCCGTCAGCCGTCAGTTCACGCTGGGCGGTCTCGAGATTCTGCGTCAGCAGCAGGGTGCCGGCTTCTTCTTGCGCAATTAGCTCATCGAGCGTTGAGCATTCCGCAGTCGCATATTCGGGGTGAGATCCCACGTCCAGGTACAGGCGACCGCCATTGGCCAAAAAGGCGTTGGACGAACGGAACCTGCTGACGACCGGTTTGAACAGGTAGCGTGCGGTTTCTTCGGGACCCAGGTGCCTGCCGCTGCCGGCGGAGTAGGTCAGACCGTACTCTGTCTCAATGCCGTAGATGCGCTTCATGCTTCTCCCCCGATGATCTGCTCGACGATCTCTGTGCTCAGCCGGCGGAATTTCCTGTGTCCTTCAGCGTTGCGGTCCAGCAGTGCGGCTTCGATGTGCTGGGCGGGAATCGGAGCGTCGGCACCAAGAGCGCTGGCTGCCCACCGCAGGACTTCTGCACTCGTCATGGCGGTCGTGTCGATTTCAGCCAGCTTCTGGCTGTGCGCTTCCGAGTCCCCGCCGATGATGACCGCACTGGCCTCATCGGCAACTGAACCGTCATAGGACAGCCTGTAGATCCTGTCGTCGTCAGCATCAGCACCGAGCTCGGCGACGATGATCTCAACCTCGAAAGGTTTCGATTCGGTTGTGAAGACAGAGGCCAGCGTCTGGGCGTAGGCATTTGTCAGCCCTCGCGCAGTCACATCCGCCCTGTCGTAGGAGTAGCCGCGCAGATCCGCATAGCGCACACCTGCCTGGCGCAGCGACTCGAACTCGTTGTACTTGCCGACTGCTGCGAACCCGATTCGATCGTAGATCTCAGCAATCTTGTGCAGTGTTGTCGACGGGTTTTCGGCAACGAGCGCAATCCCGTCTGAGCAGCGGGCAACAAGGACGCAGCGGCCGCGCGAAATCCCCTTCCGGGCAAACTCAGCCCGGTCCTTCATGAGCTGTTCGGGTGAAACGTAGAAGGGCATGCTCATGCCGAACCGCCTCCTCGGCGTGCTGCGACCTCAGCTGCCGCGGCCAAAATGACGTCAGTCTCGACTTCGCTGGCACCGTCGGAGTCAACCACCATCATGGTCGGCCCGATGCGGCGGATGAGGTCTGGTCCGGCGGTTCCCGAATCGTCGTCGGCGGCGTCGAAAAGGGCTTCGACTGCCACCTCGACAGCTGCTTCTTCGCTTAAGCTGGGCTTCCACCTCTTTTTGAGCGAACCGCGGGCAAAAGTCGAACCGGAGCCAACCGAGTGGTAGTCCTCTTCTTCGTACCTGCCGCCCGTGACGTCAAACGAGAAGATCCTGCCGGGAGTTTCGCCTTCTGCCTTCTGGTCGACACCGGCGAACAGCGGAACAACGGCGAGACCGCGCAGCGCGAAGCCGAGATTGGCTCGCAGCATTGAAGCCAAACGGTTGGCTTTGCCGTCAAGGGACAGGACCGTGCCCTCGATCTTTTCGTAGTGTTCGAGCTCCAACTGGAACAGCCGGACGAGCTCAAGCGCAATACCCGCGGTTCCGGCGATGCCGACAACCGAGGCGTCATCCGCCCGGTGAACCTTCTCCATGGTGCGGCTGGCAATGAGCGAACCGATGGTCGCTCGGCGATCGCCGGCCATGAGCACACCATCTGCCGTTGTCAGTGCGACGATGGTCGTAGCGTGCGGGGCGATGCTGTCCGACACCGGAAGGTCACCCGAAGGCAGCACGTGCGGGGCAACAGTCCGTGCGAACTCAACAAAGGAGTTCGAGGCGGTGCTCAGATAGGCGGATGACAGACCTGTCACTGTCCGCCCTTCTGCACGAAGTTCTTCACGAAGTCTTCGGCATTGGTCTCCAGTACGGAGTCGATGTCATCGAGGATGTCGTCGAGACCCTGCGTGTTGATCTGCGCCTGGCCTCCGCCGACGTTCAGATCGCCGGGTTCTTCCGGTCCTTCTGCTCCGCCTGAGTGCCTGTGAATCTGATCCTGACCAGCCATTGTTCACATCCCGTAGTCGTCTGTGCTGTTGTTGTCGATTGTAGTGACACCGAGTGCAGCCAACAGGCTGTCGGTGTCAACGGCCCTGCTCAGCCGCTCTTCAAGAAGTTCGCGTGTGCCCTTGAGCGGTTCGCTCATGGGGATTCTGACTGCAGAATCGCCCCGGCGCATGACGATTGACTCCCAGCTGGCGGCAACGAGGTCTTCGCGCAGCCGGTCGACGACCGTGCCGCGCAGATAGGCGCGCGTGTCCTCCGGCGGGGTCGTCATGGCGCGCTCGACCTCTTCGTCAGTCGTGAGCCTGCGGAAGCGTCCTGCCCGCTCCAGCCGGTAGAACAGTCCTTTCTCCTGGCGGACGTCCGTGTACTGCACGTCGATAAGGGCGAGCTTCGGGCTGTTCCAGTCGAGGCCCTCACGCTGGCGGTAGCTGTTCATGAGCGCCAGTTTGCCAACCCAGTCAATCGAATCGGCCAGGCTCATGGGGTCGGTTGCAAGTCCTGTGAGCAGGCGATCCCATTCCGCAAGCACCTGCGCGGTCTGTTCGTCACTCGGATCTGCTGCTTCGGCGGCCGCCGTATAGAACGCGCGCTGAATTTCGAGTGCAGTCATGGTCGACCCATCAGCCAGTTCAAGCGGAGCGCTGAGGCTTAAGTCGTGCGACACCGTCTGCAGCGCGGTCACCGGGTCAGCCAGCTCGATGAAGGGTGCCAGACCCTGTTCGATCAGGCTCAGCACGAGACTCGTAGAGCCGAAGCGAACGAACGTGGCGACTTCGGCGAGAGTCGCATCGCCGATGATGACGTGCAGGCGCCGGTATTTGACGGGATCGGCGTGCGGCTCATCGCGCGTGTTGACGATCGGCCGGCGAAGGGTCGTTTCGAGTCCCACACACTCTTCGAAGAAGTCTGCCCGCTGAGAAATCTGGAAGCCGGGCTCTTCGCCTTCGCGCCCAATTCCCACCTTGCCGGCACCGCAGAAAATCTGCCGCGTGGCGAAGAACGGCAGCAGCCCTTCGACAATCTTCTCGAAGCCGGTGTTGCGGTCGACGAGGTAGTTTTCGTGTGTGCCGTACGAGGCTCCCTTGGAGTCCGTATTGTTTTTGTAGAGGTCGACCGGCTGCCCCGTTGTGAGCAGCTGTTTGACGGCCTCTTCTGCCACTCGGTCGCCCGCGCGGTCCCACGTGACGATGTCGCGCGGATTGGTGACCTCCGGCGATGAATACTCGGGGTGAGCGTGGTCAACGTAGAGGCGCGCACCGTTTTCCAGCACCACATTGGCCAAGTACTGTGCTTCCGGCTGGGCCTGCGGCAGGTGGGTCAGCTGGGATTCGTGTGCATCGGCCAGATTCATGAGGAAGCCGCGGGCATCCGCCAGGGGTGTTTCCGAACCGAAGTCCCAGAAACTCTGCGCGGACTTCAGGCCGCGCGGACCCGCGTAGGCGTCGACGACACGTGCGGAATCGCGCATGGGCGCTTGCGGGCGACCGCCGACGGCGACAATGCCGAACTCGGTTTCTGAGCCCATGATCCGCTGGACGGTGATCATTGTGCCTCACTGCCTTTCGTAGACTGTGGCCTGTGGCTAAGCGTTCTTCTCATATTTTCACTGCACTCGTCGCCGACATCATCTTGGTGATCGCCTTTGCGGCTGTCGGCTTCTACACCCACGCCCAGGTTCTCACGGTCGACGGCGTTGTTCAGACCTCGTGGCCTTTCCTGGTGGGCCTTGGGTGCGCGTGGATTCTCAGCGCGGCTTGGACCGCTCCCCTGGCACCCATGCGCACCGGTGTCGCGATCTGGTCGACGACGATCCTGCTCGGCATGATCATCCGCTTTGCAGTGGGTGCGGGAATCGCCGGGCCGTTCATCATCGTGGCCTCCGCCCTGAACTTCCTTACGCTGGTGGGCTGGCGTGTGATCGCCCGCGCTGTCGGCGGGCGATCAGCCAAACGCTGAAGCCAGCACAGGAGCAGTTCCTCAGATGAGGCTGCTGTCTCCCCTGGCGGTCTGAACGGACGAGGTGCCGCTGCCGGCACCGCTGTCCGCACGGCTTTCCCGTTCCGCGACATCGGCTGCCAGGACCAGGTGTGTGATCCTTTCGCCCTTCCTCCCAGAGATGCGAGCCCATTCGTCTGGGTTCGTCGTGTTCGGCAGGTCTTCGTGTTCGCTGAACTCTTCGCGGATGCCCCGGTACAGGTGATCCCACGTAATACCGTGTTCTCCCAGGTCGAGGTAGGCCTTGATGGCGTGCTTCTTCGCCCTGTCGACGACGTTGGAGATCATGGCTCCCGAGGTGAACTCGGCAAAGTAGAGCATTTCGCGCCGACCGTTGGCGTAGGTCACTTCGACGAAGCGGTTGCGGTCGGTCTCGGCGTACATTTCCTCAACACAGCGTTCGATGAGGCTTTCGACGGCGGCGGCCTTTGTCGTCGTGATCTCAGATTCTGCGATCGGCAGGTCTTCTGTCAGGTATTTGCTGAAGATGTCTTTCGCGCCTTCCCTGTCGGGACGTTCGATGCGGATCTTCACGTCGAGTCGTCCCGGACGGAGGATGGCGGGATCGATGAGGTCTTCGCGGTTGGACGCACCGATCACGATAACGTTGTCCAGCTGTTCAACACCGTCGATTTCGGTCAGCAGCTGCGGCACGATCGTGGTTTCAACATCGGAGGACTTGCCGGTTCCGCGGGTGCGGAACAAAGCTTCCATTTCGTCGAAGAACACGACGACGGGCGAACCTGCCGTGGCCTTTTCGCGGGCGCGGGCGAAGATGGTGCGCAGCTGACGCTCGGTTTCGCCGACGTACTTGTCCAGCAGCTCCGGACCCTTGATGTTGAGGAAGTAGGAGCGGGTGTTCTCTCCGCCGCGACGCTGGGCAAGCGAGTTTGCAACAGCCTTTGCGATGAGCGTCTTGCCGTTGCCGGGAGGCCCGTACAGCAGGATGCCCTTGGGCGGCTTGAGTCCGTGCTCGGTGTACAGCTGAGGGTGTTCGAAGGGCAATTCGACAGCATCGCGGATTTCGCTGATCTGTGCGGACAGGCCGCCGATGTCGGAGTACGAAATGTCCGGAACGGTTTCCAGCATGAGGGATGCCGTTTCGGCCCTTTCAAGCCTTTCGACAACCAGCCCGCTGCGGGAATCGAACACGAGCGAATCCCCCACTCGAACGGGCTTGTCGCGCAGCGGCTGAGCCAGTATCACGACCCGCTCTTCGTCCGTGGATGTCGCAGCGAGCACGCGGGTGTCGTCGATGAGTTCACGCACTGTGACCACCGAGCCTTCGTCAACAAAGCCGAGTGCTTCGACGATGACGAGGCCTTCGGTCAGGCGAACGCGTCGACCCGGTGTGAGGTCGCGCAGCGGAACTTCCGTGCTCACCGACAGGCGCATGGGGCGGCCCGCGTAGTGGACGTCGGCGAAGACAACATCGCCTTCGCGCACGGTGCCGAGCACGACCGCGTAGGAGTTCGGCGGTTCGGCGATCCTTTCGGCCTCGGTCTTCAGCCTGTCCAGTTCAGCCCGAGCAGCTTTGAGCGCTGTGCTGAGCTGTTCGTTGCGCTGGGAAGCTGAGAACAGCTGCTGGCGGAGGCCAGCTGCGTCCTGACGGACCTTCGACAGTTCTTGTCGCATTGTCGAATCATCCATTGAGCTCTCCTTCGCTGCTGTTGAGAATGTCAAGCCGGGAACCTGCCTCGCGGACGGAACGGCGGATCTTCTTCGGCGTGGGGTACTTGACCCCAACGGATTCGTCGGTGACTTCGGGACCGAACCACACGTCGAGATCCTTCTGGTCCGGTTCGGCCTGCTGGCCGCGTTTTGTGCGGCGCAGCGGGGTTGTTCCCTGTGCCACGCGACGGGCGAAGACAAGGAAGCCGGTGTGGCCGATCATGCGGTGTTCGGGCCTGACTGCCAGGCCGTCGAGGTGCCAGTCGCGGACGGTTGATTCCAAAGCGTGCGGCTTTGTGTAGTTGCCCGACTCCTGCAGCGCCTGCACGGTGCGGGACATCTGTGTAACCGTCGCAACGTAGACCACGAGCACTCCGCCGGGCACAAGTGCTTCTGTCACAGCGTCGAGGCAGTCCCAGGGGGCGAGCATGTCGAGCACGACGCGGTCGACTTCGCCCGGTCCGTAGGCCTTGGGAAGCTCTTCGGCGAGGTCGCCCACCGTGATGTTCCACGCGGGATGTGGGCCTGCGAAGAAGTCAGAGATATTGCCCTCGGCAATCTGCGCGAATTCTTCACGCAGCTCAAAGGAGTGGACGCTTCCGGAATCGCCCACGGCTCGAAGCAGGGCGATTGTGAGAGCACCAGAGCCCACACCCGCCTCGACAACCCGGGCACCGGGGAAGATGTCACCGAAACCCGTGATCAGGGCTGCGTCTTTCGGATAGATGATCGCGGCACCGCGCGGCATTGAGAGAACGAAGTCCGAATACAGGGGTTTGAGCACCTGGTATTCAACGCCGACGGAATTCTGCACGGTCACACCGTCGGGTGCGCCGATGATGTCGTCGTGGGCGATGATCCCGCGATGAGTGTGGAACTCTCCGCCGGGTTTGAGGACGATGGTGTTCATCCTGCCTTTGGAGTCGGTCAGCTGGACCTTGTCTCCTGCTTTTAGAAGACCCCGACGGTCATCGGCGCCGGCCGGAACGGGTGCGGATTCAAGACTCATGATTCCCCAGTCTAGCCGGGCAGGTTCTGCTGTGAGGGCCCCTCGGGTGCAGTCTCAGTCTTCGAGAAGCTCGTGGAAGAACTCCTGCAGATCGATGATGCCTGCAAGCGTCGAACCCTCCATGATGAGGCAGAACTGCGCTTTGGGCCTGTGGGTGAGGGATTCCAGAAGATGCGGTGCGGAAATTCCGCGCGGCACGCCGATCCACGCACCCAGCGGACTAGAGAAATCACCGACCACAGCGCTGCCTGGGCCGCCGACGGTCGTTGCCGATCTTTCTGCAAGCTGCCTGTTGAGCAGGCCGGAGGGCAGACCTGAGCGGTCGAGGATCACCACCAGCGCTGCATCTTCAGCAGTTCTCGCGGCGTCTGCTGCGCGCAGTGTTTCTTCGACGTCCGCGTCGTAGGCCGCTGCGATTGCCGGTTGGATGACCTGGTCGAGATCGTAGGTTTCCATGCGGCGGGCGCGTTTGGCGTGAGCCGCGGCATCAGCTGCCGAAACCCACAGCATGACCGCAATGGCTGTCGTCCAGATGACGGTCACAAGGTCCGGTTTGGATCCCACCGTGTAGGGGTATGCAACAGCGCCGACGACGAATCCGACCGCCACGATCCGGCCGATGAGGCTGGCGATCATGGTGCCGCGGAACTGGCTGCCGGTGAACCGCCAGATGAGCGCCTGCAGGGCCCACCCGCCGTCAAGCGGGATGCCGGGCAGCAGGTTGATGACGCCAAGTGCCACATTGGCAAAGGTCAGGGCGGCACACAGCAGCCACAGGATGCTTCCCGGACTGGAGTGATTCATGCCGATCCAGCCGCCTGCGGCAAGAATGATGTTGACGACGGGGCCCACGATCGACACGTAGAAGCTCGTCATCGCAGTGCGCTTCGCGTCGTCATCGATTTTGGGTTCGAACTTGGTGAAGCCGCCCCACACGTTGAGTTCGATGACGGAAACCTTCTGTCCGCCGAGCGTACCTGCAACACCGTGGGCGAATTCGTGCAGAAACACCGAGGTGAACAGAAGGATCGCGTAGAGGAACGCGACGAACATCGACGTCGGAACGCTCATGCTGGGCGATAGCGTGCGAATGAAGGGCGCCAGAAGGGCCGTGATGAGGATCGCGGCAATGAACCACGTCCATGACAGCACAATGGGCGCGCCGAGGGCGCGGCCGATCACAAGGCCGCCGGCTGTGCCGTCCTTACTCGCATTCGCTTGAGACATATGCGCCATCCTAACTGCCGGAGTCGACAACATCGCGACCTTCGACCGCGTGCCTACTAGGCTGTGGTCATGGTCTCGCTCAATGCTCTTTCACCGTCACGCGCCAACGACTTCGTGTCGTGTCCGCTGAAGTTTCGATTCCGCACAATCGACAAGCTTCCCGAACCGCCGAGTGAAGCCGCGTTCAAGGGAACGCTCGTCCACTCGGTGCTTGAGGGGCTCTTCGACCTGCCCGCTGAAGAGAGGACTTCTGGAGCAGGGCGATCGCTCATCGAGCCGAGCTTTGCCGAACTTGAGAGCAAAAACACAGCGGAGATCGCAGAGCTCTTTCCCGACGAACCGTCTCGTCTGAGGCTGTTCGCGCAGGCAGGTGAACTCGTTGACCGCTATTTCACCCTCGAACTTCCAGACCGGCTGGAACCGGCGGGACGTGAGCAGTTTGTGCAGACGAAGCTGGACAACGGACTGCTGCTGCGCGGATTCATTGACAGGGTCGACGTGGCTCCCGGCGGCGAAGTGCGACTCGTCGACTACAAGACCGGCAAGGAGCCCAAGCCCCAGTATTCGCGGGAAGCGGAGTTCCAGATGCGGTTCTACGGCGTCCTCAAGCACCGCACTGACGGCACTTTGGCCCACACGCTGCAGCTGATGTACCTAGGCTCCGGCACCATCAAGGCCATGCGCCCGCAGATGTCGGACATTGAGCGGACGGAAGCGGAGATCCTGCACATTTGGGATGACATCGTGCAGGCTGCTCTGACGGACACCTGGCGGCCGAAGAAATCGCCCTTGTGCGGGTGGTGTCACTTCAAAGACATCTGCCCCGCCTGGGGCGGACGGGCCCCGGAAACCCCCGAAATCACTGCGATTGCCGGGCGATAGCCGCTCGCTGAAACTCCTCGAGCGAAAGACCTTCCAAACTCTGGGCAATCGACCAGCGCGGGTCTTCGGGAATGTCAACGTGGCACGGCACAACGAGCGTGTGTGCCCCAGCACTTGATGCTGAGAGTGCCCCATTGAGGGAGTCCTCAATCGCTATGCACTCCTGCGGGCGCAGACCGAGGGCCTTCGCTCCCACCTCGTAGGGTTCCGGGTGCGGTTTGCCGTGCTGAACCTCGTCACCGGTGATGACAGCATCAAAGCTGCCCTCGGGCAGGCTGGCGACAACAGCATCAGCCAGGGGGCGAAACGACATCGTGACCATTGCGGACGGAATCCCCGCTTCGCGCAGCTGTGCAAACAGCTCCCGCACACCGGGACGGAACGGCACGCGCTCCTGCACCTGGGCAATGACATCGCGCGTGAGCCGATTGATGATCTCCAGCGGCTCAAGCGGAACGCCGAGGTCGATGAACACCTGCGCTGAAACCGTAAGGGCATTGCCCACCAGCTTCAGCCCGTCTTCTTGTGACCACGGGAGGCCGAATTCGGCAGTCAGCCGATGTTCGGCTTCGATCCAGTACGGTTCGGTGTCGACGATAGTGCCGTCCATGTCCCATAGGACTCCAGAGAATTCCATGCTTCAACCCTAAGAGCTCTGCGCGGCTTTCGGGCAACACCCCGGTGAACACGACTAGGCTGGTCACATGGCATTTCTTCCGAGTCAAGACGGACAGATCGTGATCGTCGGCCTGCAGGGGCCCAACAGCCCCGACGACGCTGCGGCAGTCGTCATCGACATCCTCAAACGGCACCTGGACGACTATCACCTGATCGACGTCAGCGTGGCAGAAAGCTATCACCGCACGCAGTACCCGCCGTTCATCATCCGCTCCGAAGGGGAGCCCGTCGTCGTTCATCCGCAGGTCGTCGGCATCGAAGGCTCAATCGAGCGAGCCGGCAGGTTTGTGCAGACCCTGCTGGTCACAGGGCCGACGCCGCTCGACATGTGGGAAGAGCTCATCGAAGACCTGCTGATGCCGCTGCGCCCAGAAAGCGACGTCGTTATGCTCCTGGCCTCAGAGCCAGCCGCTGTCCCGCACACGCGCAGCCTGCCAGTCCGGCTGACATCAGAGGACCCGGACATCGTGGACATCTCAGAAGTCCAGACGGCGGAATGCGAAGGAACAGCGAACCTGCAGGATGTCATGGCCGTGGCCCTGTACGAAAAGGGAATTCCCACAGTCTCGCTGACATGCGAGATCCCCGACTACGCGGCTCTTTCACCATCGCCGAAGGCGGCACTGGCCCTTCTGTCCGCGCTCGAAGACATCACCGGGATGACGTTCGACCCCGAGGACCTGACCGAAGCATCCCGAGCCTGGTCGGACAGCGTCGACATGTTCGCAGAATCAGACTCGGACCTTGCCAAGAGGATCGCGATGATGGAAGAAGAGTACGACCTCGCGACCGAGCACGACGGCGAAGACATTGCCCGGGAGTTCGAAAAACTGCTGCGCAGGCGCGAAGAGGACCGCTGATAGGCCTCAGGGACAGAAGTCAGAGCTTGATGCCCAGGAGAGCATCAACTGCGGCGACGACAGCCTGAGTGTTCTCGTCCGCATCTGCTTCGGTCTGCCGGGCAGCCGCCCAGTCGTCAATGACGCACAGCGCGTTGGGCGTGTCGAGGTCGTCCGCCAGTTCGCGGCGGATCTCGGCAACGACCTCAGCCGGATCAGACGAGTTTCCACAGCCGGCTGCTGCGCGCCAGGCTGCCAAGCGGTTCTCAGCGGCGGCCAGCACACCGTCGCTGTACTCCCAGTCCGACCGGTAGTGGTTGCCGAGAATCGCCAGGCGGATGGCCATGGGGTCGGTTCCGGCGGCTGTCAGGTTCGACACAAGCACCAGGTTGCCCAGGGACTTGCTCATCTTTTCGCCTTCGTAGGCGACCATGCCGGTGTGCATGTAGGCATCGGCAAACGGTGTGTCCGTCAGGGCGATTGCGTGAGCCGCACCCATTTCGTGGTGCGGGAAGATGAGGTCTGATCCTCCGCCCTGCACGGTCAGCGGGTACCCCGCGTACTTGCCGGCGATGACAGCGCATTCGATGTGCCAGCCTGGGCGGCCCGGTCCCAGTTTGCCGCCGGGCCACTGCGGTTCGCCTTCGCGGGCAGCGCGCCACAGAAGAGCGTCGAGCGGATCTTCTTTGCCGGGTGTGTCTGGGTCTCCCCCGCGTTCGGGGAAGATTTCAAGCATGTGTTCGCGGCTGTAGTGCGATTCCGAACCGAACGGCGGTTCGACTTCCGTGCTGATGCGGTAGTAGACGTCGCCGTTGTCCAGGGTGTAGGCGGCGCCGCGCTCAAGCAGCTTTTCTACGGCTTCAACAACGTCCGGAATCGATTCGACAGCGCCGATGTAGTGCTTCGGCGGGATGACGCGCAGCGCCTCCATGTCAGAAAAGAACAGCTCAATCTGGCTGTCGGCCAGTTCGCGCCAGTCAACTCCGGTCGCCTCAGCGCGTTCAAGGAGGGGGTCGTCAATATCCGTTGTGTTCTGGACGTAGACGACATCAGCTCCAGCATCAATCCAGCTGCGCAGCAGGACATCGAAGGCGACGTAGGTCGATGCGTGGCCCAGGTGCGTTGCATCGTAGGGGGTGATGCCGCACACGTAGAGCCGGGCCTTCCCATCTTCGAGGAGGCCGCTGACGGGGCCCCTGGCCGAAGTGCTGTAGACAGTGCTGTCGGCTGGAGTTGCCGGCAGGACCGGGAAGTCGGACAGGGACGGGATTGCGGGAGCTGACCAAGGTTTCACGCCACCCAGCATAACCGTCATGTGTCTACACCGGGGGCCAGGGAATTGGAATTCGGTCCTGTGGCATCGACGGCATGGTGCCGTTCGCTGCGAGCTGTCCGGCGCGCAGCGCGAGAGCTCGGCTTTCGTCCGGAGTGAGTAGCTCTGATAGCTCGGCGGGAACTGCGCCGGCGATAGAGTCCAGCGCTTCGCACAGGGAGCCCGGCACCGGTACTCCAGAAAACCCCCACAGGATCGTGCGCAGCTTTGGCTCCGTGTGGAACGTAAGGCCGTTGTCGATTCCGAAGAATTGAGCTTCCGCCTGCGGATCCCATGCCCCGGACAGAATGTGACTGCCCTTGCGGTCGGCGTTGTTGGCAACGATGTCGAACACTGCCAGGCGCAGAACCTGTTCGTCGGGGCTGTGGGCGATGACCACCTGTTCGCCCGTTTCGGTCTCACCTGCCGCAGCGGGGAGCCAGCCGTCGGGAAGCTCAGAGGGCAGGCAGATCGTCACGGGCGGTTCGTCGTCGCCGTCTGAAAGCACATAGGCCTGCAGAGACCCTGGCCCCAGCGGGCCGTCTTCAAGAAAGACCGTCGGCGGCACCTCGTCAATTCCCAAGTGGTGAGCCAAGCGGTAGGCGGCGACTTCCCTGCGTGCGAGTGTTCCTGCGGGAAAGTCGTGCAGCGGCCTTTCGCCGCGCACCGGCTTGTAGATGCCTCGGCGTACGGTGGGGCCGGTTCCGAAGTCCCCTTCCAGCAGGCACAGAAAAACCGCGTTCGAGGCGCCGGGCACCCGGCCGAGCACCGTCATGTGTGCTTCGGCCAAAGCCGGTTCGATCACCTGGGCACCCCGTTGGCCCGCGGGCACAGGTGACCGCCTGGATCCAGTGGAAGCGAGCAGAAGGGGCAGTCAGCACGGCCCGCGTTGACCACCTGGTCGGCACGGCGAGCGAACTCGCGAGCGGCTTCGGCGGAAAGAACAACGCGCAGGACAGGCGTTTGGGAGTCCTTGTCGTCCTGTCCGAAGCTGATGGCCGAGCACTCGATTTCCAAGTGCCGGCGACGCGTGTCCCACCCCAGGCTCATGGTGCCGACGCGAAATTCGGGTTCCACCGGCATTTCGAGGTTGGCGTTGTCAGCATCTGCCGGATCCGGACCGGCCGGGATCATGTAGCCGTCGGCGGAGCGTGACCGCACCATGTCCAGAAGCTCGTTGATGCGCTCACCAAGGAGCTCCACCTGCTCCTTTTCGACAGCTGCCGTGACGACCCTGTCGGCGTCCTTTGCCTGAAGGTAGAAAGAGCGATCTCCCGGCAGGCCGACGGTGCCGACTATGAACCGTTCGGGGGCGGGAAAAACATATTCGCTTTCAGCCATGGTCAACAGGGTAGTCGCTTCGGCCCCGCGCGGTTACGATGGAGCCATGAGCTCAGAACCGGAAGTCGCCCTCGAAGCATTCATCGCAGCGATTCGCGAACACTACGCGGCCTCAGTCAACCGGACCTCCGACACCGACGAACGCGTCGAAGCCGCCTACATGGCGCTGGCTGACGCCTATGAAATCTACGAAGACGCCCTGTACGTCGCCTACGACGAAGTGACTCCGTTCGAGCTTTTCGACGACATCGAAGACGCCCGCGAAGACGGCACCTTTGATGACTTCGACGACGACTTCGACGACTTCGATGACGACGAAGAATACGACGGCGAGGATGACGAAGACGACGACTGACCGCCGTCGGTCAACTGTGTGCAAGCTCTAAGCCGACCGCGGGCGCGTTTTCGCGCACTGGCCAGCCTTGTCCGTTAGAGTCCCGTAGGGCCTGCTCAGATTGACAGGACCGACTGTCGTTTTCGAAGGGATCGCATGGACTGGCTAGTGGCGACCATTTTGGGAATCGTGCAGGGACTCACCGAGTTCTTGCCGGTGTCCTCGTCTGCACATCTGAGGATCGTCGGCGAATTCCTCATGCCCGGCCGTGAACCGGGCGCATTCTTCACCGCGATTATCCAGATCGGCACTGAGCTGGCCGTTCTCGTGTACTTCTGGAATGACATCGTCACGATCATCACCAAGTGGTTCAAAGCCCTGTTCGGCAAGCACGACCGGCAGGATCCCGAAGTTCGGCTCGGCTGGCTGATCATCATCGGCTCGATCCCGATTGGTGTGCTGGGCCTGCTGTTCGAAGATCAGATCACCTCGACGTTCCGCTCACTGTGGATTGTCGCGACGATGCTCATCGTCTTCGCAATCTTCATCGGCCTTGCTGATGCCTTCGGCAAGCGGGTCAACACGCTTGACTCCATGCACTGGGGTCAGGGCCTCACGTTCGGCTTTGCGCAGGCACTGGCTCTTGTGCCCGGTGTATCGCGTTCCGGCGGCACGATCATGGCCGGTCGCATCATGGGCTTCACGCGTCCTGCAGCGGCACGCTATTCGTTCCTGTTGGCAATCCCGGCCGTCATGGCCTCGGGTGTTTACAGTCTTTTCAAAGCGATCAAGGATCAAGTAGACGGGACTGCGTCGATGACAATCGGCTGGGGACCCACCCTGCTGGCCACCGTCGTGTCTTTTGCAGTCGGCTACGCCGTCATCGTCGGCTTCCTGAAGTTCGTGCAGACGAAGTCGTTTGCGATCTTCGTGTGGTACCGCATTGCGCTGGGTCTGGTCATCTACGTTCTGCTGGGCACGGGAGTTCTCGCGGCTTCCTGATCACGAGGTGCGGTCGGCTTTTCAGGCCCCTCCCCCGAGGGTGCCCGCTTGGCCGGTTCTTCCGGCTGGTGTCACGGACAGTGCGGTGAGCACGGGAACTCTGCTCGCATAGTCGATTGTCGTCAGCGAACCGGGTGCGACTGCTGTTCGCTGAAAGTTCTGCAGCTGCAGCCCCAAGGCGTCTGCGACGGCCATTTTGATGATGTCTCCATGAGTGACGACAACTGCGACGGCTTCACTGTTGCGTTCGCGAAGCTCGTCGAGGACTTTCTCAACACCGTCGCGGGTGCGAAGCCAGGCGTCGTGCTGTGCTTCCCCACCGGGAAACACCATGTCCTGCGGAGTGTTCTGGACGCATTCCCATTCCGGCAGTCTGCGCAGTTCTTCAAGGGGACGGCCAGACCAATCACCGTAGTCGACTTCTGAGAATTCCCCCATGACGGAGGCAGCCGGTGCATCAGAACCGTGTTTCTCGGCGTGAGTGCGCATCAGAAGATCAACTGTTTCGGCGCATCGTGCTATTTCTGAGACCTTCCACAGGGCGATGCTGGAAGGCAGCAGCTCAGCCGCGGCACAGGCCTGCTGACGGCCAGCAGCAGTCAGCGGATTGGCGCCTCGGCGGCCTGCGAGAACGCCAGCGAGATTTGCCTCCGATTGTCCGTGGCGCGCGAAGATGATCTTCACCATAGAATCAGGCTAGCGCGATGATACAGTGACGGCCACCCCAGGGAAGGAGCACAAGCCCAGGTGAAGCGAGAAGTCGAATACGAAGTGCGGCAGGTGACATTTCACCCGAAGATTTCGCGCAGCGAATCTCTGCGCGCACTGACCGAAGCTGCCGACACCGGTCGGTGGGAGCTGGCACGGACGGTCGTCGGTATGGGTGGGCAGAAGACCGTTTGGCTTCGTCGCCGCGTTATGACGGTCGTGCGCACCGCATGAGGTCCGGCGCAAATCTCCTCTACATTCTTCCGGCGATTGCGACCGGACTCGCTGTTTCCCTGCAGGGGAAGTACAACGGCGAACTCACCGTTGAAATCGGCCACTGGATCTACAGTGCGGCAGTGTCTTTCGGCGGCGGGCTCATCATCATTGCGGCAGTCACCGCAGCCCTGCCGGCCGGCCGCCGGGCTGCCTCGAGAACCATCCAGCTTCTGCGCTCAAAGGCCTTCCCCTGGTGGATGTGCCTGGGCGGGCTCGGCGGAGCGACGATCGTCATCGCTCAGGGTGTCACGGTTCCCGCTTTCGGCGTTGCCGTATTCACCATGAGCTTCACATCCGGGCAGCTGCTCGGCGCGCTCGTCGTCGACAGCACGCGGCTGCCGGCCGGTGGACCGAAGCCCATCACTCTGGGCCGTCTTGTAGGCGTCGCTGTTGTTCTGGCCGGGGTTGCAATCATGAGTGCGGGAGCCTTCACGTCCGGACTGCAGTGGTGGATTCCGCTCGTTCCCTTTGCCTCCGGCGTTCTCACCGGACTTCAGCACGCTTTCAACGGCAGGCTGTCAGCCGCTTCGGGCTCTGCGCTTGCTGCGACAACCATGAACTTCGTTGTCGGCTTTACGGCTCTGGCCGTTGGGTGCGCTGTGGTGTTCGCCTCCGGCACTCCCCCGCTGCGTTTCCCGCCCGAACCTCTGCTGTACTCCGGTGGTGTGTTCGGCGTTGCCTTCATCCTGGTGTCCGCCCTCATCGTTCCCCGCCTGGGTGTGCTCATACTGAGCCTGTCCACGTTGGTCGGCAATATGGGCGGTTCGCTCATCATCGATGCGCTGAACGGAAATGAACAGGCCTTCACGCTTACCGCTCTGACGTCGATTGCGCTGGTCGTACTCGGAGTTGTCATTGCAACACTGCCCGGCAGGCCGGTTTTCTGCGGCCGCCAGGCAGTGCGTACGAAAGTCAACGTGGACAGCTGAGCCGGTGCTCAGCGCCCGTCAGGCTTAACGGGCAAACGCGTGGTGGTTACGCGTTGACGATGAAGTCTCCCAGGATCTGGGTGCCGAACTCCAGTGTTTCGGTCGGCACGCGTTCGTCGACCCCGTGGAACATCGCGGGGAAGTCGAGATCGGCCGGCAGGCGCAGCGGGATGAAACCGTAGCCGGTGATGCCCAAAAAGCTCAGAGCCTTGTTATCAGTGCCGGCAGACAGCGCGTAGGGCAGAACGTGGGCTTCAGGGTCGTAGGCGAGGACGCTCTTCTTCATCTGCTCAACCAGATCGCCTTCGAACGGCGTTTCCAATGACACGTGCTGCACGACTGGAACGATGTCCACGTCAGGGCCTGCGAGTTCTTTCAGTGTGAGGAGCGCGTCCTCCGTCCGGCCGGGAATCGGACGGCAGTCGACGAGCGCCTCAGCAGAACCGGGGATGACATTGTGCTTGTATCCCCCACCGAGAGCGGTCGGATTGGCGCTCGTCGCGAATGTGGGGCCGACGAACTTTTCGACCGAGCCGAGCTCTTTCAGCAGCGCTGGGAAATTGTCTTCCGAGTATTCAATCCCGGTGAGCTCGGCGACGCCCTTGAGCAGTTCACGGGTCGCCTGAGGAATCTCGACGGGCCATTCGTAGCGCCCGATCCGCGCTACAGCTTCAGCGAGTTTCACAATCGGATTGTCGTCGTTGCGCTGCGAGCCGTGTCCGGCGGTGCCCTTGGCTACCAGTTTGAGCCACTGCAGGCCCTTTTCGGCGGTCTGGACCAAGTAGACCTTCTCACCGCGCACATCAACGGAGTAGCCGCCGACTTCGGAAACCGCCTCGCTCGCGCCTGCGAACACCTCGGGGTGGTTATCGACCATCCAGCCGGAGCCGTACGTTCCGCCGGCTTCTTCGTCAGCGAAGAAGACCACGAGGATGTCACGGTCCGGGACGATGTTCTCGCGCATCATCTGTCGCACTACGGCAATGATCATGGCGCAGCCGTTTTTCATGTCGACGGCACCTCGGCCCCACAGAAGACCGTCCTTGACTTCGCCGCCGAATGGGTCAACGCTCCACTCCGAGGCGTCAGCGGGGACGACATCCGTATGCCCGTGCATGACGAGTGCTGGGCGATCAGGATTCGTGCCTTTGATGCGTGCCACGAGATTGGCCCGGCCTCGGGCTGATTCATAGATTTCGGAGTCAAGCCCGAC
Organism: Brevibacterium sp. HMSC08F02; assembly: GCF_001807555.1. Classification (NCBI taxonomy): domain Bacteria; kingdom Bacillati; phylum Actinomycetota; class Actinomycetes; order Micrococcales; family Brevibacteriaceae; genus Brevibacterium; species Brevibacterium sp. HMSC08F02. The sequence continues at coordinate 202,243 of NZ_KV789361.1, read as the reverse complement.
TTCGCGAAACTTCTCTGCGATGTAGTCGGCGGCGGGCCGTTCCGGGTTGGCTTTGCCTTCACCCCAGTTCTGCGTGTCAATCCTGATGAGATCCGAGCAGATCTGCACAACTTCGGACTGAGCGGCAGAGAAGTCGATGGTCATGGGTTACTCCTGTGTTTCGTCAGCCTGTGCTTCCTTTGCGGCGGACCAGCTGCCGAAGAATTTGCGCAGCGCCGGCCCTGAGGGTCGGTGCGCTCCCGCGGCGTTGTGGCGAGCCACCCACTCACCGTATGCCCGGAAGGACTGATCGGTCGAAGATTCTGCAATAAAGTCCGTCACAGCCTGCACATACTGATCTCTGCTGAAGCGTGTGGGCCCGGGAGCTTTGCCTCGCGAGGAAATGGGAATGCCGAGGCTGCGCATGGCGGTGTTCCACTGCTGGCCGCCAAGCTGGGCGCGCACGGTTTGGCTGGTGGGCGGCCACAGGCGGACTCCCGCACTGCCGGCGCGGACAAGACGCGAAACAAACTGCCTGCGAGTCTTGTCGTAGGAAACAGCGCTGAGCGGCTTTGCCTCATCCGATCCGATGTGCTGTTGAGCTGCTGCGATGAGGCCCTCAACTTCGCTGATCTTCTCTGTGGGGGTGCCCTGCTGTTCGAAACGGTTCAGGAGAAGAGAGCGCACTTCAGGGGTGAGGACGCGGACGCTCACATGGGCCTGCAGCCGGTGGATGCGTGCGTAGGCTGCCAAAACCGCAGCGGTGGTCAGCTCCGATTCGAGATGCGCTTCTGTCATGCGTTCTCCGTTCATCCCAGCGTTCTTTCAGCTGATCTCTAAGCGTACCGCGGGGCACAAGAGGGCTCATGCAATTCAGCCGTGTAAAGCACAAGGCCCGGAACATTAAGTTCCGGGCCTTGTTTCGCTGTGCGCGGAGGGGGACTTGAACCCCCACGACCGTATAAATGGCCACTAGCACCTCAAGCTAGCGCGTCTACCAATTCCGCCACCCGCGCTGGGCAACAGATGACACTCTACACCCTGGTCAGGCGATTGCAAAATCGACTGTGCGTCACCGGTTGCGCCGTGTATTCACGCGCCCAGCGGGGTGATTTTGGAGATCACGTGAGGCGCCCGATCGGACTTGCGGGTGACAGCCGTTGTTACGCTTTCTCCAGCCCGCTGCAGGCTGAAATCAACCGTGCTCGGCAGCAGAAGAGGCTTGGCGAACTGAATCTCCCACACATATGTTTCACTTGCGACATCAGTCGCATTGAGCGCACGCGCGGCCGTGTACATTCCGTGGGCAATGCGCCGTGGGAAGCCGAAGGCCTTTGCGGCAACACCGCTGAGATGGATCGGGTTGCGGTCCCCTGACACCGCGGCATAGCTGCGGCCGATAGCAGGGTCGAGCTTCCACTGGGCTGTCGGCAGGCTGTCCGCCTCCCACTCAATCCGCGGAACTGCTTCGCCTTCATCAGCGTCGATCAGTTCCGCACCCTTAGCCAGATAAACCGAGGTTTCTTCGAAGACCGGGGCTCCACCTCGGCGGCCTGTGACCTTGATGTCCACAACGGCACCCTTGGGGTGCCGGCGGGGAGCAGAAACGGCTGTCTCCACGGCCAGTTCGTCACCCACCCACACGGGTTCGAGAAGCCCAAAGCGGTTGTAGACGTGGACCATGCCGAGCACCGGCAGAGGGAACTGGCTGTCAGCCATGAGCTCAAGTGAGGGCAGGAACCCTAGCGTGTGCAGGTAGGCGGGGCTGACGCTGTTGCCAACGGGCCCGGACGTGACGCGCTGGAAACGAGCCCACTCGGCAGGGTCGATGCGGTGTTCCTCGGTCACTGTCCGCGCGGGCGCGGTTGCCTTCTGCGGTCCTCGGCGCAGTGCCGTCAGAGCGGCCTTTGCGTAGGTTGAAGCGCTCATCACGCACCGACCATGTTCTGTCCGCACACGCGCAGCGTCTGCCCGTTGATGCCGCCAGCGGCGGGGCTTGAAAGGAAGGCGATGGCCTCAGCGACATCGACAGGAAGGCCGCCCTGCTGAAGGCTGGACAGGCGCCTGGCCACCTGGCGGGTGAGGAACGGCATCGCCGCGGTCATATCGGTTTCAATGAAGCCCGGGGCCACCGCGTTGATGCTTCCGCCGCGTGCGGCGAAGTCTTCCGCGCACGCAGCGGCCATGCCGATGACACCGGCCTTGGACGCAGAGTAGTTCGTCTGACCGCGGTTGCCGGCAATGCCCGATGTCGAGGCGAGGCTCACGACGTGCGGTTCGCTCCCCCACGCATCGTCCAGCTGGGAGTTGATCCGCAGCTGGGACTCGAGGTTGACCGCAATAACCGAATCCCACTGCTGCTGATTCATATTGGCCAGCAGCTTGTCGCGGGTGATGCCGGCGTTGTGCACGAGGATGTCCACGGGCACTCCGACGGCCTCTGCAAGACGCACACCGGCGTCTTCAGCAGTCACATCGAGTGCGCAGGCTCGGCCGCCGATGGAGTTCATGGTTTTTGCGAGAGCATCGCCAGCGGGAGGCACATCAACGCCGACGACGTCGGCACCGTCGCGGGCGAGGGTCTTCGCAATCGCTGCGCCAATGCCACGGGCGGCACCCGTGACAACAGCCGTCTTGCCTGCCAGGGGGCCGGTCTTCCCGGTGGCGGCGAACTGTTCGGCGTCAATCGACGTACCGGCTGTCGAGTTCACGCGCAGGAACTGACCGGACACATAGGCCGACTTCGACGACAGGAGGAACCACAGGGCGCCCCGGACGCTCGGGGCATCGAGGCCGACGCCGTCCAGCTGAATGCCATTTGTCGTCGAGCCGCGCAGCATTTCGTGTGCCAGCGAACGCGTGATGCCCTCGACGGCCTGGCGTGCAGAGTTGAGCTCTGCAGATGCGCTGTTGTCAGGGGCGTGCGCAATCGTGATGATCCGGGCGCAGGCGGTCATTCGCCTCAGAGCAGAGCCAATTCCCAACGTGATCTCTGCGAGGTCTGCTGGTGTCTCGATCTGCGTGTAGTCGGCGACGATTCCGCCGTATCGGTAGGCCGGGTCAAAGATTCGGTGTACGCGGAAGCCGTTGTCTTCCAGCAGCTGTCCCAGCGTGTCTGCTGAACTGCCTGTCCCGACCAGCAGAATCGGCTCTTTGAGATAGGCCGCACCCGAATCGAAGCGACGCAGCTTCACCGGTGACGGCAATCCGAGCTTCTTGACGATTCCGGCCAGCGGGCCGTTTGCGATGTCGATGTACTTATCAGCCATGTCATGCCTCCACGATTGCTGCGAGTCCCTGACCGCCGGCCGCGCAGATGGAGATGAGTGCGCGTTTACCACCGGTTTCCTTCAGATGTTTGGCCGCCGAAGCGACAATCCGTCCACCGGTTGCCGCGAACGGGTGTCCGGCCGCCAGCGACGATCCGTTCGGGTTGATCTTGCTGCGCTCAATCGCTCCCAGTGGCGAGTCCAGGCCCAGGCGTTCACGGCAGAACTCTTCGGATTCCCACGCGGCCAGGTGACACAGAACGGTCGATGCGAACGCCTCGTGGATTTCAAAGAAGTCGAAGTCAGCGAACGTCAGTCCGTTGCGGTCCAGCAGACGCGGCACGGCGTAGGCGGGTGCCATGAGCAGGCCCTCGTCGCCGGTGACGAAGTCAACTGCCGCAACTTCGGCGTCCTTGAGGTAGGCAAGCGGCTCGAAGCCGTGCGCCTGAGCCCAGTCTGGGCTGGCCAGAAGAACCGACGATGCGCCATCGGTCAGCGGTGTCGAGTTGCCCGCGGTCATGGTTGCCGGGGTGTCGAGGCTGTGGCCGAAGACGGTGCCGAGTTTTGCCAGAGCTTCCGGGGTCGAATCGGGGCGCAGGTTGCCATCGCGCTTAAGTCCCAGGTACGGGGTGACGAGGTCATCGAAGAAACCGCGGTCCCACGCCGCGGCAAGGTTTTTGTGCGAGGCGGCTGCAAGCGCATCTTGGTCTTCACGGCTGATGCCCCACGCTGCGGTTGTGCGGGCCTGGTGTTCACCCATAGACAGGCCGGTGCGCGGTTCGGTGTTGCTCGGTGGGGAGGGTGCGAGGTCTGCGGGGCGAATGCTCGCCAGCGCTTTGAGGCGGGCGGGCAGGGTGCGTGCGCGGGAAGCTTCGAGAAGTGCCCTGCGCAGGCCCTCGCTGACTGCGATCGGAGCGTCCGAGGCGGAGTCAACTCCCGATGCAATACCGGCTTCGATCTGGCCCACCCTGATCTTCTGGGCAATCGAGACGACGGATTCGAGACCCGTTGCGCACGCCTGCCCCAGGTCAAAAGCGGGAGTCTGGGGTGCGAGAGCTGAGCCGAGCACCGCCTCGCGCGTGATGTTGAGATCACGCGAGTGGCGCAGAACAGCGCCGCCTGCAACAGCCCCCAGGGTCGTTCCTGCAAGGCCGAAGCGGGCGCTGAGTCCGTCGATGGCTGAGCTGAGCATGTCCTGCACGGAAGCTTCGGCGTACTCACGATTAGAGCGGGCGAAAGGTATGCGGTTGCCGCCGAGAATTGCGGCCGGGGTCTGTGACACGGGAACCTCCTGAAGAGTTATCTGATACGAACAGTACTTGATACTGTTGCCGTATGGAACCGCAGAGACGCGACGGCCGCGCAGCACGATGGGACGCTCACCGCGCCCGCAGGCGTGCTGACCTGCTTCGATCGGCGCGCAAAGCGGTCGATGCCCACGGCGATCTGTCAATGGACGACATCGCCGCTCAGATCGGCACTTCGAAAACTGTTCTCTACCGCTACTTCGGTGATCGCACCGGCCTGCGTCGCGCTATGGGCGAATGGGCTCTGGGCCGCATAGAGCGCAGCCTCGACACCGGCGGGCAGGGCAGCCCGCAAGGCGAACTGCGCGACATGGTCTTTGCGTTTGCCCAGTTCGCAGCCGGATCCCCCAATGTCTACCGCTTCTGCGATATAGCGGTAAGCCCTGACAGCCCTTTTATGAAGGGCATTGCAGAGCTCATTGCCTGCCGGCTGCGTTTGGCCGGACCTGATGGACTGGCTTGGTCCTACGGCGCGCTCGGCTTCATCCACTCCGCGACCCAGCATTGGCTAGCCCAGGCCCCCGCACAGCCCGCTGCGGGCCTGCCCGCTGACAGCCTTCCCTCCCACGATCATCTTGCCGCCACGCTGACCAACTGGCTGTATGCATCAGCCCGCACCCTCCCAGGAGAATAATGAGCAGCAAAGACCACCTGAAACTCGACGTTGAAGTCCTCTCGGCTCTGCTGGACGGCACCCGCGCCGAAGCCCGTGCCGCCGGCCGTGCATTCGCAGGAGGCGACGGCCTTCTGCTCGAAGACAGCTGGACGCTGGAGGAAAAGCGCGAAGCAACACGTGAAAGCCTGCAGAAGCTGGTTGAGACGGGCATCGCGCGCACTCCCCTGCCTGAGCGGCTCGGCGGCGAGAACCAGCACGACCAGCACATCACGATGTTCGAAGAGATCGTCACCGTCAGCCCTTCCCTGCAGATCAAAGCGGGTGTGCAGATCGGCCTGTTCGCCGGCGCGATTCAGCACCTGGGCAATGAAGAACAGCACGATGCGTGGCTGCTTGATGCGATAGAAGGTCGTCTTCTGGGCTCGTTCGCGATGACGGAAATCGGCCACGGCTCCGATGTCGCAGCGGTCGCCACGACCGCCGAGTACGACCCTGAAACGCAGGAGTTCGTCATCAACACCCCCTTCCGCGCGGCGTATAAGGAGTACATCGGCAACGCGGCCTGCCACGCACAGGCGGCAGTCGTGTTCGCCCGCCTCATCACCGCCGGTGTTGATCACGGCGTACACGCGCTGTTCGTACCCGTACGCGATGAATCCGGCAACCCCCTGCCGGGCATCTCGATCGAAGACGACGGATATAAGGGCGGACTTCCCGGTGTCGACAACGGCCGATTCGCCTTCGACCACGTGCGCGTTCCCCGCACCCACCTCCTGGACCGCTACGGAAGCGTGTCAGAAGACGGCGAGTACTCCTCGCCCATCGAATCACCCGGCCGGCGCTTCTTCACGATGCTCGGAACCCTGGTGCAAGGACGAGTCTCCCTTGTTGGGGCATCCAATACAGCGGCGAAACTGGCCGCCGACATCGCAGTGCGCTACGCACTCGCCAGGCGCCAATTCCAATCACCGGACGCCGCGGAAGAATCCACACTGCTTTCCTACCGCCGTCACCAGCGCCGACTCTTGCCAAAGCTCGCACAGATCTGGGCCAACCAAGCAGCATACGAGCGCCTTCTGGACCAATTCGACGCGGTGTTCTCCGGACGGGACGACACGGAAGAAGCCCGAGCGGAGCTTGAAACGCTGGCCGCGGGGCTGAAGGCCACAACCACCTGGGAAGCCCTCGACATCATCCAGGAAGCACGCGAGGCCTGCGGCGGTGCAGGCTTCATGGCTGAAAACCGCCTCGTCGGGCTGCGCCACGACCTCGACGTGTACGCCACCTTCGAAGGCGACAACACGGTGCTGCTTCAGTTGGTGGGCAAGCGCCTTCTGACGGATTACGCGAGCGAAATGCGCGACCTCGACGTCGGCGGCATTGCCCGCTACGTCGGCAGCTACGCGGCTGAGCGCACACTCTTCCGCTCCGGCATTGCCAATGTCAGTTCCACCATCGGGGACCTCTTCACCCCTGCGATGAACGAAAAGCGCATCCGGTCTGGTCGCCTGCAGGAAGCGCTCCTGGCATCCCGAGCAGAGGTGACGCTGACCGAACTCGCTGCGAACCTCCGGCCGGCGAAGAAGATGAACTCGACCGATGCCGCCGAACTGTTCAACGACCACCAGAATGACCTCATCGAAACGGCCCGCGCATTCATAGAGCTTCACAAGTGGCGCGCACTCAATGACCTCATGCACTCCGTCGATCCGAAGGACAACCCGGCAGAGGCGAAGTTCCTGCGCCGCATTCGGGATCTCTACGGCCTCGATCTGATCAACGCGCACGCCGGATGGCACATTGCCAACGGCCGTCTGTCCATGAACCGTGCCCGCCAGATCGAGCCGACGATCAACCGTTTGGTGCGCAAACTCGCCGCCAATGCCGGTGATGCCGTTGCGGCATTCGGCTATGGCCCCGAACACCGCAGGTGTCCCATCGCCGACGGAGCCGAAGAGCGCCGCCAGCAGGAAGCACAGGACTACTACGCTGAGCTCAAGCGCAGCGGGAACATGCCGCGGGATGAAAAGGACATCTACCGTCGCAAACAGCAGCGAGAAGCACAGCTGAAGGCAAAATCGACCGACAGCTGAGCTGCGTCAACGAGGAGAACGATGGCCACCGAGCACACCAGCATCCGACAGACCCGCAGAATCAAACCGTGGGCGTGGGGTGTTGGTGCGCTCGCGCTTGCCGTACTGCTCGTGATCATCGTTGTCGCCATAACAGCAACGGGAAAGCCGCAGGCCCAGAAGACGGGGAACGACTGTGCGGGCCTTTCGGATGACCAGGCCAGTCCCACCGCTGCGCCGAACACCACGTGGGAATCGTACGGCGATTCGCCTTTCACGCTTCCTAACTCAGACGAATTCGGACCGCTCCACCACGACGGCGCGATGCCACGGTGCTTCGCCCATTCTCCAACCGGTGCGGCCTACGCAGCAGCCAATCTTGCAGCGGCGTTTTCCATTGGCAAGGAAATCGAGGCCGCAGCAGATTCGCCCGAAGCGAAGAAGCAACTCGAAGTCGAAAAGCTGCAGGGCGAGAACGGCATATTCATGCAGCCCGAGGGGTTTCGGATTGAAAGCTACGCGGAAGCCAACGCGGAACTGACCCTCTACGCGACGAAAGACGACACTAAGGGTGCATTCACCTACCGGCTCGTCTGGGATGACAGCGCCAACGACTGGCGTCTCGATATGACAGCGCCTCCGCAGTACGATCCGGAGCCTCAGGCCTCAGACTTCATTATGTGGAAGTGAACCGACCTTCAGCACCCCTGAAAGTGAAGCCGAAAAGGCTGCTCCGCCTCGTCAGCCGAGGAACCGCGAAACGTACGCACCGACCGCGCGGGCTTCCGTGAGGAAGCCGTCGTGGCCCACGTCCGTAGGAATTTCGGCGTACTCAACCTGCCCCGGCAGGTTGTCGGCAATGAGCTTCACCTGCTGCGGCGGGTACAGCCTGTCTGTCGACAGCGACAGGATCAGGGCCTGACCCGTGTAGCGCGACAGGGCCTGCTCCAGCGTGTCAGCACGCCCGCGGCGCACATCGTGGTCGCGCAGCGCTTCCGTCAGAAGAATGTACGCCTGAGCGTCAAAGCGGCCCACGAGCTTGTCCCCGTGGTAGTCCAAATAGGATTGCACGGCGTAATAAGGGTCATCAGAGATGTGCTGAAGGCTGCGGCCGAAACGCGAATTGAGCTCCGCATCGCTGCGGTAGGTCAGGTGGGCAATCTGGCGGGCCAAGCCCAGACCCTTTTCGGGCACAGAGCCCAGTGCGGCATAGTCACCACCGGCGTAGTCAGGATCCATGGTGATGGCCGCGACCTGCGCGTGAGCCCAGGCGATCTGGTCGGCCTCCGAATAGGCGGGCGCGGCAAGAACCGTCAGCCGCTGCACCCGCTCAGGTGCTTCGAGAGCCAGTTCCAGGGCACGCGCTCCGCCCATCGAACCGCCTATCGCGGCATACAGGCGATCAATGCCCAAGTGGTCCAGCAGGAGCAGCTCCAGCCTGGCCATATCGCGGATGCTGACCCGCGGGAACCGTCCGCCGTAGGGCAGGCCGTCAGGTGCTGTTGACAGCGGGCCCGTAGTGCCTGTGCACCCGCCCAGAGCGTTGGTGCAGATGACAAAGAAGCGGTCGGTGTCAATAGGTCGCCCCGGGCCGACGAGTTCCTCCCACCACCCGGGCGCAGCGCCGGCCGCACGGGAATCCGTGCGGCCGGACGTCACGTGGGAGTCACCGGTGAGGGCATGTTCGACAATCACCGCATTCGTTTTCTCGGCGTTGAGCGTGCCGAATGTTTCGTATGCGAGGCTGACGTGATCGAGAACGCCGGATTCAATGGCGAAGTCGTCGATCTCGAGAACTCTGTTCACACTGGTGACTGTCATGGCGAATCAGCCGCGAGCTGCGGCAAAGCCCTTCTCGAGGTCGGCGAGGATGTCCTCGATGCCCTCAATGCCCACCGACAGGCGTACGAATGCGGGGTTGACGCCCGCTGCGAGCTGCTCTTCTTCACTCAGCTGCGAGTGGGTGGTCGATGCCGGGTGGATGACCAGCGAGCGGACATCGCCGATATTGGCCACGTGGCTGTGCAGTTCGAGTGCCTCAACGAACTTCACCGCTGCGTCGTAGCCTCCCTTGATGTTGAAGCCAAGAACCGCGCCGACACCGTTGGGCAGGTATTTCTTGCCCAGTTCGTGCCATGGCGAGGACTCCAGTCCCGCGTAGGACACCGATTCGACGTCATCACGCTCTTCGAGCCACTGGGCGACACGCGTGGCGTTCTCTACGTGACGCTCCATGCGCAACGACAGGGTTTCAATACCCTGTTGCAGGAGGAACGCGTTGAACGGCGAAGCCGAGTTTCCGAGGTCGCGCAGCAGCTGGACGCGGATCTTCAGGCCGTAGGACACGTTCGCGCCGAATGGCGAGTCAGCCCCAAGGTCACGGGCGAACACCAAACCGTTGTAGGAGTCGTCCGGTTCGTTGAAGCCGGGGAACTTCTCTGGGTTCTTGCCGTAGTCGAAATTGCCGGAGTCGACGATGACACCGGCGATCGAAGTGCCGTGCCCGCCGAGGAACTTGGTTGCTGAGTGGACGACAACGTCAGCACCGTGCTCGATGGGGCGCAGCAGGTAGGGGGTTGCAAGGGTGTTGTCGACGATGAGCGGCACACCGGCTTCGTGTGCGACATCGGAAACAGCACGGATGTCGAGCACGTCCGAACGGGGGTTCGAAATGGTTTCGCCGAAGAATGCCTTCGTGTTGGGCTTCACGGCGCGCTTCCACGCTTCGATGTCGCTGGGGTCGTCAACGAAGGTCGTTTCGATGCCAAGCTTGCGCAGGGTCACGTTGAGCAGGTTGTAGGTGCCGCCGTAGAGGCTGGGGCTGGACACGATGTGGTCGCCGGCCTCGACGATGTTGATGAGCGACAGGAACTCTGCCGACTGGCCCGAGGATACGAGAACCGCGTGGACGCCGCCTTCGAGGCTAGCGATCCGGTTCTCAACAGCTTCAACCGTCGGGTTGGTCAGACGGCTGTAGATGGGGCCCAGCTCTGCAAGGGCAAAGCGGTTTGCCGCGGTCTTCGTGGAGTCGAAGACGAACGAGGTGGTCTGGTAGATGGGCAGGGCGCGTGCGCCGGTTTCGCTGTCCACTACCTGACCGGCGTGGATCTGGCGGGTTTCAAAAGCCTGTTCAGCCAAGGGATTCTCCTAAGTCTTGTCCCGGATCTGGTTTGGTCTGGGATGCTGATGCTCACGCTAGGTTCGGTTTCCGGCCTACCGCCGCGGTCTCGTCATGTCTGCGTCACGGCTCGTCACATTCGGTCACAGACTTGTCTGCCCGTGTCATGAAGCTGATTTTCTGGGCGAAGAACTGCTGTTTTCTGCCCATAGCTGCGGCTCTACTGGAAGTCGCGGGAGCGGATAGGCACGTCGACTTCTAACGGCACGATGCTGTGGGCGTAGAGGCTGATGACGCTTCCCGCACGCTGGATGAGCCCCGTGACGGCAATTGCGCTGCGGGTCAGCGCGTGCGGTGAAAAACGGCGGATGAGCCCGCGGGTGCAGACGATGTTGAGCATGCCGAATTCGTCTTCCAGGTTGATGAACGTGATGCCCTGGGAGGTGCTCGGCCGCTGGCGGTGCGTCACAATTCCCGCGACAGTCACCCGCTGGCCCTGGGCTGCGTTCTGCACGTCCGCCGTCGACCAGCAGCCGCGAGCGGTCAGCTGTGCGCGCAGGTGCTCCGTCGGATAGCCCTCGACCGTGATTCCGGTGGAGAACAGCTGCGCGAGCGTGACATCGAAGTCATCCATAGCCGGCAGCGTTGGCGGCTGAGCTGCCGGTGCGGTCCCCGGCAGCGTCTGCGGTCCCGCCCGCCCCAAAGCACCCGCCGTCCACAGCGCCTGCCGGCGATCCACCTCGAAACAGTCAAAAGCCCCGGCCGTGGCAAGAGCCTCAAGGACCCGCACCCCCACCCCGGTGCGTTCGGCGACATCGACGATTGAGGTGTATTCCCCCGCCTGCCGTTCCCGTTCTAGGGCAGAAGCCGCATCGGCAACGCCCTTGACTTCGTCCAGTCCCAAGCGGATGGCGAACCCGCCGGAAGACTCAGCATCCGCCTCGAGATCCGTCCGCGCCCCAGAGGAGTTGATGTGCACCGGACGGATGGCAATGCCGTGGCGCCGGGCGTCGGAAATGAGTGACTGTGACGAATAGAAGCCCATCGGCTGACTGCGCAGAAGCCCCGCTGTGAAGGCCGCGTGGTGGCGGTATTTGAACCATGCGGACTCATAGACCAGACCGGCAAAGGACAGCGCGTGGGATTCGGGAAAGCCGTAGTTGGCGAACGCCGCGATCTTGTCGAAGATGACCTGCGCTGTCTGTTCGTCGATTCCCCGCCGCTTACAGCCGGAGTGGAAGCGCTGCTGAAGTTCGCGCATCTTCCGCTGACTGCGGGAAGCGCCCATGGCGCGGCGCAGCTCATCGGCATCCGTTCCCGAAAAACCCGCAACGTCGATTGCCAGCTGCATGAGCTGTTCCTGAAACAGCGGAACGCCCAGGGTCTTCTCGAGCGCCGGCCGAGTGCTGGGGTGAATGTAGTCAACGTCCTCCAAGCCCTGCCTGCGGCGAATATACGGGTGCACGGATCCGCCCTGGATGGGGCCGGGACGGATGAGCGCCACCTGCACAGCTAGGTCATAGAAGTTGCGAGGTTTGAGTCTGGGCAGGGTGGCCAGCTGAGCGCGTGACTCCACTTGGAACACGCCCAGGGCATCAGCCCGGCACAGCATGTCGTAGACCCCGTCCTCTTGGGGTATCTGCGCCCGATCGATGCGCACTCCGGTGTGCTGCGCGACGAGGTCGACCATTTCGTGCAGGGCCCCGAGCATGCCGAGTCCCAGAAGATCGAACTTCACCAAGTCCATTGCCGCGCAGTCGTCTTTGTCCCACTGCAGGACGGTGCGGCCGGGCATGGAGGCCTGTTCGATGGGCACGACTTCACCCAGTGGACGGTCGGCGAGCACCATGCCGCCGGAGTGAATGCCCAGGTGACGCGGTGTGCCCAGCAGACCCTCCGCAAGCTGGAGCACCTGGGACGGAGCCGGGGATTCGTCTGTCGGCGGCAGGGATCGCCAGCGATTGACGCCCTTAGTGAAGGCGTCCTGTTGGCCGGGGCTGTAGCCCAGAGCGTGCGCGGCATCGCGGATGGCAGAGCGGGGGCGGTAGGTGATGTAGTTGGCCACCTGTGCGGCACGGTCGCGCCCGTATGTGCGGTAGGTGTATTGGATGACCTCTTCGCGCCGGCTGGATTCGATGTCGAGGTCGATGTCCGGGTAGCCCGCACGTTCGGGACTGAGGAAGCGATCGAACAGCAGCTGGAACTGGACGGCGTCAACAGCTGTTACGCCGAGCACAAAGCACACCGCCGAGTTCGCCGCTGAGCCGCGCCCCTGGCAGAAGATGTTGTTCTCACGGCAGAACCGCGCAATGTCTTCGACTATGAGGAAGTACCCGGCCAGTCCCATGGAGTCGATGACGTCGAGTTCACTGTGGATCTGTTCCCACGCCCGAGGTGCCTGTTCCGGACTGCCGTACCGTTTCCGGGCGCCTTGAATCACCAGATCGCGCAGGTGCTCGGCGTCTGTTCTCCCAGCTGGTACGGGTGGGCTGGGCAGTCCGGCGCGTGCTGCGCGCAGCTCGAATGCGCATTCCTCGCCGATAGCGGCGGCAGTGGTGACCGGGCCTTGGCCGAAGCGCGCCAGCATTTCGGCGGGTGTGTGAATCCTGGCCGAGGCTGTTGGAGGCAGCCATCCGGCCAACTGAGACAGCGGCAGGCGCGAGCGGATGGAGGCCCGCACCTGCGCATCGTGGAATCCTGTGCGGTCGGCGTAGTGCACTGCGTTTGTGGCTGCCGCTGGCAGACGGAACCGAGCGGCGAGGTCCTGCAGGTGGGCTATGCGCGCATCGTCGCCGGGAAGTCCGAAGCGGGTGAGTTCGACGACCACTCGATCGCGGCCGAACAGGTCGACCAGTCGCCGCAGCGCCGCAGCGCCCCCGTCGGGGTCATTGAGTGCCCGGCCCAGGTGCCCTTTCCGGCAGCCGGTGAGGATCTTCCAGTCGGCATCAAGAGCGGCGAGCTCTTCGAGTTCGAACACCGGCCTGTTCTTTTCGCCGCGCATATTCGCCCGGGTGATCGCCGCTGAGAGCTGCCGGTAGCCTTCGACTCCGACGGCGAGCACCTGCAGGTGGTGAGCCTCGGGGTCGATCTGGCCGGGTATCTTTTCCCGCAATCCGAGTGACAGTTCCGCGCCGAACACCGTGGGGACTTCGTGTTCGCGGGCCGCCTGGGCGAACTGCACTGCTCCGCCGAGGCTGTTGTGGTCTGTCAGCGCCATCGCGCTCAGTCCTGCCCTGGCGGCCTCGGCTATCAGTTCGTCTGGCTGCGATGCCCCGTCGAGGAAGCTGAAGACCGAATGCGCGTGCAGTTCGGCATAGCGGACGGAGTGTGGGGCCGTGCGCACGGCCGGTGCGGCTTGGGTCCGCGCGGGCTCGGCTGACGAGGCGCTGGGCCAGCCGGCGCCGACGGGACTGCTGGCCGCGGGGTCGGGCTTTGTGGCTGATAGGCGGCGTTCGAGCTCTGACCACGGTGTGCGGGGGTTGAAGCCGCTCATTCATACCTGCCGGCTATTGACCACTGGCCGTTTTCCTTTTTCAGCAACAGGGCGCGGTCATCGTCGGTCAGCACCTGCAGGCGCACCCGGTACTGTCCCGGTGGGTCCCACCATTCGGCTTCGACCGGCCAGGCCGATGAGTAGGCGATGACACGACTGCGCTCCCCTCCCGGCCACACAATCCTGTCCGGTGGACTGTCCAGCCCGGAGGGTCTGGCCACGACAGTGCTGCCATGGGCGTCAAGAAGGTCGATGTCAGCTGTGTCGACGAGGGTCGGCTGGGGTGCCGGGAGTGCACCGGGCCAGGGTGCCCGGCTGTCCCTGAGCGGCCGAGGTGTCTGCTGCCACGGGGTCCACAGGTTTGTTTCGCTGGGCTCACGGCCGCCCTGCACGTGCGGTACGCGAACAGCGTCGGGGCCGAAGAGACCCTGCAGGCGTTCGAGTGTGCGGCTGACGTCCCCGGAACGCGTGCTGAAGAGGTCCGCGGCGTTTTCCAGCGGTCGGACGAGTTCAGCCGCTGTGAGTTCGATGAGGCTGATGCCGTCATCTGTTCCGTCACCTGTGTCAGTTGGGCTGGCAGCCGTCGAGGCCTGCGGTTCTGCAACCCCACCTCGTGTGGCCAGCCAGCCGTCAGCCTGCCAGCGGACGCGGTCGGCGATGTGCGACTCGTCCATGTCCGGCAGTCGCCACGTGCGCTGTTCGGCCTCTGCGCCGGAAGCGTGGAGGACGACTGTCACCTGCGTGCACACCAGCCCGGTGCTGCGAACACGACGGAAGAGGTCTGCGGCAGCACTGCGCGCATAGAAGGACAGTGCGTCGGTTCGGCCCGTGGGCGGTTCAATGGGACAGGAGACGGTCACATCGGCTGTCCGAAGGTGCGTGGCTGGAAGAGATTCGGTCAGCCCCGCCGCCAACAGCCTGGCTGTCTGACCGACAGAGCCGAAGCGCGTATAAACGCTGTCAGCTGACAGTGCCGCGAGATCGCCCAGAGTTCCCAGCCCCAGACGGCCCAGCTGCTGTGTGAAGTCCGCGTAGCGCTCCGGGTTGGCTTCTGCCAGTGTGCTGACCGGCAGCGGCGCGAGGAACTCAGCGGTTCTTCCGGGTTCAACACGGTGGGAACGGTGGGATGCAAGAACTGCCGCAAACGGTGAATCGGCAATGCCTGCCAACACTTCCCAGCCGGTGGCGTCGGTCAGTGCCGTCAGCAGCTCTTCTGCAGCGGTGTCTTCCGTGTGGGTGCGGGCGAAAGAGCTGACGGGAACGCCGATGGTGCCCGGCCGCAGCAGGGTGAAGCGCGCCATGCGGTCTTCGAGGATTCCCACACTGCGGGCGAAGAGCCTCTGTTCGGTGTCTTCGCTGTAGTTGAGTACGGCAGCCTGCGGGCAGCGGTGGCCGACTGCCCGTCGGTTCAGCCCCACGGCGATGCCCGCGGCCCTGGCCTGTGCGTCTGCGCTGATGACCCGCCCGGCGTGCAGAACAACCGCCGGGGTACTCGGCGAAATGCCGGCGACTTCGGCATGGGCGACGGCGGTGAAGTCCGGTACGTGGAGCACGAGTGTGCGCAGTGTTCCGCCGGGCTCGGCCGGCTGCTTCTGGGCCGTTGAGGCCGTTGAGGCTGCAGCGGTGTCGCGGTGAGCATCAGACAAGGCGGATGCCCCTTTCTTCAGCGCGGCCGGATGCTCCGGGCAGCAGCAGCTGGACGCGCTCACGGCCGTGGTCGACCGTGACGGCGCATTCGCTCAGCATTCCCGCGCCCTGGGCCAGGCCCACCCACCGCGGGGCGGAGACAGACACCGTGCGGTCCGCGGTTCCCTTCGGCTGTCGGCTGCTGCCCACCACCAGGAGGCTCATGCTGCGTTCGCGCACTTTCGCTCGCAGGCGCGCCTGTTCGGTGGGTGTGAGAGAAAAGCCCGGGCGGACGATGATCGCGGAAAAGGACTCCACGAGAATCGACACTGCCCGCAGCCAGTCACGAGCGTCGACCTCAACGCTGGCGAAGCGGCTGAGCGAAACCCCGTAGTCGGCAATCGCCTGCACAGCGGGCTCCCCCACCCCCACGGCGGCCGCCCAGTGGTCCTCCGCACTCAGACGAGCCACGGCGGCCAGCGCCAGCGACAGAGCCTGCGGACCGACGATCTCAGTCACCTCGCCGCGCGGCAGCCCAGTGGGGAACACTGAGCGCAGAGCGGAGACCACGGGGAACGCGGGCTTAGCGTCCGCGAGGTCGCGAGCAGTGCTCACGCCCGGCAGACGGCGAAGCTGCGCGAGTGCAGCGGGCACGGCGTGAACGGACATGCCTCCAGTATCGAACGCGTGTTCTAATAGTGCAAATGGATTTTCGAATAGACTGGTGGCCCTATGAAGCTCAGCATCGTCTTCCACACTCCCGAAATCCCCGGCAATACGGGAAACGCCATCCGCCTGGCCGCTGTGACGGGAGCTCATCTTCACCTGGTGGAACCGCTGGGCTTCGATTTGTCTGACGCAAAGCTGCGCCGCGCGGGACTGGACTATCACGACCTCGCGCACGTTACGGTTCACCCGAATATCGACGACGCCTTCGAACAGCTGGCCGGCCGGCGCATCATTGCGTTCACAACCCACACCGACAAGCACTTCGGAAGCCTTGAGTACCGCGAAGACGATGTGCTGCTCTTCGGCCGCGAATCCACGGGCCTGCCGCAGAACGTTGCCGACGACCCGCGGATTGACGAGCGCGTGCGCATCCCTATGCTGCCCAGTCGCCGCTCCCTCAACCTCGCCAACTCCGCATCCATCGCCGCCTACGAAGCCTGGCGCCAACTGGGCTACCCCGGCGGCAGCTGAACGTCAGAAGGAGACAGACTATGACGCATCGACGCGCGCTGACAGTTGCCGGATCCGATGTTTCCGGTGGTGCCGGCATTGCCGCGGACCTCAAGATGTTCAACGAATACGGGGTCTTCGGCGCATCTGTCCTCACCTGCATCGTCACCTTCGATCCAGCGGAGGGCTTTGATCACACTATTGACTTCACCTCGCCCGAAAGCGTGATCCGACAGTTCGATTCCACGCTCGGCATCCACCGTTTCCACGCCGTCAAATCAGGCATGCTCGGAAGTGTTGACACAGCGCCCATGCTCGCCGAGCGCCTGCGCGACATCGACGCCCCGTACGTCTTCGATCCCGTGCTGACCTACAAGGGCACCGGCAAGGGTGTGATCGATTTGTCCCAGATGATGTTGGAGACCTACGTGCCCGCCGCCTCGGTCATGACGCCCAATCTGGACGAAGCGGCAAAGCTGGTTGGGGCCGACTCCCTTGACTCCGTTGAGGACATGACCGCCGCCGCCAAACAGCTGCACGCACTCGGCGCTGCAAGCGTCGTCGTCAAGGGCGGTGCCCGCTTCCCCGGACCCGACGCCGTCGATGTCTTCTACGACGGTTCGGAAGTCCACGTGCTGCGCTCGCGGAAGGTCAATGACGAACTCGTCAACGGCGCCGGATGCTCCTTCGCATCCTCAATTGCCGCGGGCCTCGCACTGGGACACAGAACGCTCGACGCGGTCGTCAGCGCCAAGTTGAAGGTCGCCCACGGGATTGCCCGCTCCATGCCCAACGCCATGGGCGTCAACTCGATGTTCCATCCGGCAGCCCGCGTCTGGCCACACCCCGACGTCGCCGTCACCGTCAGCTGAAGCAGTCCCGCCCGTCAGGCGAGATCCGCCTCGCAGGCGGTGCTTGGCAGGCGCGCATTCCAGGGCTCGCGTCCGGAAAGCAGAAAGCCGCCGGTCCCACACGGGGAGCCGGCGGCTTTTTCGGCGCTGCTTACTTGCGCTTGCCGAAGGACTTGTAGCGGTCCTTGAACTTTTCGACACGGCCAGCGGAGTCGAGGATGCGCTGCTTGCCGGTGTAGAACGGGTGCGATTCCGACGAGATTTCAACGTCGACGAGCGGGTAGGTGTTGCCGTCTTCCCACTCGATGGTCTTGTCGCTCTTGACCGTCGAACGGGTCAGGAGCTTCTTGCCCGAAGCGAGGTCGTTGAAGACAACCGCCTGGTATTCGGGGTGAATGTCCTTCTGCATAAGTCTTTCCTTTGAATTCGTCAGAGCCCCTGGTGCGACCGAGTCGCCTGCCAGCTGCTCAAATTCGGATTGATCGACGCTGAGGCGTCAACCTATGAAACTATACCGGCTCATCCCCTGCAAAGCGAACCGAAGCGACGAGTGTGTCAGCGGTCCACGGTGTTTCAGGATTGCCTCACCGAGTCAGCCAGCGAATGAGCCCCGCGTAGTTGTACGGCGGAATGTTGTCATCCAGCGGCACACAGACTTCCACCTGCCCCTGAGCTTCGGCAACGAAGAGCGCCGGGTCGTTGCAGTCGGCGTAGCCCACGGTGCGCAGTCCCCTGCTGGCCGCTGCTCCTGCCCAGCCGTGGTCGGCAACCACGAGGTCGGGCATGGGCTGGTCGGCTTCTTCCAGTGCGTCAAGCAGAGCGTGCATGGGCTCTGCCAGGTGGGTGTGCGGCAGACCGCCGTGAATGTGCCAGTGCCACACAGCGCCGATCTGGCGGACGTCACCGCCCTCAGACTGCAGCGGAATGAACTGGTTCAGGCACACAATGTCAGCACCCAACTGTTCAGCCCAGGCGGCCGTGGCTTCGTGAACCGGCAGCAGACCAGAAGGGTGGCCCGTGGCGAACAGGATTCGCCCGCCGCGTCCGGCGACTTCGGAAACAGCAGCGCGCAGACGATCCAGCCCATCAAGGCACAGTTCAGTGGAGATCGTGTCAACGCCCTCCGTGTAATCGCGTTCCGAGCGGATACCGCAGCGGGCGACCATAACGTCGAACACGGAGTCGTAATCCCAGTCCTGGGTGAGCGGCACACCGAAATCGAAGTTGCGCTCCTGCGCCAAGAACCTGTGGATGTGCGACAGGTTGTTCTCTCGCGGAGTGGCGACTTCTCCCGTCACCCCGCCTTCAACCAGAAATTCGGCAGCGGCATCGCGCGTGATTTCAACCATCGGCATCCTCCTGGAGTGCAAAGACAGCCACAGCGGCTGCCGCGGCTACATTGAGCGAATCGATTCCGTGAGACATGGGAATGATGACGCAGGCATCGGCGGCTTCGATCGTTTGGCGGCTGAGCCCAGCGCCTTCCGTGCCCATGATCAGCGCGGTTTTGGCATGCCCGGCACGGGCGAACTCGCGGACGCTGATCGCTCCGTCGCGCAGAGCGAGAGCCGCGGTCGTGAAGCCGTGTTCGCGCAGCAGGTCGATGCCTGCCGGCCAGGGGTCGATCCGCGCCCACGGCACCGAGAACACGGTGCCCATCGACACCCGGATCGACCGACGGTACAGGGGGTCGGCGCATCGTGGGCTGATGAGAACCGCATCGGCACCCAGAGCCGCCGCGGAACGGAAGATCGCACCGACATTGGTGTGGTCGACAATGTCCTCCAGCACCACGATCCGCTCAGCCCGGCCAAGGATTTCCCTAAGCTCCGGCTGAGGTTTCCGTTCCATGGAGGCCAGGGCACCCCTGTGCAGGTGGAAACCGACGATGCTCTCGAGTTCTGCGGGCGTCCCCAGGATGATCGGAGCGTCTGATCCAGCCAGCTGCGGCGCGAGATCCTCCAGCCAGTTGGGCCGCAGAAGAAACGAACGCGCCGCGTAACCGGCCGCGAGAGCCCGAGTGACGATTTTGGAGGACTCTGCAATGAACAGGCCCTCGGCCGGTTCCCGCTTGCTGCGCAGCTGAACGTCCGTCAGGTCCGTGTAGTCCGCAAGCAGCGATTCGGGCGCGCGGGAGGAGCGAACAACGCGAGATTCGTCGATTCCGTGAGCACGGAGGATCTGCTGTATCTGCGCGTCGTCGATATCGCGCTTGGCCGGCGTGTTCACAGTTGGATGATGCGGAAGAAGGCAATGATGCTGAGGACGACGATGATGCCGCGCAACAGTGGGTCGGGCAGTTTCTGGGCGAACTTCGCACCCGCGTATCCGCCGATGAGCGAACCGGCTGCCACCAGGAGCACGGCAGTCCAGTTGATCTTGTCAAAGCCGACGATCATGTAGACGATCGCCGCAACCGTGTTGACACCGAGCACCAAAACGTTTTTGAAGCCGTTGATCTGCTGCAGCGAGTACGCCGTGAGCACACCCAGGAGACCGACGAGCAGAACACCCTGCGCGGCAGCGAAGTAGCCGCCGTAGATCGCGGTGAAGAAGATCGCGGCAAGGACTGCCGCCTTCATAGCGCTCGAGGCGTCTTCCGGCTTGGCCGGAGCTGTGCGGCCAGCTTTTGCGGCACGTTGGGCAAGCGCCTTCTTGAGGAAGGGCTGGCCGATCACCATGATGACCGCAAGCACGATCAGCACGGGAACGACAGCTTCAAAGGTCGTTGACGGCAGAACCACCAGCAACAGCGCGCCGACGATTGAACCGAGGATCGACGCGGGCAGCCAAGCGGCCACCTGTTTGCCGTAGCCGGCCATCTGCTTGCGGTAGCCGAAGGAGCTGGCCACATTGCCGGGGATAAGACCCAGTGCGTTGCTCATAGTCGCTGTCTGCGGTGGAACGCCGAAGGCGACGAGAGCTGGGAATGTGATGAGCGTGCCGGAGCCGACAGCAGCGTTGATTGCTCCGGCACCGAGGCCCGCCGCGAAGATGAGCAGGGCCTCGACGAGGGTGAATGAACCCATCAGCTCAGGCGTGCCTGCGCGTGGAAGCGCCCTTCGGTGACGGTGAGCTGGATGGGCAGGCCGAATGTCTCCGACAGGTTGGCTTCTGTGATGGTGTCCTTGATGTCGCCGGCTGCAACGACACCGCCTTCGCGGATGAGCAGAGCGTGCGTCATCGACTGCGGGATCTCTTCAACGTGGTGGGTCACCATGACGGTGGTCGGCGCGTACTTCGAGCCGATGATCTCAGTCAGTGCCTGCAGGAGCTCTTCGCGTCCACCGAGGTCAAGACCGGTTGCCGGTTCGTCCAGCAGCAGGAGTTCGGGGTCGGTCATGAGCGAACGGGCAATCTGCACGCGCTTCTTTTCGCCGTCTGACAGTGTGCCGAAGCGGCGGGTGCCGAAGCCGGCGATGCCGAAGGCCGACAGGAGGTCATCAGCACGGTCGAGGTCGATCTCGTCGTACTCTTCGACCCAGCGGCCCAGCACGCCGTAGGCAGCGGTGAGGACGACATCGTGAACTTTTTCGCTGCCGGGAATGCGCTTTGCCAGCTGCGATGACGTGTAGCCGATCCGTGGGCGCAGCTCGAAGACGTCAACGCGTCCAAGGCGCTCCTCGAGGATGTCGACGGTGCCTTCCGTGGGATGCATGCGTCCGGCCGCAAGCTCCAAAAGGGTTGTCTTTCCGGCGCCGTTGGGGCCGAGAACAGCCCAGTGCTGACCTTCTTCAACCGTGAGGGAGAAATCAGAGAGGAGGTGGTTGGCTCCTCGGCGGACACCGACGTTGTCTAGCTGCAGGACAGTGCTCATGTATCAGACTCTAACGCACTGGCACCTATACTCGGGCGGATGAATCCCCTTTCTCCCGATGCTTCGGCTGTGTTCTTCGCCGCGGCGCTGCAGAGCCTGCTTTCCCAGCGCCGTTCACCGGACACGATTGTCGATGCCTACGCCTCGGCCAGCACCCCGGTTCCCCTCATCGTCGACGCCCCTGTGTTCGGCTCTGACACGCCTCAGGGGCTTCTTCTGTGGGCCGCACAGCTGCGACGGGAGGGCATCGACTCGGCACACACCGTTTTCATCCACCCCACGCTTCCCCACCGGGTGCCGCGGACCGATCGGGAGCACCGGCGTCTGTTGGCTCGGGTCTCAAGCGTCACAGTCCTTGAACAGGCTGGTGTTTCGCGCGCCATCGTCGTGCTCAATGCCGACGGAGCTGCCCAGGTGATTCCCACTGCTGCCGTGTCTTCTGCTCCTCTGGGCACTGTTTCGGCTGCCGAGGCGGTGCGGGAGCTGCGCGAATGCACGATGGAGGGGCTGGCTCTTGTTGAGCGGCTGGGAGACGAACTGCCGGAGAACCTGCGGCAGGCGCCGTGGCGAGACTGGCAGGCGGACATGGCGCTGGGCCGCCTGGCAGACAACATCGGGGACCTTCTGCCGGAGCCGAGGTGGGCGGCAAGTCTCGTCACAGCCTGCGAAATCCATTCACTGCTGTCACCGGTTTTGGCTCCCCACACCATGCAGCCGCCGGAATTCGGAGCGCTGCTGGCCCGCCTGCACGCTGCGGCAGCGGCCGTCGTGTGGTCTGTTACCCGAGCTCAGTAGACCGGATGCACTCACATAGAATCGCGGCATGGATCGACTGAGCATCATCACCGACGACGGCGGTCTCTTCGTACACTCGGATCTGTTTGACGAAGACGAACGCGATATCGTTGCCCGCGAACTGCTGGAGCAGTACCCCGGCGGCGATCTGTGGACCGTCCCGCTGCCGTTGGGCCTGCTGGGCCCGGAGCTTGTCGTAATGGACGTCGATTCGACCTTCATCAACGAAGAGGTCATTGAAAAGCTCGCAGCCCACGCCGGCCGCGAAGCCGAGGTGCGAGCCGTGACGGAGCGCGCGATGGCAGGTGAGCTCGACTTCGCCGAATCTCTCATTCACCGCGTCGAACAGCTGAACGGCGTGCCGGCTTCAGCACTTGACGAAGTCGCCGAGTCTGTCACCCTGACGCCGGGCGTGGAAAAGCTCGTTGCGAACCTGCACAATGCCGAATGCCACATCGCGCTGGTCTCTGGTGGCTTCACCGCGATCGTCGAGCAGATCGCCGGTCCCCTCGGCATTGACGATGTCACCGCCAACGGCCTGGAGATCGTCGACGGTGTTCTCACCGGCAGGGTCAGCGGGCCGATTGTCGACAGGCAGACGAAAGCCCGCCGACTTCTGGAAATCGTTGAAGACGAAGGGCTCGACATTGCCCGCACCGTGGCGATCGGCGATGGCGCAAACGACATCGACATGATTGAAACCGCCGGCTTCGGAATCGCCTTCTGTGCCAAGCCGGCACTCGTGGAGCACGCGGATGCCCAGCTGCGCACCCGACGCCTTGACGCGGTCTACCCCGGGCTTACGGGCATGAGCCTCTAACCGATTCGACCTTCGCACCGTTGAGCAGAGGCCAACACAGATGAGGCGGTGAGCACCTAGCTTGGAGTGCTCACCGCCTCATCTGTCTATATGCAGTCGATCTCAAACCGCTGTCATGCCTGCTGATTCACGCCCTTTGGACGAAATCGCGGATCTGCGGTTGAGGGAGGATTCCTGCCGCATCATCCCAGCTGTCGAACTCGAATACTGCGATAGAGCTGGGGCGGAACTTCTCAACCGGACGGCCGGAGAACTCGGCCACGGCATCGGCGACGGTGGGGTTGTGGCCCACGATGATCGCAGCCTGTGACTCCGCCGGAATCGTCGCTACAGCTTCCCGCCAGTCCAGCACCTGCGCCTGGTACAGAGCGTCATCCAGGCGGAGCTCAGGCTGAGCGTTCAGCTGTTCGATGATGAGCTGCGCGGTTTCCGCTGTGCGCCGCGCGCTCGAAGCGATGGCACTGTCGATCGGCAGATCCGCAAGAAATTCACCAGCCCTGCGGGCTTCGTCGCGCCCCTCCCCAGTCAGCGGACGGTCGTAGTCCGGACCGGGTTCGTGCGAAGCGTGCGCGTGGCGGGCGAAGATCAGAATCGGCATGGCCCCACCCTCAGGATCCGGTCGAGTGCAGGCCGCCGTCGACGTGAATCATCGAACCGGTGGTCTTGGGGAACCAGTCGGACAGCAGGGCGACGATGCCGCGGCCTGCCGGTTCCGTGTCGCTCTGATCCCAGCCGAGTGGTGCGCGGTCGCCCCACACGTCTTCGAAAGCCTCGAAGCCGGGGATGGACTTCGCCGCGGTCGTCTTGAGCGGGCCTGCCGAAATGAGGTTGACGCGGATGTCATGCTCACCCAGGTAGCGGGCCAGGTAGCGGCTGGTGGATTCAAGGGCAGCCTTGGACACACCCATCCAGTCGTATGCAGGCCAGGCGACAGTTGCATCGAAAGTCAGGCCGACAATCGATGCTCCCTTGTTGAGCACCGGCTGAGCTGCCACGGCAATGGCCTTGAGCGAGTACGCCGACACGTGGAGCGCGTTTGACACCGACTCCCACGGGGTGTCGAGGAAAACACCGCCGAGTGCGTCCTTCGGGGCGAAGGCGATTGCGTGGACAATGCCGTCGATGTTTCCGCCCAGACGTTCGGGCAGCGCCGCGAGGTCGTCTTCGTTGGTTGCGTCGAGTTCGATGACTTCGGCGGGCTTCGGCAGACGTTCAGCGATGATCGAGGTGATCTTCATCTGGCGGCCGAAGGAGGACAGGATGACTTCGGCACCCTGTTCCTGGGCCAGGCGGGCCGCCGAAAAGGCGATAGACGATTCGGTGAGCACACCCGTGACGAGGATGCGCTTGCCTTCAAGAATTCCCATGGTGTTCCTTTCTTAGGATTCTGCTGTCAGTGGCCCATGCCCAGGCCGCCGTCGACCGGAATGACGGCGCCGGAGATATAGGCGGCATCGTCCGATGCGAGCCATGCGACGACGCCCGCAACCTCTTCGGGAAGGGCGAAGCGCTTAGCCGGGATGGTGTCGAGGTATTCCTTCTGCTGCTTCTCGGGCAGTTCGTCCGTCATGTCCGTCTTGATGAAGCCGGGAGCTACGACGTTTGCGGTGATGCCGCGCGCACCGAGTTCGCGGGTGAGTGAACGTGCCATGCCCACGAGTCCGGCCTTGGCCGCCGAATAGTTGAACTGGCCGGGCACGCCGTAAAGACCGGAAACGGAGGAGATGAAGATGATGCGGCCGAACCGCGAGCGGATCATGTTGGTGATGCCCGGCTTGACGGTGCGGTACACGCCGGTGAGGTTGGTGTCGATGACCTGCTCGAAGTCCTCTTCCGACATGCGCATCAGCAGGTTGTCGCGCGTGATGCCGGCATTGGCCACAACGACGTCAACCGTGCCCAGCTCCTTTTCAATGGCCTCGTAGGCCGCTTCGAGCGACGCGAGGTCCGTGACGTCTGCGGCGACTGCGAAAGCTCCTTCGGGAGCATCGCCGTTGCGCGAGGTGACGGCGACCTTGTCGCCCTGGGCGAGGAAACGTTCGGCGATCGTGCGACCGATGCCGCGGTTTCCGCCGGTTACAAGAACAACACGGGGTTCAGCCACGCTGATCCTTTCAGTCTGAAGTCAATCTCTCCCAACCTAGCCTAAAGCCCAGTGGGGCGTGGCTGCACAACAAAGGAGCGATATGCTTTTGTAGTCCGTTTGAAAGGTGGGGGAAACGTGAAGAGCAGGCCCGCGGTCAGCATCACCTCGGCCAGCGAATCTCACGAAGCTGATCTCAACGCCCGCACCCGCAAATACCTGATTCTCATGGCCATTCGCATGGTCTGCTTTGTCGGTGCGGTCTTTGCACACGGCTGGTTTCGCTGGACGCTCGTCGCCGGCGCCGTTGTTCTGCCCTGGATCGCAGTTCTCATAGCCAACGCTGTCAAGCGCCGCTACCAGCAAACCGACGCCGAGCCGTCCGTGCCGACGGCTGCCTCGCTCGGCTCACCGAGCGAACGAAGCCAACCGGACCACTCTGATGTCGACGATCCGATCATCATCGACGGCGAAATCGTGGAGGGCGACGATGACTGACCTGCAGTGCTCAGCCAAAGGCTGCCCGGCACTGGCCTCGTGGGCACTTTTGTGGAACAACCCCAAACTGCACTCAGAGGAACGCCGCAAAGTGTGGCTGGCCTGCAGTCTGCATCGAGAAACCCTCGAAGAATTCCTCACACTTCGATCATTTCTGCGTGAAACTGTGCCCGCAGATCGTATCCCCCCAGGAGCTGGATAAGTGCGCTACGGATTCATCTTCTCCGCAAAATGGCTTCGCTACATCGCCATTGCGATCATCTTCGCCATTGCCTGTGCGCTTTTGGCCAACTGGCAGAACAGCCGCCGGGAAGCCCGAAACGCTGAAATCCAGCGCATCGAAGCCAACTACAGTGCCCAACCACAGCAGCTGGACGCCGCGGTGCCATCGGCATCGGATCAGCTGCCGGATGACGACGACTGGAAACACGTGACCGCCACCGGCACCTACGATGCTGAAAACACGATGTTGGTGCGCAACAGGCCCTTAAGCGGCCAACCCGGCTACTTCGTCGTGACACCCCTGAATACCGAAGCCGGTCCCGTTGCGGTTGTGCGCGGCTGGGCTCCGAGCTCCAGCGACCCAGATCCGAGCACCGTTCCCACTCCCCCTTCTGGCACCGTCACGGTTGACGGCTGGATCCGCCCCGCAGAAGAGGGCAAAGCTGACGACAACACCCCCGGCACCGTAAAACAGCTCGATCCGAAGGTCATGAACGGTTACGAGGGCGGCTACACGGGCCTGTACCTCCAGGTGGGCTCCGAAAACCCACAGGCGCAGCAGCCTCTGCCAACGCTGCCGAAGCCGTCTGTCGACCCTGGCTCCCACCTCTCATACACAATGCAGTGGATTCTGTTCGGCCTCATGGCCCTCGGCGCTCTCATCGTGGCGATTGTGCGGGAGCGCAAAGCGATTGCCGAGCGCAAGAGCGAAGAGAACACCGACTACGTTGTCCTGGAAAAGGCAGCCATCGCCCACGGAGTGCGGGCCTCAGGAAGTCGCTACGGCGACGGCCGACGCCGTGTGAAGTCAGGTCGCCGCGACCGTTCGGCAGAAGACGACGAGGACGCCGCATTGGATTCTCAGGGCTGGGGCTGAAGCAAGATGCTCGGCCGAACACAGGCCCAAACGCACCCAGCCGCGCAAGGGCGACTCAGGCCAGCTCGACAAGCTCCAGGTAGTCGTCGCTCCACAGGTCCTCGTCTGCGTCCGGCAGAAGCAGCACCCTGTCGGGGTTGAGAGCCTCAACTGCTCCCGCATCGTGCGTCACCAGCAGAATCGCGCCCTCGTAACGCTCGATGGCTGAGAGAATCTCGACCCTCGACTGGGGGTCGAGGTTGTTCGTCGGTTCGTCAAGAAGAAGCACGTTTGCTGAGGACACCACGAGGCACGCGAGGACCAGACGAGTCTTCTCACCACCGGACAGGACTCCAGCCGGTTTGTCGACGTCGTCCCCGGAGAACAGGAACGAACCGAGCACGGTGCGCACCTTCGTGTCGTCAAACGAGTCTGGTGCGGCTGACTGCATGTTCTCCAGAACCGTCCGGTCGAGGTCCAGAGTGTCGTGTTCCTGCGCAAAATAGCCGAGCTTAAGACCGTGCCCGGCCACGACTTCGCCGCTGTCGGGCTCTTCGACACCAGCCAGAAGCCGCAGAAGGGTTGTCTTGCCGGCGCCGTTGAAGCCGAGAATGACCACGCGCGTCCCCCGGTCAACAGCGAGGTCAACACCCGTGAACACCTCTGTTGAACCGTAGGCCTTGGACAAGCCCTTGGCTTCAAGCGGAACTCGGCCGCACTTGGCCGGTTCGGGGAACCTGAGGTCTGCGACCTTTTCGCGCTGCCTCTCGCCCTGTGTGCCGGCCAGCAGGCGGTCGGCGCGCTTGGCCATGTTCTGCGCGGCGACGGTCTTCGTGGCTTTCGCGCGCATCTTGTCGGCCTGGGCGTGCAGGGCCGCCGCTTTCTTTTCAGCGTTGGCGCGTTCGCGCCTCCTGCGCCGCTCATCGTCTTCGCGCTGTTTGAGGTATTGGCGATAGCCCATCGAGTAGATGTCAATGCACTGACGCGTGGCGTCAAGGAAGAACACCTTGTTGACAACTTCGTCAATGAGGTCGAGGTCGTGCGAAATGATGATGAGCCCGCCGGGATATTTGGCGAGGTAGTCGCGCAGCCACAGAACGCTTTCGGCATCCAGGTGGTTGGTCGGTTCGTCCAAGATCATGGTCTTCGGCGCTTCGAACAGGATGCGGGCAAGCTCCACTCTGCGCCGCTGACCACCGGACAGAGTCTCAAGCTCCTGTTTCAAAAGCTCAGCGTCCAGCCCCAAATTAGCTGCGATCGCAAGGGCTTCGGACTCTGCCGCGTAGCCTCCGGCCGCGATGAACTCGTCTTCAATCCGGGGGTACTTGTCGATTGCCTTCGATGCAATGTCCGGGTCGGGCGAGGACATCTGCTCTTCGGTCCGGCGCAGACGTTTGGCGAGCACATCGAGCTCACGTCCTGCCAGGATCCTCTCTTTGCCCGTCATGCGGAGGTTGCCGGTCCTCGGGTCCTGCGGCAGATAGCCGACCGAACCAGACCGGAACACCTGTCCGGCACTCGGCGGCACCTCGTCCATGAGCACTTTCGTCAAGGTTGTCTTGCCCGCGCCATTGCGCCCGACCAGACCAACCCGGTCGCCCTTTTCCACCCGGAAGGTGACATCGGACATGAGCACGCGTGCTCCGACGGTGATTTCAAGACCGGAAGCGGCGATCATCCACGGACCGCCTTCTCAACGAGGCCCGCCAGGTAGTCCTGCGGGCGGACGCCCTCGCTGCGCGCCTGTTCAGCAATTGCGGAGGCGAGGTCCCGCGGAACATCGGCCCAGATGCGCACGGTGTCCTCGGATGATTCTTCCGAGGCCGGGCTGCCGGCGGCAGAGGCGCCTGCTGCCGAGGTGCCTTCTGGGGAGTTCTCTTCTGCCCGGGTATCGGCGGGCTTGCGGGTGTCTCCGACAATTCCCGCAAAACCAGGACCGCTGTCGGGTTCCGTACCGTTCTGGTATGCGCCGGCAGCGGCGCGGGCGAGGTCGTCAGCCCTTTCGTTCATCCGATGATTGGCGTGCCCCTTCACCCATTCGTAGGTAATGGAACGGCCCGCAGACTTGGCGGCAGACATGAGTTCGTCCAGCTGCTTCATCAAATCGTCGTTGAGCACGGGCTTGCCGTCGGCCTTTTTCCATCCGCGCTTCTTCCACCCGGCCATCCACTTGGTGATGGAGTTGATGGCGTACTGCGAATCGCACAGAACGTGAACATCCGAACCGGAATCCTCAACGGCCCGCAGCAGTTCGATGACAGCCTGCAGCTCTCCACGGTTGTTCGTCGCTTTGGGCCACCCACCCGAGGCCCACTGGTCCTCGCTGATGTACCAAGCCCACCCGGCGGGGCCGGGATTGCCAAGAGCGGAACCGTCAACGGCGGCGATGATCGTCACAGAACTCCTAGAAATAAGTGTGGGGGCGGGTAGATTCTACCCGCCCCCAAAACATCAGATGATCAGATGTTGAAGCCCAAAGCGCGCATCTGCATGCGGCCGTCTTCCGTGATCTTTTCGGGACCCCACGGCGGCATCCAGATCCAGTTGAGGCGGAATGCCGGGACGATCCCGTCGAGAGCCTGGGCAATCTGGTCCTCGATGACGTCGCTCAGCGGGCATGCCGCCGAGGTCAGGGTGATGTCGATGACAGCAGTGCCGTCTTCTTCGACAACAACCCCGTAGACGAGCCCGAGGTCGACGACGTTGACGCCGAGTTCCGGGTCGACGACGTCAAGGAGCGCTTCTGTGACTTCTTCTGCCGAGGCATTGCTCGGCGAGTCGATGACTTCGGTCACACTGTCCTCCTTGTTGGATCAGGCGTTCTGGAAGAAGCGGTCGTAGCCTTCGTTTTCCAGACGCTCGGCCAGTTCCGGCCCGCCCTCTTCGACGATCTTGCCCTCGACGATCACGTGCACGAAGTCCGGCTTGATGTACTGCAGGATGCGCGTGTAGTGGGTGATGAGCAGGATGCCGACGTCCGTGTTCTCCTTGGCGCGGTTAACGCCTTCGGACACGATGCGCAGGGCGTCGACGTCCAGACCGGAGTCGGTTTCGTCGAGGATGGCAAAGCGAGGCTTGAGCAGCTCCATCTGGAGGATCTCGTGGCGCTTCTTTTCACCGCCGGAGAAGCCTTCGTTGACGTTGCGGGTGGCAAACGCCGGGTCAACGCGCAGCTTCTCCATGGCTTCACCCAGTTCCTTGGACCAGGTGCGCAGCTTCGGTGCTTCGCCGTCGATGGCGGTCTTGGCCGAGCGCAGGAAGTTCGTGACGGTCACGCCGGGAACTTCCACGGGGTACTGCATTGCGAGGAACAGGCCGGCCTTGGCGCGTTCGTCGGCTTCCATTTCGGTGATGTCTTCACCGTCGAGCTCAATCGTGCCCGAGGTGATGGTGTAGGCGGGGTGGCCAGCCAGAGCGTAGGCCAGGGTTGACTTACCCGAGCCGTTGGGGCCCATAACGGTGTGGGTCTTCTTCGAGTTGATGTCGAGAGACAGGCCCTTGAGGATCTCCTTGGGGCCTTCGTCGGTTTCTACGCTGACGTGGAGGTCGCGGATAGAGAGAATGGACATGTTTCCTGCTTTCAGTGCGTCGAGTTGATGTCTACGAAGATCGTGCCGTCGCGCTCTTCGGCGGCGTAGACGGCGACTGGCTCAAAAGCCGGCGGTGACTGCGGCTCGCCCGTTGTGAGGTCGAAGGCCGAGCCGTGCAGCCAGCATTCGATCGAACAGCCCGAGACTTCGCCTTCGGCAAGCGATACTTCGCCGTGCGTGCAGACGTCGTTGACGGCGTGGACCGCACCGTCTTCCGTGCGCGCAATGCACACTTCGACGTCGTCGATCACCACGCGGACGGCGGTGCCGACTGCGAGCTCGTCCGATTTCAGTGCCGGCTTGCCGCTCATTCGGCCATGCTCCGGGCGAGCTCTTCTTCGATCTTCTGGTTGAGGACGTCTTCGACTTCCTCGTTTTCGATCTTCTGGATGATTTCGTTGAAGAAGCCGCGCACCACAAGGCGGCGTGCTTCGTCTTCGGGAATGCCGCGGCTCATGAGGTAGAACAGGTGCTCTTCGTCGAACTGTCCGGTCGACGATGCGTGACCGGCGCCTTCGATTTCGCCGGTTTCGATTTCCAGGTTCGGAACCGAGTCGGCGCGTGCACCCTTGCTCAGCAGCAGGTTGCGGTTCATTTCGTAGGTGTCGATGCCAAGGGCCTCGGGGCGGATGAGCACATCGCCAATCCAGACGGTGCGCGCATCCTTGCCGTAGAGGGCTCCCTTGTAGAGCACGTTCGACACGGCCTTCGGGGTGTTGTGGTCCACGTAGGTGCGGTGTTCGAAGTGCTGTCCGGCATCGGCAAAGTACAGGCCGTACATTTCAGCTTCCCCGCCGGGTGCGGAGTAGCGGACGTTGGTGTTCAGGCGGACGATCTTTCCGCCGAGCGTGATCTGCACGTGCTTGAAGTACGCGTCCTTGCCGACGACGGCATCGTGCTGCGCGGCGTGCAGGGCGGTGTCGTCCCACAGCTGCAGTTCGATGAAGTCGACGTTTGCACCGTCGCCCACGACGGTCGTGATGAGTTCGCTGTAGTCGACAGCACCCCTGTGGGTGACGATGAAGTCGACGTGGGCGTTGTCGCCGACGGTCACGAGGGTGTGGCCGTGGACGAGGCCGCCTTCACCCGTAAGGTTGATGCGGACGGGTTCGCTGATTTCAGCGCCGGCTTCCACCGAGTAGTGGGTGACGGCTTCAGCCTGGTTTGCGGCAACGACAGCCGGGAGGTCTTCCGGTGCCACGGCGCCGAGTTCACGAGCACGCTCCAGCGTGATCTTCTCAACGGTGACGCCTTCGGGCAGGGTTTCTTCGCGGCCCAGCGAACCGGTTCCGGACTGGTTCTGAAGAAGCGCGTCAAGCTTCTTGACCGGACTGAAGCGCCATTCTTCTTCCCGGCCGGTGACCGCCGGGAAATCGGCAATGTCGAAGCTGCGTGTACGCTGCGAACGAGTGGTGGCAGGCACCTGCTTGGGAGCGGTGCTGCTCGAGGTCTGGGTCATTTCTCTCCTTTGACAGTCGGCGTGGTCTTCGCTGAGGTGATCAGCCGACCGCGCCTTCCATCTGAAGTTCGATAAGGCGGTTGAGTTCGAGTGCGTATTCCATCGGCAGTTCGCGCGCAATGGGCTCGACGAAGCCGCGGACGATCATGGCGTAGGCCTCGGTTTCGTCCAGGCCGCGGCTCATGAGGTAGAACAGCTGGTCTGCCGACACCTTCGACACGGTTGCCTCGTGGCCCAGCGTGACATCGTCGTTGCGGATGTCGATGTACGGGTACGTGTCCGAACGCGAGTGGTTGTCCACCAGCAGGGCGTCACACAGCACGTTGTTGGCCGAACCGGACGCGTTCGGGTAGACGTGCACGAGTCCGCGGTAGGCGGAACGGCCGCCGCCGCGGGCAACGGACTTCGCAACGATGTTCGAGGACGTGTTCGGAGCGGCGTGCACCATCTTCGAACCGGTGTCCTGATCCTGACCAGTGCCGGCGAAGGCAACCGACAGGGTTTCACCGCGGGCGTGCTCACCGGTCAGCCAGATGGCCGGGTACTTCATGGTGACCTTCGAACCGATGTTGCCGTCGATCCACTCCATGGTGGCGCCTTCTTCGGCGATCGCGCGCTTGGTCACGAGGTTGTACACGTTGTTCGACCAGTTCTGGACGGTCGTGTAGCGAACTTTCGCGCCTTTCTTGGCGACGATTTCGACGACTGCCGAGTGCAGCGAGTCCGACTTGTAGATGGGAGCGGTGCAGCCTTCGACGTAGTGCACCGACGAACCTTCGTCGGCGATGATGAGCGTGCGCTCGAACTGGCCCATGTTCTCGGTGTTGATGCGGAAGTAGGCCTGCAGCGGAATTTCGACGTGGACGCCCTTGGGGACGTAGACGAACGAACCGCCGGACCACACCGCGGTGTTGAGCGCGGAGAACTTGTTGTCACCGGAGGGGATGACGGTGCCGAAGTACTCTTCGAAAATCTCCGGGTAGTCGCGCAGACCGGTGTCGGTGTCGACGAAGATGACGCCCTGGCGCTCAAGCTCTTCGTTGATCTTGTGGTACACGACCTCGGATTCGTACTGGGCGGCAACACCTGCGACCAGGCGCTGCTTTTCAGCCTCAGGGATGCCCAGGCGATCGTAGGTGTTCTTGATGTCCTCCGGCAGGTCGTCCCACGTCTGCGCCTGCTCCTCGGTGGAGCGCACAAAGTACTTGATGCTGTCGAAGTCGATGTCGCCCAGGTCCGGGCCCCACTGCGGCAGCGGCTTCTTCTCAAAGAGCTCGAGCGCGCGCAGGCGGCGCTGCAGCATCCATTCGGGCTCGTCCTTCAGCTTCGAAATGTTGCGGACGACATCCTCATTGAGCCCGCGCTGAGCATTGGCGCCTGCTTCATCAGAATCTCGCCAGCCGTATTCGTAGGCGTTCCCGATGTCCTTCAGTTCGGGATTGGCTTCCAGAATCCAGTTGGATTCAGTGGTGTCAGTCACCTTGCTCCTCCTTGGTTTTGATCCGGCGCATCGATCAGCGGTCTGTTGACGTCCGAGGTCGGCACGTGTGTGTTGCACACGTGGCCGCCGGCCGCGAGCGTCGACAGGCGCCTGATGTCTACGCCCAGAAATTCAGAGAAGGCATCGAGCTCTGCTTCGCAGAACTGCGGATACCTTGCGGCAGCTTTGTGTATGGGGCAGTGCCCTTGGCACAGCTGCATGGCCTCCAGCGGTGTTCCCACCGCCACCGGAATGGCCGATGCCGCGTAGCCTTCGTCGTCCAGCGCGTGGGCGAGGTCGCGTGAGCGTCCCGCCACGGTTGCCGACCGCCGGCCGACGCGCGCTTCGACACGCTCCATGAGTTCGCTGATTCGCTGCCTGGCGAACTCTTCGATCGCGCCCTCCCCCAGCTTATCTTCGAGGAATTCGAGTGCTTCCACGGTCAGCTCGTCATAGGAGTGGCTGATCCTGCTGTGCCCCGCGGTCGAGACCACGTAGTGCCGTGCCGGCCGTCCCCGACCGGTCTTCGCACCGGCGAGTTCGCGTACCTCGATTGCCCCTTCGTCTGTCAGAGCGTCGAGGTGCCGCCTGATGGCAGCGGCGGTCAGATCGAGCTGGCGGGCGATACTGGCAGCGGTGATCGGACCGTGGTCCAACACCGCCTGCAGCACCCGCGCCCGGGTGCGCAGCACAGCCTGCGAACTCTGCTGAGACATAACCTGCCTTGTAGTGTTGATTTGCGAGGCTTTTCGCCTCATCACCATTCAATAACATTAATGTGCCCTAAATTGTTCCACAACCGCTGGGCGAGGGTATCCTCCCGGATCGATCGGCGCGCCGGCTACAGTTGGCACCTGTGACAGCTCTCCAAGTCCGCGATGTTCGGTTTGCCTACGGTCGCAGCAATGCCGTTGACGGAATTTCGCTTTCTGTTGAACCGGGTATGACGACCGCGGTTCTGGGCCCCAACGGGGCCGGCAAGTCCACACTCATCTCACTGTGCACGGGCCTTCTTCGCCCGCAGTCCGGAACCGTTAAAGTCTTCGGCCTCAGCCCACTGGAGACTCAGGCCAGAGCCATGATCGGGGTCATGCTGCAGGATGGTGGGCTGCCGATGGCCGCAAAGCCGCCGGCCATCCTCAAACACCTGGCTCACATGTACGCAGATCCTGCTGACCCGAACGAGCTCATGGATCAGCTTGGAATCCGCTCTTTCGCCGACAGGTCCATCCGTCGGCTCTCCGGCGGACAGAAACAGCGAGTGGGCCTGGCCGCAGCACTCATCGGCAGGCCCAGCCTGGTGTTCCTCGACGAACCGACGGCGGGACTCGACCCGCAGGCATCCCTGGCAGTCAAGGAAATCGTCAGCAGCCTCGCCGACAGTGGAACCGCTGTCGTTTTGACCACCCACAACATGTCCGACGCGCAAGAGCTCGCCGACAACGTCCACATCGTCGACCACGGACAGATCATCGCCGAGGGAACACCATCGGAACTCACTGCCGGTCGTGCTTCTGCCCTGCGCCTGACCTTCGCGGACGCTCCCCCAAGCGAGCTCAGCGAAAAGCTGCGGTCCCGCTGGGGCTTGAGCCCCACCTCGGCAACGGCTATGAACTCAGCCGGCACCTTCAGCGCCGACGACCTCAGCCAGATCACCGCGGAGATCGCAGCCAGCGGAGCAGAGCTGACAGGCCTGTCCATGAGCTCCGGTGACCTGGGGGATGTCTTCCTCCAGCTGACGGGAAGGAGCCTGCGGTGAGCGCGCACACACCCGGCGCACAGTCCAACGAGCTCCACCAGCAGCCCGCACCGGCTTTTCGCCGGATAGCAGCTCGGGCAGCGTTTGAAGCCAAGGCAATCCTGGGCAACGGCGAACAGCTCATCCTGTCGATCGTGCTGCCCCTGGCCATCCTATTCACCCTGTCACTGACAGACATACTCGAAGTCTTCGGCTACACCGGCAGCAACCACACGGCTGTCGCGCTGGCAGGCGTGCTCGGTGTGTCGATTGCCTCCAACGCCTTCACGGGTCAGGCGATCGCAACTGCTTTTGAGCGCCGCTACGGGGTTCTGCGTCACACCGCCACCACCCCGCTGGGCGCAAGCGGACTCGTGGCAGGCAAGATCATCGCAGTACTCGGCGTGACCGTCGTCCAGTACGCACTCGCCTTCGCCTGCGCGGCATTTCTCGGCCTGGACGCCAACATCAACATCGCAGCCGTTGTCATCAGCGCTGTCGTGGGAACAGCGGCCTTCGTCGGCTTGGGTCTGCTCATGGCGGGCACCATGAGGCCCGAGGCGGTGCTCGCCTTTGCGAACCTTTTGTGGGCCGCCATGGCAGGCGGGGGCGGACTGCTCATCGATCACGGGGGCGCGTGGGGTGCAATCGTCGGTTTCCTGCCGTCTGGGGCGTTGGGCTCTGCTCTGCGCAGCGCAATCATCGACGGACGCTTCGATTGGATGAGCCTGCTCGTTCTCGCTGTCTGGGCGGTCATTGCAGCGGCAGCGGCTCGCCGTTGGTTCTCCTTCGACGACAGGTGAGAGAATAGGCCCTATGTCGACCTCCGCCTCTGATCTTTCCGCGGCCCAGCCGCAGAACACGACGACTCTCCCTCGCCGCATTCGCGTGGCTGCATGGGTTGTTCTCATCGCTCAAGTGAGCATCATCGTCACTTCGACCGCTGTGCGCCTGACAGGCTCCGGTTTGGGATGCTCCGACTGGCCCATGTGCGAACCCGGATCGCTCACCAACACCCCGGAGATGGGCATTCACGGCTTCATTGAGTTCGGCAACCGCGTCCTGGGTGTTGTTCTGGGCCTCATCTGCCTGGCTGCGCTCATCGTGGTCTGGCCGTGGCGGCGCGAACGGCCCGAACTTGCGTGGTCGACATTTGCACTCCTCATGGTTGTGCCGGTCCAGGCTGTCATCGGCGGTCTGTCAGTGCTGAGCAAACTCAATCCATGGGTTGTCGCCAGCCATTTCATTCCATCGGCCGCATCGGTCGCGGTCGCCGCGTACCTGATTGTGCGTGTGTATTCCGGACCCGGTCCGCGTCGCCCCGTTGGCCCGGAGAAGCTGCGCAAGCTCATGTGGGTTATTGCTGCTCTGCTCGTCGTTGTCCTTGTATTCGGTGTTCTCACCACCGGAGCCGGCCCGCACGCGGGCGACCGCGAATCCGCCCGCAACGGTCTGCCCACCGTATGGATGGCGCGCTTCCACGCATTCCCGGTGTGGCTCATGGTGATCACCGCGGTGTGGACTCGCGTTATCGCGGCAAAAGAAGGAGCAGTCCCCCAGGCTCGCGCCATCGACTTCCTGCTGGTCGTCACAGTGCTTCAGGGCCTGATCGGCTACGTGCAGTACTTCACCGGCCTGCCGATTGGCATTGTGCTCGTTCACATGTTCGGGCTGACGCTGGTCATTATGGCCGCGGTCTTCGCCATCATGTCCAACTATTCGTGGAAGGCCGCTCCAGCGCACCCCGCCGACGATATTCTCGAACCAGCTGACAGCAGGGCCTGACGCATGCTTCTGCGTCTTTTCCGCAGGTTCGTCCTGCCCCTTTGGCCTGCGCTGTTGGGCCTGCTCTTTTTTGAGGCCCTGCAGATCGCCGCATCCCTTGCGCTGCCGGCGCTCAACGCGCGGGTCGTCGACGACGGCATCGCCGTGGGCAACACCGCCGAGGTGTGGCGCCTGGGAGGCATCATGCTCGCCGTCACCTTTGGGCAGGTCATCGCCAACGTCCTCGCGATCGCCTGCGGCGCCTACGCCTCGCTCAAGGGAGCGCAGCGGATCCGCTCGGCGTTCTTCGACAAGGTCTCGTCCTTCGGATTCCAGGAGCTGGCGGAGTTCAGCTCCTCCAGCCTCGTGACCCGCTCGACGAATGACGTCCGCCAGGTCCAGCAGTTCCTCACCATGGCCATGTCGATCACGATCATGGCCCCGTTCATGGCCGCCGGGGGACTCATCATGGCGATGACCCAGGACGTCAAGCTGTCCTGGACCGTTCTCGTGACAGTCGGGCTGCTCGTCATCGTCATGGTGTGGGCCATCCGCGGCATGGTGCCGAGCTTCCGCGCCATGCAGGAGCGGCTGGACGCCATGGGCTCGGTTCTGGCTCAGCAGCTGTCCGGCCTGCGCGTCATCCGGGCCTTCGTGAAGGAGGACCGCGAAAAGCAGCGCTACGCCGAGGTCAACAGGTCGATGACGGATGCCTATATGACCGTCGGCAAGTACTTCGTGACGCTCTTTCCGCTCATCATGCTCGTCGTCGGACTCGGCGAGATGGCGATCATCTGGTTCGGCGCCCTCGGCGTCGAATCGGGCGATACGCAGGTCGGCACGCTCATGGCGTTCACGCAGTACCTCATGCTCATCCTCATGGGCGTCATGATGGCCTCGTTCTTAGCCATGATGCTGCCGCGCGCCGAAGTCGCGGCCGGCCGCATCTGGGACGTGCTCAAGACGGAGCCGGCGCAGACGCGCTCCGGCGACGTCGACGAGGTGCCCGCCCCGGGCGCGCTCGAGCTCGACAGCGTCACCTTCTGCTTCCCCGGAGCCGAGGCGCCCGTCGTCTCCGACGTGTCCTTCTCCGCTGCACCGGGAACCACGACCGCCGTCATCGGCGCGACGGGCTCCGGCAAGACGGTTCTCATGCAGCTCATCGTCGGCCTGCTCGAGCCGACTCGCGGCTCAGTTCGCATCGGGGGCGTGCCGGCTGGCGATCTCACTGCTGATACCCGCAGCAAACAGTTCGGCTATGTGCCGCAGAAGTCGCAGGTGTTCGCCGACACGATCGCAGGCAATCTGCGCAAGGGCAATCCGACCGCCTCCGACGACGAGATCCGCGAGGCTCTGCAGACCGCGCAGGCGTGGGAGTACGTCGAGCGGCTCGACGGCCAGACGGAGTTCACCGTGAACCAGGGCGGCACCAACCTCTCGGGCGGACAGCGGCAGCGCCTGGCGATCGCCATGGCGCTTGTCCGCACAAGCCCGATCCTCATGTTCGACGATTCGTTCTCCGCCCTCGACACGACCACGGAGGCCGCAGTGCGCTCCAGAATCGACGCGTCCGGAGAGCGCACGCAGGTCGTCGTCACACAGCGCTGCTCCACGGCCGAGAAGGCCGATCAGATCGTCGTCCTCGACGCCGGCCGCGCAGTCGCGGTGGGCACGCACAGCGAGCTCGTCGAGTCCTCCGAGGTCTACCGCGAGATCGTCGAATCGCAGACGGGAGTCAGCCATGAGCGATGAGCGTCCGCCGAACGAGAAGTCGACGCACTTCTGGAAGACCGTCCGCCGCGTGATCGGCGAATTCGGCGCCCACCGCGGCCAGATGGTCATCACCGTCATCACGCTGTTCATCGGAACGGTGCTCACAATCGCCGCGCCGTATGTCTTCGGCCTGGCGACCGACGCCGTGTTCGCCGGCTATCTGTCGTCGAAGACCTCGCCCGGACAGTCGACGGCGGAGGCCGCCGCGGAGCTCCAGGCCGGCGGGCAATCCGATCTCGCGGCCGTCCTCGACACGATGGACGTCGTGCCCGGCGCCGGCATGGACTTCGGCCTCATCGGCCGGCTCGTCATGCTGGGTGTGGCCGTCTACGCGCTGTCGTCGCTGTTCACCTACATCGGCGGGCGCGTGAGCATCGGCGTGGTCAACACCGTTATGAGCGGCATGCGCACGCGCGTCGAGGCGAAGCTCCACCGTGTGCCCCTGTCGTACTCGGACCGCCAGCGCCGCGGCGATGTCCTCTCCAGGCTCAACAACGACCTCGACAATCTCACGCAGGTCGCCAATGAGAACCTGCAGCAGATCATCACGAGCGTCATCACCTTCGTCGGCGTGCTCGCCGTCATGTTCACCCTGTCCTGGCAGCTGGCGCTCGTCGCGATTGCCGCGATCCCGCTGACGGCGATCATCTTCGCCCTAGTCGGCGTGCCCAGCCAGAGGCAGTTCAAGAAGCAGTGGACCACGACCGGCGAGCTCAACGCGCATGTCGAGGAGTCGATCTCCGGTCTGTCGCTGCTGCGCGTCCACGGCGGCCTTCCGACTGCCCGCGAGGAGTTCGAGAAGATGAACGCGGACGTCTACTCCTCCAGTGTGCGCGCCCAGATCCTGTCGGGCTCGATGATGCCGGCGATGCTCTTCGTGTCGAACCTCGTCTTCGTGGCCACTGCCATCCTCGGCGCGGCCCTCGTGGCCGGAGGGGCCCTCACGCTCGGCGTCGTGCAGGCGTTCGTCTGGTACTCCCGCCAGTTCTCTCAGACCTTCGGTCAGCTGGGCGGCATGGCCTCGCGGCTGCAGTCGGCGGCCGCCAGCGCCGAACGCGTCTACGAGCTGCTCGACGCACCCAAGGAGACCCCGAACGCCGATGCCGAGCCGTTCTCCCCGACCGCCGGTCGGGTCGAGTTCGATGAGGTCGACTTCTCCTATGATCCCGAGGCGGAGCTCATCAAGGGCCTCTCCCTCACCGCCGAGCCGGGCCAGACGATCGCCGTCGTGGGGCCCACCGGCGCAGGCAAGACGACGGTCGTCAACCTGCTCATGCGCTTCTACGACGTCGACTCCGGAGCCATCCGCATCGACGGCCGGGATGTGCGCGATATGAGCCGGACGGATCTGCGCCGGCCGATCGGAATGGTCCTGCAGGACACCTGGCTGTTCGAAGGATCCATCCGCGACAACATCGCATACGGCAACGAGAACGCCGACCGGCAAGCCATCGAGGCTGCGGCCGAGGCCGCCTATGTCGATCGCTTCGCCAAGCACCTCCCCGACGGGCTGGACTCTGTCATCACGGAGACGGCGGACAACATATCGGCCGGTGAGCGCCAGCTCATCACGATTGCGCGCGCCTTCGCCTCCGAGCCGACTATCCTCATCCTCGACGAGGCGACCTCGAACGTCGACACCCGAACAGAGGTGCTCGTGCAGGAGGCTATGAACCGCCTGCAGGCCGGACGGACGAGCTTCGTCATCGCCCACCGTCTGTCGACCATCCGCAATGCCGATGTCATCGTCGTCATGAACAAAGGTCGGATTGTCGAACAGGGACCGCATGCCGAACTCATTGCGAAAGACGGCCTCTACGCATCACTGCACGCGGCAGGATTCGACGAAGACTGAGGCTCAGGAGTGGGTCCGTCAGGGATCGCAGCGCGAAGCGCACTACTCGGATAGCGGCGTGAGCACCCTTGCTTTCACGGCAGTCTCCTGAACACCGGCCGCCATCCTCGTCAGCAGAGCCCACCAACAGCAGACAGAAAAAAGCGGGGCCGGTGAGAACTGATTCTCACCGGCCCCGCACTTTCAGCGTTCAGAAGATCAGCCTATGAACGGGTTGAGGAACGGGTCGATGGCAACTGCCAGGAACAGGATCGACAGGTAGGTGATGGATCCGTGGAACACGCGCATTGCCTTCAACTGGGTTCCGCTCAGACCCTTCTTGGCGCGCTTGAGGAAGGTGATGCACTCCCACAGGAACCAAGCACCGGAGCCCAGAGCGACAACCGCGTAGAGCGGCCCCATGGGCGCCAGCGGGATAACTGCCAGGGATGCTGCGATCATGGCCACGGTGTAGCCGATCATCTGCACGCCGACGGTCTTCGGCGGAACCTTGTTCGGAAGCATCGGAACATCCGCAGCTTCGTAGTCCGCCTTGTACTTAATGGCCAGCGGCCAGTAGTGCGGCGGAGTCCAGAAGAACACCACCAGGAACAGCGCGACGGGAGCCCAGTCGAGCGAACCGGTGACAGCTGACCAGCCGATGAAAACCGGCATGCAGCCAGCGGCGCCTCCCCAGACGATGTTCTGGGTGGTGCGGCGCTTGAGGATCATGGTGTAGAAGACGGCGTACAGGAGGATCGCGGCGGCGGTCAGACCGGCCGCAACCCAGTTGGTGAAGCCGCCCATCCACAGGATCGAGCCGATGGCCAGCGTGAAGGCGAAGATCGTTGCTTCCTTCACCGAAATTTCACCCGTGACGAGCGGACGGGTTTCGGTGCGCGCCATGCGGGCATCGATATCGCGGTCGAAAATCGAGTTGAAAACAGACGCCGATGCGGCTGCCGCCGAACCGCCGATCAGGGTGGCGATGATGAGCCACAGGTTGGGCAGTCCGCGTTCGGCAAGGAACATCACCGGCGCCGTCGTAACGAGCAGAAGCTCGATGACGCGGGGTTTGGTGAGCGAAACGAACGCCATGAAGCGGCTGCGGTTCTCAACCGAAGCAGCCGGTCGCTGTTCATCCCGAAGACGCTGCAGCGGACGTTCTGCTTGGTGCTGCTGATGAGCGCTCACGCATTCACTTCCTGTTAATCGACGCGAAGATTCTCACTGGATTTTCCCAGCGTCCGCTCATTCTATCTGCTGTGCCTGTGAATACCAGCTCCCACCCGGTGCGCGCGCCCGTTACAGTTGGTGTGGACGCACGTCAACAGGAGGAACCTACGCATGAGCCCGCTGAACTGGTCTGCCGAAGATCAGGCTGCTGTCAACACCGCTCGACTTCTCGCCGCTGATGCCGTTCAGGCCGCCGGCAATGGCCACCCGGGCACGGCGATGAGCCTCGCCCCGGCAGCGCACTACCTGTACCAATACGCGATGACCCACAGCCCCGCCGACCCGGACTGGGTGGGCCGCGACCGTTTCGTTCTATCGGCCGGCCACGCCAGCCTCACGCAGTACGTTCAGCTGTTCCTCACCGGCTACGGGCTGGAACTGGACGACATCAAGCAACTGCGTCAGTGGGGTTCGCTCACTCCCGGCCACCCCGAGGTGGGGCACACTGCTGGTGTCGAAATCACCACCGGCCCGCTGGGCTCGGGTATTGCCAGTGCTGTTGGCATGGCAATGGCAGCGCGCCGGGAACGCGGCCTGTTCGACCCGGAGACTCCGAAGGGCGAAAGCGTTTTCGACCACAACATCTTCGTCATCGCCGGTGACGGAGACCTACAGGAAGGCGTGTCCGGCGAAGCATCGTCGCTTGCCGGCACACAGCGCCTGAGCAACCTCATCGTCATCTGGGATGACAACCGCATCTCGATTGAAGACGACACCTCGATTGCGTTCACAGAAGACGTCGAAGCGCGCTACGCCGCATACGGCTGGCACACTCAGCACGTCTCCTGGGTCAAGGAAGACGCCACCTACGTCGAAGACCTCGACGCCCTCCACCTCGCCGTGGAAGCTGCCAAGGAAGACGACCGACCGTCGTTCATCCGCCTGTCGACCATCATCGCCTGGCCCGCCCCGAACGCCCAGAACACGGGTGCTTCGCACGGCGCCGCACTGGGCGATGACGAAATCGCCCAGACTAAGAAGATGCTGGGCTTCGACCCCGAAGAGAAGTTCGCGGTCGCCCCAGCGGTCCTCGACTACACCCGAAAGGCAGCTGAGCGCGGCCGCGAAGCACAGCGGGAATGGGACGAGCGCTTCCAGCAGTGGCGCACGGCCAATCCGGAAGCCGCCGAACTGTTTGACCGTCTGCAGGCTCGCGAACTCCCCGAAGGTCTTGCAGACACCCTGCCGACTTTCGACGCCGACGACAAGGGCATCGCCACCCGCGCAGCCTCGGGTCAGGTCCTGCAGGCGCTCGGTGCGGCAATGCCCGAACTGTGGGGTGGATCCTCCGACCTCGCGGGCTCGAACAACACCCTCATCAAGGCCGACCCGTCCTTCCTGCCGGAAGACCGCTCTTCCGACATGTTCAGCGGCAATGAATACGGCCGCAACCTGCACTTCGGCGTTCGTGAGTTCGCAGCGGGCCTCATCTGCAACGGCATTGCCCTGCACGGTCCCACCCGCCCCTACTCCGGCACGTTCCTCGTGTTCTCCGACTACCAGCGCGCTGCCGTTCGCCTGGCAGCTCTGCAGAACCTGCCGAACGTGTTCGTGTGGACGCATGACTCCATCGGCCTGGGCGAAGACGGACCAACCCACCAGCCGGTTGAGCACCTCAGCTCCCTGCGCGCCATCCCCGGGCTCGACGTTGTCCGCCCCGCAGACGCCAACGAAACAGTGTTCGCGTGGCTGAAGATCCTCGAACGCACCGACGGACCATCCGGCCTCGTGCTGTCACGGCAGAACCTGCCGGTGTTCGACCGCACGGAACTGGCAGGTGCCGAGAACACCGCCAAGGGCGCCTACGTGCTTTCCGACGACGCTGACGCTGAAGTCATCCTGATGGCTACCGGTTCGGAAGTGCAGCTGGCGCTCGAAGCAGCCCAGCAGCTGCGCCACGACGGCACGGCAGTGCGCGTCGTTTCGATGCCCAGCCACGAATGGTTCGACGCACAGCCTGCCGACTACCGCGACAGCGTTCTGCCATCACACATCCGCGCACGCGTTTCGGTTGAAGCCGGTTCGGCCATGAGCTGGCACCGCTACCTCGGAACGGACGGACGAGCCGTGTCACTCGAACACTTCGGCGCATCCGCCGACTACAAGCGCCTCTACCAGGAATTCGGCATCACCGCCGACGCTGTTGTCGCCGCCGCCCGCGAATCCATCCGCGCGGCCAAGGGGGAACAGTGAGCCTTGAAGCACTGAGCACAAACGGCGTATCCATTTGGCTTGACGACCTTTCGCGCACGCGAATCGAATCCGGTTCGCTCGCGAAGTCCGTGGCGGAAGACTCCGTCGTCGGTGTGACCACGAACCCGACGATCTTCGCAGCCGCACTTGCGGAAGGAAGCGGCTACGAAGACCAGCTGAGCGAGCTCAAGGCGAGCGGCACCTCGACAGAAGATGCCGTTGATGCCCTGACCGTTCGGGATGTCCAGCTCGCCTGCGACATCCTCAAGCCGGTATATGACGCAACGGGCGGTCGTGACGGTCGCGTGTCGATTGAGGTGCCGCCGACGCTCGCTCACGATGCCGAGGGCACAGCCGAATGCGCGCGCAAGCTGCACCGCATGATCGACCGCCCCGGCGTCATGATCAAGATTCCCGCGACCCCCGAGGGCCTGCGGGCCATCACCGCGGTCACGGCTGAGGGCATCAGCGTCAATGTCACGCTGATCTTCTCGCTCGATCGCTACCGCCGGGTGGTTGAGGCCTACATCAACGGCCTTGAAAGGGCGCGAGAAGCAGGCCACGACCTCGGCACCATCCATTCCGTGGCATCGATCTTCGTG
Source organism: Brevibacterium sp. HMSC08F02 (assembly GCF_001807555.1). Classification (NCBI taxonomy): domain Bacteria; kingdom Bacillati; phylum Actinomycetota; class Actinomycetes; order Micrococcales; family Brevibacteriaceae; genus Brevibacterium; species Brevibacterium sp. HMSC08F02. The sequence goes on along the minus strand of NZ_KV789361.1, from coordinate 157,973 downwards.
TCTCGCGTGGACACAGAAGTAGACAAGCGCCTGGAGAACATCGGCACCGACGCGGCTATGGCGCTGCGCGGCAAAGCCGGCATCGCCAACTGCCGTGCCGCCTATCGCATTGCCGAAGAGCAGTTCAGCTCGGAGCGCTTCGCAGTTCTCGAAGCAGCCGGTGCCAACCGTCAGCGTCCGCTGTGGGCCTCGACCGGCACGAAGAACCCCGAGTACCGCGACACGCTCTATGTTGAAGAGCTCACGGCCCCGGGAACGGTCAACACAATGCCGGAGAAGACCCTGCGCGCCTACGCCGACCACGGCGAGGACAAGGGCGACACCGTCACCGACACTGCCGCCGAAGCCAGCAGCGTTCTTGACGCTTTGGCCGCTGCGGGCATTGACTACGCCGACGTTATGCGGGTTCTGGAAGAAGAGGGCCTGCAGAAGTTCGACGACAGCTGGGCTGAGCTGGTGCAGACGGTCGAGGAGGGTCTGCGATGAAGGTCGTCCTCTCCCCCGCCTCCGCTGAATCCTACGAACACGAACTCGCGATCCTCACGGAAGCTCACGCCGCGTCGCGCCTGGCCGCGCGTGACGCGCACCTATGGGGCGAGTCGACCGCGAAGACGGCTGAGAACCGTCTCGGCTGGGTTGACCTGCCCGCTTCAGATCACCCGGAGATCGCCCGCGCAGAAGAGCTGCGACACGAACTCGCCAAGCGAGGCGTGCACCGTTTCGTCCTGTCCGGTATGGGCGGATCGTCACTGGGTGCGGCTGTTATCGCCAAAGCTCTCGAGGTAGAGCTCACCTTCCTGACAAGCACCGCACCAGCCGCTGTGCGCCGAGCTTTCGGCGATGATCTCAAGCACACGGGGCTCATTGTCGCCTCGAAATCCGGCACAACGGTCGAAACCCGGTCACACTTGGCTGCCTTTGAGGCGGCTTGTGCCGACGCTGGGCTCGATGCGGCTGAGCGCCTTGTCGCAATCACCGACGCAGGTTCGGAACTCGATGACGCTGCGCGCTTTGCCGCGGTATTCACGGCTCCCGCCGATGTCGGGGGACGCTATTCGGCCTTTACGGCCTTTGGACTTGTGCCGGCGGTTCTTGCCGGCGGTGATCCGCGTTCACTGGTGGATTCAGCCGCAAAGTGCGCAGCTGTCCTCGCTGGCGACGAAGACAACCCGGCAATGGAACTGGCAGCGTTCCTTTCCAGTGCGCATGCCCGCGATGTTGACAAGCTCGTCCTTGCCGATCAGACAGGTGTTGGTCTGGGCGCGTGGATTGAGCAGCTCATCGGCGAATCACTCGGCAAAAACGGCAGGGGTCTGCTGCCGATCGCGGTTGAAGATCCGGCCTCGGAACTCATTCAGAATGCCGGCCCGGATGTCAGCACTGTCGTGCTGGCCTCGAGCGGCGCTGAATACACGGAACCGCCAGCCCCCGTGTCTGGTCATTTCGGCGCGGTCTCGGGTTCGCTGGGCGGCGCACTCTACCTGTGGGAGTTCACAACCGCCCTCCTTGCCTTCTCGACGGCTGTTGACCCTTTCGACCAGCCTGACGTCGAATCAGCTAAAGTCTCTGCCCGCGCAGCGCTTGCCGATCCGGAATCCGTGCAGAGCATGGATCTGGTCTTCAGCTATGAAAACATCGACGTCTACGGTGATGAACACACACTGGGCAGCGTGCGCAGCATCAGCGGTGCCGTTCGCGCATTGACCGATGCAGTGCCGGAGTTCGGCTATCTGGCCATCCAGGCTTTCGTCGATCCGGACCGCTTTGCTGCGATCGGCGCTCTTCGCGAAGCAGTTTTCCGTCTGACCGGTGTTGTGACAACATTCGGCTACGGCCCCGCGTACCTGCACTCCACGGGCCAGTACCACAAGGGCGGACGCAATAACGGTGCGTTCATCCAGATCACGGCTGACCGTGTCGGAGATGACCTTCCCGTTCCGGGCAAGGACTGTACGTTTGCACAGCTTCTCCGAGCCCAAGCCGATGGCGACGCAGACGCACTCCGGCGTGCCGAACGTCCCGTGATTCGCCTACACTTGCGGACTGACGGCTGGGAGCAGCTCGGCCGGTCTCTAGGCCTGGAAATATAACGGAATCAGAACCTTCCTGGTCGGAACTTGTGCATTCTCTCAGCATTTCCCCTAAGGTGAGTTCATGGCGTGGATCACAGTGACTCTGTGAATTCACAGCTGAGACCATGTACCCGAACTTCGGAGAGATTATGATCTCTGGCTCACGACCAGATTTCCTGGCACAAGAGGGCTCGTCACTCGAGTCCGTCGACGCGACCATTCAGAGCATTCTGGGACCGTTCTCAGACTGGCTCAACAAGGTGGTCTTCTACGCGCCGAGTGTCGGCGGCGTCGAGATTCCGCTCATCGTCGTCTGGCTTATGGCCGGCGCTATCTTCCTGACCGTCTACTTCCGGTTCCAGCCGTTCACCGGCCTGAAGTACTCCTACAAGGTGGTTCAGGGCCGCCTGACCCGAAAGACGGACCCCGGCCAGGTGTCATCGTTCCAGGCTCTTGCCACCGAACTCTCCGGTACGGTAGGGCTCGGCAACATTGCCGGTGTGGCTGTCGCCATTACGATCGGCGGTCCGGGCGCTGTCCTGTGGATCATCATCTTCGGCTTCCTCGCCATGACTATGAAGATGGTCGAAGCAACCCTTGGTGTTAAATACCGCGAAGTCGATGACAAGGGCGAAGTCATCGGCGGCCCCATGTACTACCTGCGCAACGGTCTGCGCGAAAAGGGCATGCCCGGCTTCGGTTCCTTCCTCGGCTACTTCTACGCCATCGCAACCCTCGTCGGCGTGTTCGGCGCAGGCAACCTGTTCCAGGCCAACCAGGTCGCCATGCTCGTACAGAACGCCACCGGCGGCGAGGAATCGTTCTTCGCCGGTCGCCTGTGGATCATCGGCCTCATCATGGCGATCCTCGCCGGTATTGTGATCCTCGGCGGCATCAGCCGCATCGCACAGTGGACTTCGGCTATCACCCCGCTCATGGGTGTCATGTACGTAGCATGTGTCCTCATCATCCTCGTCATCAACGTGCAGCACCTGCCGGGCGCTGTCGGCGCCATCTTCACCGGCGCATTCACGGGTGAAGGTGTGACCGGCGGTATCGTGGGTGTCGCAATCGTCGGTATTCAGCGAGCTCTGTTCTCGAACGTCGGTGGTGTTGGTACCGCAGGTATGGCCCACGCAGCAGTCAAGACTCGCCACCCCGCAACTGAGGGCTTCACCGCCCTGTGGGAGCCGTTCGTCGACTCCGTCGTCATCTGCACCCTGACCGGTCTGGCCATCACCGTCACCGGTGTCTACCAGGGTGACGCCAGCGGCGACGGCATCGTCCTGACCACCGAGGCATTCGCCACTGTCACCTCGTGGTTCCCGATCTTCGTCACCGTTGCTGCCGTTCTGTTCGGGTTTTCGACAGTGCTGTCCTACGCCTACTACGGCGAGGTTGCGATCGGGTTCCTCACCAAGAAGAGCCGTGCTGCCGTCCTCGCCTTCCACATCGTGTGGATCCTCGCAGTCGTCATCGGTTCGGCTATGACCCTGGAAAGCGTTGTCGGCATTTCCGACGCCACGCTGTTCATCATGGCCTTCCCGAACCTCCTGGGCATCTACTTCCTGGCACGCAGGGCTAAGAAGGAAATCTGGGTCTACCGAGCCCGCGTCAAGGCCGGCACCCTCGACGAGATCCCGGAAGACCTGCAGGTGGGTCTCCGCGACCACGAACCGACACAGCAGCAGATCGACGAGGAATACGCTCGTCTGAAGGCAGAACGCGAAGAACAGTCGCGTGTCCGCAAGGCATTCCGCAAGATCACTGCTGATCGTCGCGAAGGACGCGAAGACAAGCACACCAAGCTGTAACAACAGCTTGAAACGCACGGCGGAGCTTTCCGCCTGAACGACTGAGGGCCCCGTAGCCATGTGCTGCGGGGCCCTCAGTCGTTCGTCAAAACTTCCTACGTGCGCCTTCCGCGCCATTCCCCTCACCTGGAATCCACCCATCGGCAGCAGATCCACCCCTTAGCCGCGCAGAAACTCCCGGCAGCCGGAATCTGCGCCTTAGCAACAACTGCTGACGGGAGTTTCTGTTGCTAAAGCGTGGGTGACCACTGTCGGGAGTAACGTGCAGATTTGGTGCCTGTACCAACCGCGGTGGCCGCTGTTGCGGGACGCTGCCGAGGCGGGATGCCGGTAACAGCTGCCTCATCATGTGCGAGATACTCACGAGGCGGAGCTCCAGTGCCGAGGTATGTTCTGCCCCCAGCCGGGTCGGCACCTCGGACCTACGCCCGAGCAGAAAGCCTCCGGACAGCACAAAAGCGCCGCTGCCACACGGGCAGCGGCGCTTCAGAGATCAGCCCTCTTACTGGAAACGGACGATAAGTCCCAGAAGAACAATAGCGGCAACCCACACGATCGCGGTGAGCGCGGTGAACCTGTTGAGGTTGCCTTCAGCGACACCGGACGCACCAAGGTTGGCGCTCATGCCGCCGCCGAACATGTCGGACATGCCGCCGCCCTTGCCTTTGTGCAGAAGAATGAACAGCACAAGAATGAAGCTCGAGAGCACGAGTACGCCTGTCAGAATCCACGTCAGAATAGTCACGCCGGATATCCTATCAGTCAGCCGAAGCTCGTACAGCGCTCAGGCACAGCGTGGCGAAACCTGTCGGATCGAGGCTCGCTCCTCCGACAAGGGCACCATCGACATCAGCCTGGCGCATGATGTCGCCGACATTGTCCTGGTTGACGGAACCGCCGTACAGAATGCGCACCGACTGCGCGAATGCATCCCCGTAGGAATCACTCAAGAGCCCGCGGACGGCCGTAGCCATCGTGCCGGCGTCCTCAGCCGTCGCGGTTTCGCCAGTGCCGATAGCCCACACGGGTTCATAAGCGATGACGAGTCCTTCAAAGTCGTCCGCAGACTGTCCTTCAAGCGCCCCAGTTACCTGCGACAGGGTGTACTCGATGTGGCTTCCCTCTGCACGGACTTCCTGCGGTTCGCCCACACAGAGAATCGGCGTAAGCCCGTGGCGCCGCGCGGCGCGAACCTTCTGACCGACGAGCGCGTCGTCCTCACCGTGGTGTGCACGGCGCTCGGAGTGGCCGACGACAACGTACTCGCAGCCCAGCTGGCTGAGGAAACGACCGCTGATTTCGCCGGTGTAGGCGCCTTCGTCGTGAACTGAGAGGTCCTGTGCCCCGTAAGACACTGGAACCTTGTCGGCCTGGACGAGTGTCTGCACCGAACGGATATCGGTGAACGGTGGGATCACTGCGATGTCAGCGGTCGAGCCGTCGAAGCGCGCGTCGCGCAGCGACCATGCCAGCTTCTGGACCGAGGCGATCGCCTCGAGATGATCGTTGTTCATCTTCCAGTTGCCGGCCAGGAGTGGTTTGCGGGTCATTGCTGTGCTTTCAGTTGAGTGCTGTCAGTCCGGGCAGTTCTTTGCCTTCGAGGTATTCGAGGCTCGCACCGCCGCCGGTCGAGATGTGGCCGAAGTCGTCATCAGAGAAGCCGAGAGAGCGCACCGCCGCGGCGGAGTCTCCCCCGCCGACAACTGTGAGCCGGCCATCGGCCTCGGAACCGTGGGCGGTGGTCAGCGCCTCGGCTACCGCCTTGGTGCCGGCTGCGAAAGCAGGGATTTCGAAGACTCCCATGGGACCGTTCCAGAAGACCGTCTTGGCCTGCTTGATGATCTCAGCGAAGTGCGCCGCGGATTCAGGCCCGATGTCGAGGCCAAGAGCATCCGCACCGGCCGGGGTGTCCTCGAGCGCGTCAACCGGTGCAACCCAATGCTGCGCGTCCGCACCGAACTTTTCCGCCATGACGATGTCGGTGGGCAGCACGATGTCAACACCGGCCTTTTCGGCCTTTTCGAGGTAGCCCTTGACAGTGTCGATCTGGTCCTCTTCCAGCAGCGAAGACCCGACCTCGAAGCCCTGGGCTTTGAGGAAGGTGAAGACCATACCGCCACCGATCAGCAGCGAATCAGCGCGATCGATGAGCGAATCGATGACGCCGAGCTTGTCCGACACCTTCGAACCGCCGAGGACAACCGCGTACGGGCGCTTGGGATCGTGCAGCAGGCGTTCGCTCACTTCGACTTCAGCGGCGACGAGACCGCCCGCGAAGTGCGGAAGGCGTGCAGGAAGGTCGAAGACGCTGGCCTGCTTGCGGTGAACAACACCGAAACCGTCAGAGACGAAGGCCTCCCCCAGGGCTGCCAGCTGGTCCGCGAAGGCGCCGCGTTCGGCATCGTCCTTCGATGTTTCGCCCGGGTTGAAGCGCAGGTTCTCCAACAGCAGGACTTCGCCGTCGGCCAGCGCGCCAGCGCGGGCTGCTGCGTCTTCACCCACGGTGTCCGTGGCGAACTGCACCGGACGGCCGATGGCCTCAGCCAGTGCCGGGGCTACGGGACCAAGGCTGAACTCGGGGTTCGGTTCGCCCTTTGGACGGCCCAGGTGCGCAATGACGATGACGCGAGCACCCGCTTCGGCCAACGAGGCGATGGTCGGAGCGGAGGCCTCGATTCGGCCGGGGTCGGTGATGGTGTCGCCGTCCATCGGCACGTTGAGGTCAGAACGAACGATGACGCGCTTGCCGGCGAAGTCGCTCGGATTGGTGAGAGTCTGCATAGTGTCCTTTTCTCAGTGCCGTTGTTCAGAGGCGTTCGGCTACGTAGTTTGTCAGATCGACCAGGCGCTCGGAGTAGCCCCACTCGTTGTCGTACCAGGAAACGACCTTGATCTGGTCGCCGACTTTGCGGGTGAGCTGAGCATCGAAGATCGAGGAGCGGTCTTCCATCACGATGTCCGAGGACACGATCGGGTCTTCCGTATACCCGAGAATTCCCTTCAGCGGGCCCTCGGCGGCCTTCTTCACCGCTGCGTTGACTTCTTCGACCGTGGCGGCCTTGCTGGGGAGGAACGTCAGGTCGACAAGCGATCCCGTGACGACCGGCACGCGGACTGCGAAGCCGTCCAGCTTGCCTTCGAGTTCAGGCAGAACCTTGCCGACGGCATTTGCAGCACCGGTGGTTGTCGGCACGATGTTGACAGCGGCAGCACGTGCACGGCGCAGGTCCTTGTGCGGCCCGTCGACGAGAGCCTGACCACCCGTGTAGGCGTGGATCGTGGTCATGATGCCGGATTCGATGCCGAACTCTTCGTGCAGGACCTTCGCCAGCGGAGCCAAGCAGTTGGTGGTGCATGACGCATTCGAGAACACGTGGTGCTTCTGCGGGTCGAAGTCTTCGTGGTTGACGCCCATGACGAACATGCCGTCGTCTTTTTTGCCCGGAGCTGACAGAAGAACCTTCTTAGCACCTCCGTCGATGTGCTTCTGGGCCTGGTCGCGCTTGCGGAACTTGCCGGTCGCTTCGATGACGATGTCGACGCCGAGCTCACCCCACGGGATGTCAGACGGGTCTTTGTGGGCGCTGGCGTGGATCGTCTTGCCATCGATGATGAGTGCGTCGTCGGTGTGTTCTACGGTGCCGCCGAAGCGGCCCCACACGGTGTCGTAGCGGAACAGGTGGGCGAGGCTTGCGTTGTCGGTGAGGTCGTTGACGGCAACCACTTCGAGCGAAGTGTTCCCGGCGAGGATCTGGCGCAGGACGGAACGGCCGATGCGGCCGAACCCGTTGATTCCGATGCGGACTGTCATGGTGTCTGCCTTTCGCGTGTGCAGGGTTCCGTGAGTACGAGGTGGTGGTCAGACGTCGTCGAGCATTTCGGGGGTGAGGCTGGCCTTCGTGTCGGGAACGCCCATTTCTTCAGCCTTTTTGTCCGCGGTGGCCAGCAGCCTGCGAACACGGCCGGCAATGGCGTCTTTTGTCATGGGCGGATCGGCCAGCTGGCCGAGCTCTTCCAGCGAGGCCTGCTTGTGCTTGAGCCTCAGCTTCCCAGCGTAGCGGAGGTGATCGGGAACATCGTCACCGAGAATCTCGAGTGCTCGCTCAACGCGGGCGCCGGCTGCGACAGCGGCACGGGCGCTGCGGCGCAGGTTGGCATCGTCGAAGTTCGCCAGGCGGTTGGCGGTGGCGCGGACTTCACGGCGCTGGCGACCTTCTTCCCACTCTTTGCGCACCTCGGTCGCGCCCATGGCTTCAAGAAGTTCGCCGATTGCTTCACCGTCACGGATGACCACCCGGTCGACTCCGCGGACTTCGCGGGCCTTCGCGATGATGCCCAGGCGGCGAGCAGCACCGACGAGGGCCAGTGCCGCTTCCGGTCCGGGGCACGTGACTTCGAGAGCTGATGACCGGCCCGGTTCGGTGAGCGAACCGTGAGCGAGGAACGCACCTCGCCATGCGGCCTTCGAATCGTTGATGGAACCGTTGACAACGGCCGGCGGCAGGCCCCGGACTGGGCGGCCGCGGTTGTCGATCAGGCCCGTCTGGCGGGCCAGTGCCGGCCCTTCGGCGGTGACGCGCACGATGTAGCGTTCGCGCTTGTTCAGGCCCGAGGCTCCCATGACGGCGACTTCGGGCGATGCACCGTAGAGGGTTGCGATTTCGCCGTACAGGCGGCGGGCTGCCGCCGCAGTGTCGAGTTCAGCTTCGATGACGATTGAACCGGCCACAATGTGCAGAGCCGACGCGAAGCGCAGCGTCGACGCGACCTCAGCTTTGCGGGCGGGCGAACGGCGTTCTTCCACCCGGGTGAGTTCGTCTTTGACCTTTGCGGTCAGGGACATGGGGTTCCTTCCTCAGTCACCACTGTTCATCGGTCTTCAGACCGGCGTTGACAAACATATCGCGATAGCAGGCAGCCAGCTTCAGCGTGTCGTGCTGGCCGCGGATACGCGCGGCCAGTGGACGCTCCCACAGCGTTGCCGAAAAGAGCTTTTCCGCTGCCTCTCGCAGACCTTTTTCCTCCGCGGCTGCTGTTTCGTCGACCAGAATGTAGTCGAAGTGCAATCCCGGCGCGTGCTCTTTCAGCGATTCCAGGTGGTCAGTCAGACTCAGCCCCCGGGTTTCTGCTGATGCTCCCGGCAGGTTGAGGGTGAGCGACTTCACAGCTGACGAGGTGCAGATCGCCTTGGCCAGTTCCGGCACCAACAGGTGCGGCATGACCGAGGTGTACCACGATCCGGGGCCGAGGTTGAGAACATCGGCCTGTTCCACCTCGGCAATTGTCTCCGACCGCGCCGGCGGCGCGGCGGGATCGAGCCGCACTTGAGACACGGTCCCCTGACTCGAGGCAATCTGAGACTGCCCGCGAATAACACCGACTGAGCCATGGCTGTCGGCGACATCGGCTTCGATCGTCAGCGGCAGCGACGACATGGGCAGAACTCGGCCGTGAGCGCGCAGCAGGCGGGCCACCCAGTCGAGGCCGTCGACTTCGTCCCCATGGATCTGCCACAGGGCGCTGATGAGAAGATTGCCCACCGAGTGGCCGTCGAGGGGACCCGTGGAAGCGAAGCGGTGCTGAATGACGTCGCGCCAGATGCGGCCCCATTCGCTGTCATCCGTCAGAGCGGCCAGAGCCATGCGCAGGTCCCCCGGCGGCAGACCGCCGAACTCCTGACGCAGACGTCCGGAGGAACCACCGTCGTCAGCGACTGTGACAACTGCAACGAGGTCCTCCGTCAGCAGGCGAAAAGCCCGCAGGGCTGCGTACAGGCCGTGACCGCCGCCGAAAGACACGACCTTCGGGCCGGAGCGCTTGGCGGGATGCTTCAGATACAGCGGAAGCTCCGCTGTTGTAACCGGGGGTTCCATGTCATTCCTTCCCCAGGTCGCGGTGGCGCAGAGTGGCGGACGCGTTCGTCAGTTCCGCTAACCGGCGATGAACCGCCTCAGCGACAGCTACCGAGCGGTGTTTGCCGCCGGTGCATCCAATGGCGATCGTCGCGTAGGGACGGTGGTCGGCCAAATAGCCGTCGATGACGATTTCCAAGGCCGACACGTAGCGGTCAATGAAGTCTTGGGCGCGAGGCTGCGTGAGCACGTATTCGGCAACCGGCTCATCTGTTCCGCGCAGCGCTTTGAGTTCGGGAACCCAGAAGGGGTTCGGCAGGAAGCGCACATCGGCAACATAGTCGGCGTCTTTCGGTGTGCCGTATTTGAATCCGAAGCTCATAACGGTCAAGCGCAGAGCAGATGACCCGTCCTTGTCGAACAGACGGCGGATTTCATCGCTCAGCTGGTGAACGTTGAGGTCTGAGGTGTCGACAATGACATCAGCGCTGGAGCGCACGGGTTCGAGTTCCTGGCGTTCAGCTTGGAGCCCGTCGACAATCGTGCCGTCCCCCTGCAGCGGGTGAGGGCGGCGGACAGACTCGTAGCGGCGGACAAGCGCGTCGTCGTTGGCGTCAAGATAGAGAATGCGAATGCCCTCGGGGCCATGCAGGTTACGCAGCGTGTCTTTGAGCGTTGTGAACATGCCGCGCCCTCGGACATCGGCAACGACCGCGACCTTCGGGGCGTCGCCGTCGACTCGGCTTACAAGGTCGACAAGACCGTTGATCATCTGCGGCGGCAGATTGTCCACAACGTACCAGCCCATGTCTTCGAGGGCCTTCGCCGCGGTTGAACGTCCGGCACCGGACATGCCCGTCACGACGAGCACAGTGTCACGCTGATTGGTGGTCATGCGTTCTCCTTATTGCTTCCCCGCCTGATTCTTTCAGTCTTTTCTGAACGCGGCCACAATGCGCTTGGCCAAAGCGGGGCCGATCCCCTTGACTTCGGTCAGCTCTTCGACGCTGGCCTTTTTGATCTTCGTGACGGAGCCGAAGTGGTCAAGAAGAGCAGTGCGTTTGGCGGCACCAAGGCCTTCGACGGTGTCGAGTGCCGAGGCGGTGATCTTTCGTTTGCTGCGCTGGAAGGTGATGGCGAAGCGGTGCGCTTCGTCGCGGATGCGCTGCAGCATGAACAGGCCTTCCGAGTTGCGCGGGAAGATGACGGGGAAGTCATCCCACGACACCCATACCTCTTCGAGCCGCTTGGCCAGGCCGACGACTGTAATGTCGACCAAACCAAGGTCATCGAGTGCTCGTCTGGCAGCCGACACCTGCGGCAGGGCGCCGTCGACCACGAGCAGCGAGGGTCGGTAGCCGAACTTGGGATCCTCGTCTTCACTGGCCAGGGATTCCAGGTACCGGCTGAATCTGCGGGACACGACGTCGTACATTGCCGAGGTGTCGTCCCGGGCCGCGTCCCCTGTCACCGAGAACCTGCGGTAGTCCCGCTTGACCGGCAGGCCGTCTTCGAACACCACGAGTGAACCGACGACGTCCTCACCGTGGAAGTGCGAGTTGTCGATGCACTCAATGCGCAGGGGAGCTTCTTCCAATCCCAGATTCTCTTGGATTTCATTGAGCGCCTGGCTGCGCGTTGTCAGGTCTGACGACCGCCGTTTCTTGTGCAGTTCAAGCGCCTGCTCGGCGTTGGCAATGACGGTTGTGAGCGCTGCGGCCTTCTCCCCGCGTTCGGGAACCCTGATCGTCACCTTCGAACCGCGCGTTTCGCCGAGCCAGTCTTCCAGCACCGTGTGGTCTTCCGGAAGGGTATCGACGAGGATTTCCTTCGGAATGGCATCGGCTTCGACGTCCAGGTATGCCTGCCGCAGGTAGTCACTTGTCAGCTGGGCTGCAGTGAGGTCCTGCATGCGTTCGATGATCCACCCGCGCTGACCGCGGATTCGGCCGCCGCGGACGTGGAACACCTGGACTGATGCTTCGAGTTCTTCGACCGTCAGTCCGAAGATGTCGGTGTCGACGTTCTGCGACAGCATGACGGAGGATTTGTCGACGATTTTTTCTAAAGCCTCGATTTCGTCACGCAGCTGCGCGGCTCTTTCGAAGTCGAGTTCGCCGGCGGCCTCTTTCATTGCCCGCTTGCGCGTCGAAATGATCTTCCCGGTGCTGCCGGACATGAACTCTGTAACACCGTCGACAAGCTCCCGATGCGCCTCTGGGGTAATCCGGTCAACACACGGAGCGGAGCACTTGTCGATGTAGCCCAACAGGCACGGTCTGCCCGAGCGCGCGGCACGGTCAAAAACTGTTTTTGCGCACGTGCGAACGGGGAATGCCTTCAGCAGCAGATCCAGCGATTCGCGGATCGCCCACACGGCAGTGAACGGGCCGAAGTACTTGACACCCTTGCGGCGTTTGCCGCGAGTGACGAAAACCCGCGGGTACCGGTCCTTCACAGTGACCGCCAGGTAAGGGTAAGACTTGTCGTCGCGGAACATTACGTTGAACCGCGGCTTGAATTCGTTGATCCACGTCCATTCCAGGCGCAGCGCCTCGACTTCGCTTTCCACGATCGTCCACTCAACGGACGAAGCCGTGTGGACCATAGTGAAAGTCCGCGGGTGCAGGCCCGCGGGATTGGCGAAATAGGAGTTCAGCCGATTGCGCAGATTCTTCGCCTTGCCGACGTAGATGATCCGCCGTTCGTCATCGCGAAATCGGTAGACCCCCGGAAGCGTGGGGATCTCACCCGGTTTCGGCCGATACTGACTCGGATCAGCCAATGCGGCTCGCGATCTCCGGCATGGCAGCCAGGTAGCGCCCGGTGTGGCTTGCCTCAACCTGAGCCACTTCCTCAGGTGTGCCGGCAGCGACAACCGTGCCGCCACCTCGGCCGCCTTCGGGGCCCATGTCGATGATGTAGTCGCTCGCGGCGATCACGTCGAGATTGTGCTCGATGACGATGACCGTGTTGCCCTTGTCGACCAGCCCCTGCAGCACCAGCAGCAGCTTGCGGATGTCCTCAAAGTGCAGGCCCGTGGTCGGTTCATCGAGCACATAGACGGCGCGACCGCGCGTGCGCTTCTGCAGTTCAGCTGCGAGCTTGACGCGCTGGGCCTCACCGCCGGACAGCGTGGTTGCCGGCTGGCCCAGGCGCACATAGCCCAAGCCCACCTTGACGAGCGTGTTGAGGTGACGCGAAATTGCCGGAACCGCTTCGAAGAATTCGGCAGCCTCTTCGATCGGCATGTCGAGTACCTCGGCAATCGACTTGCCCTTGAACTTCACTTCGAGAGTTTCGCGGTTGTACCGCGCTCCCCCGCACACTTCACAGGGCACGTAGACGTCCGGCAGGAAGTTCATTTCGATCTTGATGGTGCCGTCACCGGAGCAGTTCTCGCAGCGACCGCCCTTGACGTTGAAGGAGAAGCGGCCCGGCTGATAGCCGCGCATGCGTGCCGTCTCAGTCTCTGCGAACAGCCGGCGCACGTGGTCGAAAACACCCGTGTAGGTGGCCGGATTCGACCTGGGTGTGCGGCCAATGGGCGACTGGTCGACGTGGATGACCTTGTCGAGCTCTTCAACACCCGTCACCCGCTTATGCAGGCCGGGTACGCGCTTGGCGTTGTTGAGCTTGTTGGCCAGCTCGCTGTACAGGATGTCGTTGACCAGCGTCGACTTGCCGGAACCGGACACACCCGTGACGGCGGTGAGAACTGACAGCGGGAACTTGACCGAAATGTCCTTGAGGTTGTTCGCCCGAGCCCGCTCGACACCGAGCATCCGCTTGCGGTCGACCGGCCTGCGCACATCAGGCACGCCGATCTTCTTACGTCCGGCAAGGTAATCACCGGTTGCCGAACCGTCTGCCTCTGGCAGACCCTTAACGGGCCCGGAGTAGACAACCTGACCACCGTGTTCACCAGCCCCCGGGCCGATATCGACAATCCAGTCGGCCGCATCGATCGTCTCTTCGTCGTGTTCGACGACGATGAGGGTGTTGCCGAGGTCCCGCAGCTTGATGAGGGTGTCGATGAGCCGACGGTTGTCCCGCTGGTGCAGGCCGATGGACGGTTCGTCGAGAACGTACAGAACGCCGACCAGTCCGGAGCCGATCTGCGTGGCAAGCCGGATCCGCTGTGCCTCACCGCCGGACAGCGTCCCAGCGGCCCGGTCGAGTGACAGGTATTCCAGGCCAACGTCCAGCAGGAACTGCAGACGCGCCCGAATCTCTTTCATCACCTGATCAGCAATACGTGCGTCACGTGCGCTCAGTTCGAGGCCGCCGAGGAACTCTGCCGCCTGATCAATCGCCATCCGGCTGACATCCGCAATCGAGGTGTCAGCCACCGTGACGGCAAGCGCCTCCGGCTTCAGGCGGGTTCCGTCACAGGACGCGCAGGGTACTTCGCGCATGTACGCCTCGTAGCGGTCACGGGCGGTGTCTGATTCGGTTTCGCCGTGCTTGCGCAGAATGTAGTTGAAAACACCTTCGAAACCGGTCGAGTAGGTGCGCTCGCGGCCGAAGCGGTTGCGGTACTTGACGTGGACTTTGTAGTCCTTGCCCTTAAGAATCGCGGTGCGGACCTTCTTCGGCAGATCTTTCCACGGGGTCTTCAGATCGAAGCCGATTTCGTCGCCCAGGCCTTTGAGCAGGCGGTTGAAGTACTTCATGGTCGACTTACCGTGCGACCATGCGGCGATGGCGCCCTCGGCGAGGGTCAGTTCGTCATCCGGGACGACGAGGTGCTCGTCAACCTGCAGGCGCACTCCGATTCCGTCGCACACGGGGCAGGCGCCGAAGGGCGAGTTGAACGAAAAGGTGCGCGGCTCGATCGTGTCGGTGGTCAGCGGGTGGTCGTTGGGGCACGACATGTGTTCGGAGAACGTGCGGATCTCGTCTGAGTCGACAAGCAGAACGTCGAGGCGACCGTCTGCTGTGCGCAGGGCGGTTTCCACCGAATCCGTAAGCCGCTGGCGGATGCCGTCCTTGCTAATGAGGCGATCGACGACCACCGAAATGTCGTGCTTGTACTGTTTCTTCAGCGTGGGCGGCTCGCTCAGGCTGATCTGTTCGCCGTCAACCCATACGCGCGAAAAGCCCTGGCTCTGGAGCTGTTGGAACAACTCGGCGAACTCGCCCTTGCGCTGCCTGACTACCGGTGCCATGACGATGAACTTGGTGCGCTCCGGCAGGGTCAGCAGCTGATCGACGATCTGCTGGGGTGTTTGGCTGGATATCTCCTCACCGCACTGCGGGCAGTGGGGAACGCCGATGCGCGCCCACAGAAGTCGCATGAAGTCATAGACCTCGGTGATGGTGCCGACTGTCGAACGCGGGTTGCGCGAGGTGGACTTCTGGTCGATCGACACCGCCGGGGAGAGCCCCTCGATCATGTCGACGTCCGGTTTGTCCATCTGGCCTAAGAACATGCGGGCATAAGACGACAGCGATTCGACATAGCGACGCTGACCTTCGGCGAAGATCGTGTCGAAGGCGAGTGAGGATTTGCCGGAGCCAGAAAGACCGGAGAACACAACGAGACTGTCCCGCGGCACCTCGACATCGATGTTTTTGAGGTTGTGTGCCCGGGCGCCCTGCACGATGATCGTGTCGAGGTGAGACACTCCCCCGCCGGCGGGCCGGTGAATCTGGGATTCGTATGCGGTCATGTATCAGCTCTCCATTTCTGAACGCGGGGCAACGTCGATGATCGTCACCGCGGGTTCTCCAAGATCATCCGAGGCATCAAGGTCAACTCGAGCGCGAATGGCCCAGTCCCTGTCGCCTTCAGGGTCGTCGAGTATCTGGTCGACCATCCAGGTTCTGCCGTCACGGCGGATGTGCACGAAATCAGCCGAACGCGCATCGGCGCCGACTCCGAGGTCACCGTATTCGTCGTAGAAGGCTTCGATTGCATCCTCCCACTGCCGGTGGTCCCATCCGTCCTCGCCGTCGAGCTCACCCAGGGCCCGATAGGCGGCGCGCTCGGCCAGAAGCACACGGTGGAACAGGGCGTTGCGGACAAGTATCGTGAAAGCGCGCTCATCGTCGGTGAGCTTACGGGCTGCGTGCTCCAGGGGAAGGGTATCGGTCTCTTCAGCACCGGCCCTGCGCAGAGCCTCCCATTCCTGCACGAGGGAGGAATCAACGCGCAGCACGAGATCACCCAGCCAGTCGATGATGTTCTGCAGCGGTTCCGTCACAAGGTCTTCCGGCACTGTCTGGACGAGCGCGCGATAGACATCCGTCAGATAGCGCAGCAGTCCGCCCTCAACGCGAGCCAGCTTGTAGTACATGACGAACTGCGAGAAGTTCATGGCCTGGCTGATCATGTCGGCCACAACGGCTTTTGGCTCAATGCCGATCTCGCGCAGCCACGGCGCGTGCTCCGTGAACGCCTCAAAGGCCTCATCCAGCACATCCCCGTTGGGGCGGGGCAACTCCATTTCGTCGATGATCGCCATGCGCTCGTCATAGGGCACACCCTCAGACTTGAGCGCCTGGATCTCTTCACCCTTGAGCCGATCCAGCTGTCCGCGCAGAACGTGGTACGGAACTTCTGTCGTCGCCTCGATGACGCTGAGGACGTTGTCCGCCCAGTCGTCTGCTTCGGGGTCAAAAAGCTCCAAGGCAGCCAAAGCGAAAGGCGACAGCGGCTGGTTGAGTGCGAACTGCGGACCGAAGTCCTCGGCGAGTTCAAAGCGCACCCTGCCGTCCTCTTCTGTGCGCACGAGGACGTCCGCATTGAGCAATGCGCGGCCGATGCGCAGCGCGCGCAGCTGCATGTCGAGTTTGCGCGACGGAGTTTCGTGAGTCGAGGCAATGAAGTCGCGCACGGTCTTCACGACATCTCCCCCGCGGGCGGCGAGGTTGATGACAGTCGAGTGCGTGATCTTCATGCGCGAGCGGAGCTCTTCGACTTCGCTGTCGCGCAGGTTCTCGAAAGTATCCTGTGACCAGCCCACGAAGCCCGCCGGCGGCTGCTTCTTAGCCGGTTTGCGCTTCTTATTGCTGTTGGCGGCTTTGTCGGCTGCCTTCTTGTTCTCGATTTCGTGTTCGGGAGCCTGCGCGACGACATAGCCCACGGTGTCGAAGCCCGCACGGCCGGCGCGGCCGGCGATCTGCTGGAATTCGCGGACTGTGAGCCGGCGCATCTTCGAACCGTCGAACTTCGTCAGCGCTGTCAGCAGGACTGTTCGGATGGGCACGTTGATGCCGATGCCGAGCGTGTCCGTGCCCGAAATGACTTTGAGCAGCCCCTTGCCGGCGAGATGCTCAACAAGGCGTCGGTATTTGGGCAGCATGCCGGCGTGGTGGACGCCGATGCCGTGCAGCAGAAGCCGCTTGAGCGTCGTTCCGAAGCCCTTCTGAAAGCCGAAGCCGCGAATCTCATCGGCGATCGCCTCGCGCTCATCGCGGGTGGCGAGATTGGCGCTCACAATCGACCCGGCCAGCTCTGCTGCCTGCCGCTGGGAAAACGACACAACGTAGACGGGAGCCTGATCGTGGCGGACGAGGGCGTGAAGGGTTTCCTGCAGCGGTTCTTCCGAGTAGCTGAATTCCAGCGGCACCGGTCTCTGCGCACCCGTCACATAGGACGTGGACCGTCCGGTGAGCTCCTCCATGCCCTTGGCGATAGCGGTAGTGTCGCCGAGGGTTGCGGACATGAGGACGAACTGCGACTGCGGCAGCGTCAGCAGCGGCACCTGCCACGCCCAGCCGCGCTGGGGATCGCCGAAGTAGTGGAATTCGTCCATGATGACGATTCCCACGTCCAGCATTGGGCCTTCACGCAGCGCCTGGTTGGCGAGGATCTCCGCCGTGGCGCAGATGACGGGAGCGTCCGCGTTGACCGAACTGTCACCGGTGACCATGCCGACGTTGTCGGCACCCAAGCGCTCGCTTAAGTCAAAGAACTTTTCCGATACGAGAGCCTTGATCGGAGCGGTGTAGTAGACCCGCACCCCGGTGCTGACACCCCAGTAGGCGGCGGCGAGGGCCACCATCGACTTTCCGGAGCCGGTGGGTGTTGCGACGATCGTGTTGTCGCCGGCGAGAACTGCGAGTATCGCTTCCTGCTGAGCGTCGTACAGGCTCAGGCCCAAACCGCTCACATAGTCTTCGAATGCTTCGTACACGGTGTCGGCAGAGGCGAATTCTTCCGGTATCTGCTCAAGTGCACTCACGAAGCGATTACCCATTCCTGAACTAGACTGACTGGAACTACCCATTATTCCCCATGAGAGGAACGCCATGGCTTTCTATGCGGTCACCTATCGCTACAGCGACGATGAACAGACGCGAATGGAGGTGCGTCCCACGCACCGGGAGTGGCTGGCCAAACTGGCTGATGCCGGCATGCTCATGGCGTCGGGTCCTCTCGCCAATGTTCAACAGCCGGGTGCCCTCCTGATATTCCAGGCTGACGACAAGGCCAATGTCGAAGACCTCCTGACGAACGATCCCTTCGCAGAAGCTCGGGTCATCACCGAGACCACGATCGACGAATGGGACATCGTCATCGGAGGTTTCGGTCAGGCACGCTGATCTGATCTTCAACGACAAGGGCGGACGCACATGCGTCCGCCCTTTTTGTGCTGTTCGGTCGGCTGACCTCAGCTGCTGAGGTGCTCGCTGCGGAAGTGCCGGTAGTCGCGCCGGCGCTTGACGAGGCTGGCGATGACGGCAACCGTCATGGAGACCACGATGACGCCGAGTGAGACTGCCAGCGGAATCTCCGGGAGCTGGTGGGCGAAGGTTTCGCGGGCCGCGGTGTACACGAGCTTGAAGCCGATGTAGCCGAGGATGACGGCGATTCCGTACTTGAGGTACTGCAGTTTGTCGGCCATGTTCTCCAGCAGGAAGTACAGCTGGCGCAGACCCATGAGTGCTAACAGGTTTGCGGTGAAGATGATGAACGCCGAACGGGTGACCGCCATAATCGCAGGGATCGAGTCGAGTGCGAACATGATGTCCGTGGTGCCGATGGCCAGGAACACCAGAAGCATCGGTGTGGCAAACCGCTTGCCGTCGATCTTCACGAAGATCTTGTTGTCGTGGTAATCGTCCGTGAACGGAAACCGCTTCTTCACCATGCGGACGAGCATGTTGTCACCGCCGTCGTCGTCGTCCTTCTCCGTGGCCTGCTTCCACGCGGTCCACAGAAGGAACGCGCCGAAGATGAAGAACACCCAGATGAACTTCTCGATGATCCACACGCCCGCGAGGATGAAGATGCCCCGGAAGACCAGCGAAATGATGATGCCCACCATGAGGACTTCCTGCTGATACCGGGGCGGCACCTTGAAGGCAGACAGCACGATGATGAACACGAAGACGTTGTCGATTGACAGCGAATACTCCATGAGCCATCCGGCGAGGAACTCGCCGCTGGCCTGCTTATTGCCGAAGAGGTACAGCGCGCCCGCGAAGATCAGGGCGAGTGCGACGTAGAAGCCAACCCACAGGCCGGCTTCGCGGTTGGAAGGCCGGTGTGGGCGTTTGAGGATGAGCAGCAGGTCTGCCAGGAGTAGCACACAGAGTGCGCCGAGGACGATGAATTCAAAGGTCAGCGAAAGGCCGCTGGCTGATTCGTGGTGCACGAGAGTTCTTTCTTAGGGGTCGATGACGTCCGTGAAAGTCTTTCCTGCGCCGCAGCCGCTGCTGCGCGCTGCTGACCCGGAACCCGACCCGGCTGGCCGCCGGACGGTTTCGTGTTGACGAATCAGCACATGAGGATACTCCCCTTCACCAGCTATCCAGTCTAGAGCACAGCGAGGACCGACTGCTCAGCTTTCGCGCTGGATCTGTCGCAGATCACGTTTGAGCTCCTGGAGTTCGTCGCGCAGACGTGCCGCGAGTTCGAACTGGAGGTCGGCTGCCGCCTGGTTCATCTGTTCGGTCAGTTCAGCGATGAGCTCCGGCAGGTCGGTCGTCGGTGGGCGCACCGATGTTGGCTGCCCTGTCTCCTGACCGGACGAACGGGCGCGCTGCTCATCGGTTTGGGCCGAGTTGTAGCCGCGTTTGCCCTTGCCGTAGTCGAAGTCGTTGAGAAGCTCCGCGGTGTCTTCGTTGTCGCGCTTGAGCCGTTCTGTGATGTCCGCGATCTTCTTGACCAGCGGCTTCGGATCGATCCCGTGTTCTTTGTTGAACGCGATCTGCTTTTCGCGGCGGCGCTCGGTTTCGTCAATGGCGCGCTGCATGGACTCCGTGCGGGTGTCTGCGTACATGTGCACTTCGCCGTTGACGTTTCGCGCTGCACGCCCGATTGTCTGAATGAGCGAGGTGGTGGATCGCAGGAATCCCTCCTTGTCCGCATCGAGGATCGACACGAGCGACACTTCGGGCAGGTCGAGACCCTCACGCAGCAGGTTGATGCCGACCAGCACATCGAAAACACCGGAGCGCAGTTCGCTCAGCAGCTCAACACGGCGGAGGGTGTCAACATCCGAGTGGAGGTATTCAACCCGCACGTTGTGGTTGAGAAGATAGTCCGTCAGGTCTTCGGCCATCTTCTTCGTCAGCGTCGTCACGAGAACACGCTCATTGCGCTCCACTCGCAGATTGATTTCATCCAGCAGGTCGTCAATCTGACCGCGCGTGGGTTTGACGATGACCTTCGGGTCCACCAGGCCAGTGGGGCGAATGATCTGTTCGACAACGCCGTTGGAGCGCTCGAGCTCATAGTCACCGGGTGTAGCCGACAGGTAGACGGTCTGGCCGATCCGATCCTGGAACTCCGAGAACCGCAGCGGCCTGTTGTCCAGGGCGCTCGGCAGACGGAAGCCGTGCTCAACGAGTGTCCGCTTGCGCGACATGTCGCCTTCGTACATACCGCCGATCTGCGGGATTGTGACGTGCGATTCGTCGACTACCAGCAGGAAGTCCTCCGGGAAGTAGTCCAACAGACAGTTCGGCGCGGTGCCGGCCGCACGACCGTCGATGTGCCGCGAGTAGTTCTCAATCCCGGACGTGAAGCCCATCGACTGCATCATTTCGAGGTCGTAGGTGGTGCGCATCTTCAGCCGCTGGGCTTCCAGCAGCTTGTTCTGGCCCTCGAGTTCGGCCAGTCGCTCCTGCAGTTCCGCCTCGATATCTGCAATTGCCCGAGCCATGCGGTCTTCACCGGCCACATAGTGCGACGCCGGGAAGATGTGGATGACCTCTTCTTCGCGAATGATTTCGCCGGTCAGCGGGTGCAGGGTGTAGAGAGCTTCGATTTCGTCGCCGAAGAACTCAATGCGGATGGCGAGCTCTTCATACTGCGGGATGATTTCGACCGTGTCACCGCGCACGCGAAACGTACCGCGGGTGAATGCCACGTCGTTGCGGGTGTACTGCATTGTGACGAACTGTTTGAGCAGCGCATCACGGTCGACCTCTTCACCCACTTCGAGTGACACCATGCGGTCCACGTACTCTTCCGGGGTTCCCAGACCGTAAATGCAGGACACCGTTGACACGACGACGACATCCCTGCGGGTCAGCAGTGCGTTCGTTGCGGAGTGGCGCAGACGCTCAACCTCGTCATTGATCGACGAGTCCTTTTCGATGAATGTGTCCGTCTGCGGCACATAGGCTTCCGGCTGGTAGTAGTCGTAGTAGGACACAAAGTATTCGACTGCATTGTTCGGCAGCAGCTGCCGGAACTCATTGGCCAGCTGAGCGGCCAGGGTTTTGTTGTGCGCCATGATGAGCGTGGGCCGCTGCACTTCTTCGATCAGCCACGCTGTTGTCGCTGACTTACCCGTACCCGTAGCACCCATCAGCACGACGTCTTTTTCGCCCGCCCGCAGCCGCTCGGCCATTTCGGCAATCGCCGTGGGCTGATCGCCAGACGGCTTGTATTCGCTGACGACCTCGAACGGGGCCACCGAGCGGGTGACTTCCGGCCGGTGACCGATCTTGGGAACGGGAAGAGACTGCTGCGCCATGCTCCCAGGCTACTCTGCACGGCAGCACTCCACGAGCGCCGGAGTGGCCAAAGCGCATAGAGTTGGAGTGAACCCCAAACTGAGGAGGCAAAATGAGCCGCGTAACAAAAGCACAGGCCACCTGGAAGGGCCACCTGGCTGACGGCGAAGGTTCCGCTTCGCTGGAAAGCTCAGGTTTAGGCCCGTTCACCGTCAACTGGACGAACCGAGCGGAGTCCCAGGTCGACAAGGTCACCAACCCCGAAGAGCTGATCGGTGCCGGCCTGGCATCGTGTTTCTCGATGGCGCTGGCCAACATCGTCGCAGAAGAGGGAGCCACTCCCGAACAGATCACGACGGGTGCTGACATCACCTTCGACCCGGTCAAGGGAATCCAGGAAATCCACCTCGTGACCGTGGGTCGTGCGGAAGGCATCGAACAGAAGACCTTCCAGACCCTTGCCGAGCGGGCCAAGAAGACCTGCCCAGCTGCAAAGGCTCTCTCAGGTGTGAAGATCACGCTCAGCGCCACAATGGCCTGATCTGCCCGCAGACATGAGAACAGCGCCGTCATTGACGGTGCTGTTTCCTTTTGTCCGGGTGGATCTGCTGGACAGCTGACTCACGAGGCGGAGCTTCCGCAGATCTGTCAGTTTCCGGAGGGTGCACTCAGGCTTTGCGCGCTGCCGGTTCGATCACGCTCTGGAAGGCGTCTGCGAAGCGCTCCTCGAATTCTTCGGGAGTGCCTGAATTGTCGAGTACGACATCCGCAATGGCCTGACGCTGGTCATCAGAGGCCTGGCGGAGGATCCGCTGACGGGCGTCAGCTTCGTCCATACCGCGAAGTTCAACCAGGCGCTGCAGGCGCACTTCCGCAGGGACATCGACAACAACAACCAGGTCGTAGTCGTCCTCCAGGCCGTTTTCGGCCAGCAGCGGAACATCGTGGACGACAATCGGCGCGTCGGCATGTTCGGCAAACAGCTCCCGTGTCCGCTGTGCAATAGCCGGGTGCATGATGTCGTTGAGAGCCCGGGTGGATTCGGCGTCGGCAAAGGCAAGGCGTGCCAGTTCCGCGCGGTCAAGTTCACCGTCCTTGAGAACCGATTCGCCGAAGCGCTCCCTCAGAGCTTCCAAAGCCGGCTGACCGGGCTCGACGATTTCGCGAGCGACGACATCCGAATCGATGACGGGAATGCCGCGCGCGGTGAAAAGTGCCGCAGCAGTTGATTTGCCGGCTCCGATACCGCCGGTCAGACCGATTTTCAGCATCCTTGCTCCTTGCTCAGTTTGATCATCCACACCCCTCCGGTGTGCTGGGGTGATACACCAGCAGCGGCTCCGACAGCGCGGGCGATGTCCGGGGCCGGCTGCGGCAGGTAGAAGCCGTCATCTGCGATGAGGATGTAGTCCACTCCCCCGCGGCACAGTTCCCGAACTCCGCCCCTCAGGTCTTCGGCGCGCGGCACCGGAGAGTCACGGTGTTCTTCTAGGAGAATATCGAGCGAATCGGCGGCAGCCGCGTAGGTGACGGGTGCGTCGTCGCGTCCGCCGATGAAATAGCCCCCGGTTTCCCGGTAGTGCATGCCGGACACCGCCTGCCAGAGCATCGCCTCGTCCGCCCGAGGGTAGGCCCAGGCCCGGGGTCTGGGGAGTGGTTTGACGAGTGCACCTGCGGGAATCGCATCCCGTACCTGATCGGTGTAGAACTCCGGGATGTGCAGATCGCGGGCGGGGACAGGAGCCGCAGAGGTCAGAACGAGGACTCCGCTCAGAGCAGTGCCGATAAGCGCGCGTGACGAAACTCGTCTGGCGCTGTTCAGCAAAAGCGCAGACAGGACAGAGCAGGCCAGGACCACGTGGACCATGAGCCGCATCGGGAGGATATTGCTGAGCACCGGGATCAGCTCTACCAGGCGGAACGGCCCGTAGGGCAGCAGCTGCTCACCGCCTAAGAAGATGGGCGAGCCCAGGGACAGCGCCCACATGCCGAAGCCAGTACACGCTGCGGTGCGGGCAGCTGGACTGCGCTTCCACACGAGTACTACGGCAGCGAGGCACACAACGAGCCACAGGATGCTGAGGTAGCCGCCCAGTTCAGACGGGTCAATCGGTTCGACGCGGGGCAGTTCACGCCCGGTGCCTATCCGCGTGTACGGGCCCGGCGTCATGACGTCCAGCACGTCTGTGTTCCAAACTCCGTGCGGGCGAATAGAATCGCGCGGACCGTTCGGCGCAAACCACATGGTGAACAACAGCGGTGAGGCGATGACAAGGGCGGTCCCTACTGCGATAGAACCGCGCAGAACAACCGCGACTAAGAACGGCCGAACGTGTGGCCACGCTGTCAGACACGCACCCGCAGAGAATACGAGAACCGCGAGGAAGGTGCCTGCCAGCAGCTCTGTCGAAATATAGAACTGCCAGCCCAGAACAATGCCGAACGTGACAGTCCACCGGCGGTCGTGTGCGACAAGAACCATCATGAGCACGACTAAAGGTGGGAACACCGCCCATGCCAGGTTGAGGTGACCCGATGACTGCGCGATCGTGTAGGTCGAGAAACCGTAGAGAGCACCGCCGAAGAACGCCGGCACTAGACGGGTGAAACGGCGAATGAGCAGCGCTGCCGTCAGAGCAGACACTACCGGGGCGCACACGATCGCAACGTTGTAGCTGACGACGGGCCCGAATATCCACGTCACCGGAACAAGCGGGAGGCCAATGCCGACCAGGGACGTGTTCCACGCTCCGTTGACTCCCACGGGAGCGTTCATCGCAGTGGTGTACAGCAATGAACCGCCGCCGGTGGTCCTGCCGAACCATCCCGCGACGACATCGGCCGTATGTGCAATCCACCAGATGAAAAGCGAGGAATCGTCGTTGTCGGCAAAGACCCTGCCATCGAAATCAGCCAAGAGCTCAGCGTAGACACAAGCGGACAGGCATAGGAGCGCCGCTGCGTAGATCAGCCAGGGAACAATCTTCTTCATGCCAAAAGAAGAGGCCGTGGCCACTCCGGAGGGAGCGGCCACGGCCTCACTTCAGAGAAGGTCAGCTGCCAGCGAGCTTTTCGCGCAGAGCGGCGAGAGCTTCGTCGGAAGCCAGGGTGCCTTCGTCTTCAGCGGATTCTTCCGTGCTGAACGAAGCGCCCGCACCGGCTGCGTCGTCGCCAGCCTGAGCGGCGGCTTCTGCGTCGGCGGCGATTGCGCGAGCAACCTGCTTCTTGTGCTCTTCCCAGCGTTCCTGGGCGGCTGCGTACTGCTGCTCCCATTCTTCGCGCTGTGCTTCGTAGCCTTCCATCCATTCCTGGGTTTCGGGGTCGAAGCCTTCGGGGTACTTGTAGTTGCCGTCTTCGTCGTACTCCTGGAGCATGCCGTAGAGGGCCGGGTCGAGGAATTCCTCGGCGTCCGGGTCTACACCTTCGTTGGCCTGCTTGAGCGACAGCGAGATGCGGCGGCGGTCCAGGTCGATGTCGATGACCTTGACGTAGATGGTTTCGTCGACCGACACGACCTGTTCGGGCAGGTCGATGTGGCGGACAGCGAGTTCGGAGATGTGCACGAGGCCCTCGATGCCGTCTTCGACGCGAACGAACGCACCGAACGGAACGAGCTTGGTGACCTTACCGGGCACGATCTGGCCGATGACGTGGGTGCGAGCGAAGTGCTGCCACGGGTCTTCCTGGGTTGCCTTGAGCGACAGGGAGACGCGTTCGCGGTCCATGTCGACGTCGAGAACCTCGACCGTGACTTCGTCGCCGACTGCGACGACCTCGGACGGGTGGTCGATGTGCTTCCAGGACAGTTCGGACACGTGGACGAGTCCGTCGACTCCGCCCAGGTCCACGAAGGCACCGAAGTTGACGATCGACGACACGACACCGGGGCGCACCTGGCCCTTCTGCAGGGTCTGCAGGAAGTCGTGGCGGACGGCCGACTGGGTTTCTTCCAGCCATGCGCGGCGCGACAGAACAACGTTGTTGCGGTTCTTGTCGAGCTCGATGATCTTGGCTTCGACTTCCTGGCCGATGTACGGCGTGAGGTCGCGCACGCGGCGCATTTCAACAAGCGAAGCGGGCAGGAAGCCGCGCAGTCCGATGTCGACGATGAGGCCGCCCTTGACAACCTCGATGACCGAACCGGTGACGACGCCGTCGTCTTCCTTGATCTTTTCGATGTCGCCCCAAGCGCGCTCGTACTGTGCGCGCTTCTTCGAAAGCATCAGGCGACCGTCTTTGTCTTCCTTCGTCAGCACGAGGGCTTCGATCGGATCCCCGACTTCGACAACCTCAGAGGGGTCGACGTCGTGCTTGATTGACAGTTCGCGCGAAAGGATGACACCTTCCGTCTTGTATCCGATGTCGACCAGGACTTCGTCGCGGTCGACCTTGACGACTGTGCCCTCAACGATGTCTCCGTCGTTGAAGTACTTGATGGTTTCGTCGACTGCCGCGAGGAAATCTTCCGCAGATCCGATGTCGTCGACAGCGATCTGCTTGGTGTTCGCCGCGTCCGGCGTGCTATTGGTCATAAAGTTAGGGACTCCGATTTGGATTATCCGGTCCGGGCGGGCTGCTCGGTCCGGAGCTCGTGTTGATATGGACAGATATTCTGTGTACGCGGGCGCGTTATCAGCGCAAGCATTACACAGTGAATAATCGTAACATCCATTGAGGCGGTTTAGAATAGACAACCCGCTGTTCAATAGGAATGGAAGTGTATGAGCACGTCTGACGGCTACCCCAGCATCATCTCCGGCGGATACTTTCCGATTGACGAAGAGGCCTCTGTCAGGGCAAATCGCACCTATTGGGACAATTCGGCGGAAGACTATCTGGCCGAACACGGCTCATTCCTCGGCGCTAAAGAATTCATCTGGTGTCCAGAGGGGGTTAACGAAGACGACGTCAACCTGCTCGGCGATGTTGCGCGCCGGCAGGTGCTCGAAATCGGCTGTGGCGCGGGCCAGTGTTCGCGCTGGGTTGCCGAACAGGGCGGTATTGTCACCGGGTGCGATGTTTCGTCCGGCATGCTGGAACAGGCCGCGCGTCTGTCCAGGGAGAACCCGCTGAGCGAATCCGCCACTCCGCCGACCTTCCTGCTGGCCGATGCCCGCCAGCTGCCCTTCCCTTCGGGTTCCTTTGACATCGCCTTTTCGTCTTACGGCGCTCTGCCCTTCGTGAAGGACGCTGAAAAGGTTCTGGCCGAAACTGCCCGGGTTCTTCGCCCCGGGGGCCGCTGGGTGTTCTCAGTAACCCACCCGCTGCGGTGGATCTTCCCGGATGTTCCGGGTGAAGACGGCCTGTGCGTCGAATACTCCTACTTCGACCGCACTCCCTACGTCGAACTCGACGAACAGGGCAACCCGGTCTACGCCGAGCACCACCGAACGCTGGGCGACTGGATTTCACTCATCCACGGTGCCGGCTTCGTCCTGGAAAAGCTCACGGAACCCGAATGGCCCGAAGACAACGACACTTCGTGGGGCGGCTGGTCTCCCCTGCGCGGCAAGCTGATGCCGGGCACCGCGATCTTCTCAACGCGACTGGCTGAATAACCACAGATGAGTGTGGCCCCGCCTCTGGGCGGGGCCACACTCATCTGTACGGTCTGTCAGTGAGCCGCTGACTGCCAGTCCGGACCGCGCCCCACATTGACGTCCAGGGGAACACTGAGCTCAGCCGCGCTGCTCATCGTGTCGACCACAATCTTCTCAACGCTGTCGAACTCACCCGCAGCACACTCGACGATCACTTCATCGTGCACCTGCAGAAGAATGCGGGACTTGAGTTCCGCCTCGGCCAATGCGTCGGCAATCCTGCACATGGCGATCTTCATGATGTCTGCCGCGGTGCCCTGAATAGGGCTGTTGAGAGCTGCGCGTTCGGCCATTTCACGCTGCGGACGGCTATCCGACTGCAGGGCCGGCAGATAGCGGCGACGACCGTACATCGTCTGCGTGTAGCCCATCTTCCGCGCTTCTTCGACTGAACCGTCCAGGTATTCCTTCACCGCACCGAAACGCGAGAAATACTCGGCCATGAGTTCTGAGGCTTCGTTCGGGCTGATGCCCAGCTGATTCGACAGACCGTAGGCAGACAGACCGTAGACCAGGCCGTAGGACATGGCTTTGACCTTTTCGCGCTGCTGGCGGCTGACGTCCTCCACTGGAATCTGGAAGACCTGACCGGCGACGAATGAGTGAAGGTCCTCCCCGTCGCGGAACGCCTCAATGAGTGCTTCGTCCGCGGAAAGGTGCGCCATGATCCGCATTTCGATCTGCGAATAGTCAGCGCTCATCAGATCCGTGAAGCCGGCATCGGCGTCAGCCGTGAACACACCGCGGATGCGCCGTCCCGAGTCCGTGCGGACCGGAATGTTCTGCAGGTTCGGGTCTTTTGAGCTGAGCCTGCCTGTAGCCGTCATCGTCTGCAGGTAGGTGGTGTGAATCCGTCCGTCATCGGCGATTTCCTTCTTCAGACCGACCACCGTCTGTTTGAGCTTGGTGCGCTCGCGGTGAGCCAGCAGGTGCTCCAAGAAGGGGTGCTGCGTCTTGCGGAACAGATCATTGAGAGCATCCGCATTCGTGGTGTAGCCCGTTTTCGTCTTCTTGGTCTTCGGCATGTCGAGTTCGTCGAACAGCACGGTCTGCAGCTGTTTCGGCGAACCGAGGTTGACGGTGTGGCCAATCGCGGAGTACGCGTCTTCAGCGCTCTGGTCGGCTTCGCGCCCGAACTCGTCAATGAGGTTCTGCAGCTGCGCGGAATCGATGTTGATGCCGACTCGCTCCATCTGGGCCAGCACTGCCTGTGTTGGCATTTCAATGTCGTCAAGGACCGCCAGCTGGCTGTATTCGTCCAGCTGTTCTCGCAGCAGAGGCGCCAGTCGCGAGGCGAGGTAGGCTCTCCTGCCCGCAGCCTCGTCATCCGTGTTCTCAAGCAGGGTGCCGGCGTTTTCGTCAGGCTGCGCGGCTGCGATTCCGGCACGGCTCTGGGCGAGTTCTTCGAGTTCGTAGCCGCGTGCATCCGGCATCAGCAGATAGGCGGCAAGCTCCGTGTCGGTCCACACGCGCACCCGCAGGCCGTTGTCGGCAAGCGCTTTGATCTGCGGCTTAGCGTCGTGCATGGTGATCTGCGGATGCTCTGCAAGCAGGCTGGCGACCTGTTTTTCGGCTTCCGGGCCAAGTGCGGTCATGTCGATAAGCCACGCGCTGTCACCGGCGGCAAAGCCGAGCACGTCCGGTGTTTCGAGGTCGACGTCGACACCCAAAACTTCACCCTCGGCGGCAGCGACAACAGCCGCCACATCGTCAGTCTTCTGCGGTGCGGGCACTTCGCTTCCCGCCGGCGCCTGAATCTCAGCACCACCGAGGAATGGGCCGATCTCAGCTGAGAGCTGGCGGAACTCGAGAACATCGAACAGTTCGCCGATCGCCTCGGCGCTGCCGCGTCCCAGCGCTGCATCGCCCAGTTCCAGCGGAATGTCGAGATCGTCGATAAGACGGTTAAGACGGTAATTCCGCTCGACATCGGCAAGGTGGTCGCGCAGGCTCTGCCCGACTTTGCCTCCGATGTCCTCCGCGTTGTCGATGATAGCCGGCAGATCACCGTACTTCGTCAGCCATTTTGCGGCGGTCTTTTCGCCGACTCCCGGAACCCCGGGCAGGTTGTCGGCCTTTTCGCCCACGAGAGCAGCAAGGCCTCGGTAGTTGGCAGGGCTGACGCCGTATTTGTCTTCCACCGCCTGCGGCGTCATGTGCTGCAGGTCGGTGAAGCCCCTCTTGGGATACATGATCGTGATGTTGTCGTCGGCCAGCTGGAAGGAGTCTTTGTCACCCGAGGCGATGAGGGTGTCATAGCCCTCCCCCGCACCCCGGCGAGCAAGCGAGGCCAACAGATCATCCGCCTCGTACCCCTCCCGGGTGATGACCGGAACGCCGAAGGCGGCAAGCATGTCCTTGATGAGGTCGACCTGGCCGTGGAAGTCCTCCGGCGTCTTGGCGCGTCCGGCCTTGTACTCCGGGTACTCCTCGAGCCGGAAGGTCTGCCGGCCCAAATCGAAAGCCACGGCCACATGCGTGGGCTCAAGCGTGTTGACCGCCGTCAACAGCATCCGGGCGAAACCGAAAACAGCGTTCGTGGTCTGCCCGTCAGCCGTCGAGAAGTTCTCCGGCGGCAGAGCGTAGTACGCCCGGTAGGCAAGGGAATGGCCGTCAATCAGAAGAAGTCGCTTCGTGCTCACACCTCAACACTACCGGCAAAGCTGCGGCAAGGCGGGGCGGATTCAATCGACTACAGTGACCCCACAAGGAGGAACATGAAGCAGATCACACCACTGGCGAAGGGATTGAGCGAAGAAGAATACGCGGCAATCCTCGCCGACTACCAGAAGTTTGACGACGACACCCTCATGGCCGCTATGAACATGTCGGTGGACACCCTGGGCTACGAATTCCTGACGGGCAGCGTGCCGGTTGAGGGCAATAAGCAGCCCGCGGGCCTTTTCCACGGCGGCGCACACGTGGCGCTTGCAGAATCCCTGGCTTCGCTGCACTCTTTCATGCGCGCCGGGACGAACGTCGTCGGCGTTGACCTCAACGCCACCCACCTGAAAGCCGCTCGCAGCGGACGGGTTTGGGGACGCGCTGAAGTCATCCACGCTGGACGCACCATCATCAACCACGAGGTTCGCATGACGGACGACAACGGCAAGCTCCTGTCGATTGTGCGGATCACCAACCTGGTGCTCCAGCCGCAGCGATGATGACGCTGTCTGTACCGACCTGCGAACCGAACCACCAGCCACCCGCGCACAGCAAAGGCGGCCCCGCCCGCTAACGGGTCAGGACCGCCTTCAGCGAAAGCTCAGTCTTTCGAATCGAGCTGGTTGAGAACAGTTTCGGCGACTTCGCGCATTGTCAGACGACGGTCCATTGACGTCTTCTGAATCCAGCGGAACGCTTCGGGTTCGGTCAACCCCATGTTGGAGATGAGCAGACCCTTGGCGCGTTCGACCAGCTTCCGGGTTTCGAAGCGGTCGGTCATATCCGCAATCTCAGATTCCAGTGCCTGGATCTCCTGGTAGCGCGACTGTGCGATTTCCAAGGCGGGAACCAGGTCCGCGGCCGTGAACGGCTTGACAACATAGGCCATGGCTCCGGCGTCGCGGGCACGCTCAACGAGTTCCTTCTGCGAGAACGCAGTGAGCAGCACGACGGGGGCAATACTGGCCCGAGCGATCTTCTCGGCTGCGGAAATGCCGTCGAGCTTCGGCATTTTGATGTCCATGACAACGAGGTCGGGACGGAGCTCTTCGGCAAGGCGGACGGCTGATTCGCCGTCGCCCGCTTCGCCTACGACGTCGTAGCCGACTTCCCGGAGCATTTCCACAATGTCGAGTCGGATAACGGATTCGTCTTCGGCGACGATGACTCGGCGTACGGGCTGAAGTTCTTGATCTGGGTTAGACACGCCTCCATCGTAGTCGCCCCAGCTCGCAAACGGTATGGCAGGCCGGGTCTGGGCGTGAAAGACCACGCCGGTGACACCTGTTTTGTGCATCTGAGCGCGTGCACTACGATTGCCCTGATGCCGGATTGGCGGAATTGGTAGACGCGGAGCACTCAAAATGCTCTATCGCAAGATGTGCGGGTTCGAGTCCCGCATCCGGTACGAAACAATCTCGGGACATCGTAGAAACGATGTCCCGAGATTTTCTGTTTGGGGCAGCCTGCGCGGCACCGTTGATGAAGAACACGAGACGGCCGGCAGGTTCTGCCGGTTACCTCACGAGGCGCCGGTCACCGGTCAGAAGTTCGGTTCGGTGATCTTTCCGTAGCCTGCTTCCGGGTGGCTGAAGATCTGGTTGTCATCTCGGTATGCCGGCGCCAGGCCCTTGATGGCGTCACCGAGTTTGTGCACGCGCAGGGCGTTGGTCGACCCGGGCAGTCCCGGGGGCGATCCGGCCACGATGACGCAGTATTCACCTTCATCGGCCATTCCCTCGCCCAGCAGGATTTCATCGGTCTGCCGGGCCATCTGGTCGGTGTGGCTGACTTCGTTCACGAGGATCGTTTCAACACCCCAGGTGAGTGCCAGCTGGTGACGCACCTTGACGTCAGGCGTGAATGCAAGAAGTCGACGAGGCGCACGCAGCCGCGACATGCGGCGCACCGAGTCTCCCGTCTGCGTGAACACGCACATGTGGTCGATGTCGAGGTCGTGGGCGACCTGCACGGCAGCCGCGGTGATTGCACCGCCGCGGGTTTTCGGCTCACTGCCCAGTTCGGGAACAAGGTGCAGGCCCTGCTGTTCGGAAGATTCGATGATGCGGGCCATGGTGCGCACCGCATCGATCCAGTGCTGACCAACCGAGGTTTCACCGGAGAGCATGAGCGCATCCGCGCCGTCGAACACTGCGTTGGCGCAGTCGGAGGCTTCAGCGCGGGTGGGCCGTGGCTCTTCGATCATCGATTCGAGCATCTGGGTGGCCACAATGACAGGCTTGGCTTCGCGGCGGCACTTGGCGATGGCGCGCTTCTGCACGAGGGGAACCTGTTCCAGCGGAACTTCGACACCCAGATCGCCGCGGGCAACCATGAGCCCGTCAAAGGCATCGACGATTTCGTCGAGCTTTTCGACAGCCTGCGGCTTCTCCAGTTTCGCGATGACGGGAATGTGAATGCCCTCGTCGTCCATGATCGAGCGAATGAGCTCAGCATCAGCGGCATCGCGCACAAAGGACAGCGCGACCCAGTCAACACCCATGCGCAGACCGAAGCGGAGATCGGCGATGTCCTTCTCAGTCATCGCCGGCACTGAAACTGCGACACCGGGAAGGTTGATGCCCTTGTGGTCAGACAGGAAGCCGGGAACTTCGACCTCAACCAGAATGTCGGTCTCGGTGACTTCCACTGCCCGCAGGCGCACGCGCCCGTCATCGACCAGCAGCGGGTCGCCGACGCTGACATCACCGGGCAGACCCGAGTAGGTGGTTGAGATGCGCTCGACCGTTCCTTCGACCTCGTCGGTTGTGATCGTGAACTGCTGACCGCGCTCGAAGTAGTGCTTCTTGCCGTCAGCGAACGTGCCCAGCCGAATCTTGGGCCCCTGCAGGTCCATGAGGACCGCAACGGGACGGCCGGTGTCGTTGGCCGCTTCGCGCGCCCATCCGTACAGGCGCTTGTGATCGGCGTGGGTGCCGTGAGAGAAGTTGAAGCGAAGAACATCAACTCCGGCATCGATGATGGCACGGATGTCTTCGTAGGATTTCTGAGCAGGTCCGAGGGTTGCAACGATCTTGGCTAGCCGCATAGTTCCACCCTAGTCGAATATTGTCCCCGGTGAGAGACCCGCCGCGGATCAATCAGCCGTCGTGCTTGCCGTCTTCGTGTTTGCTCACCTGCGGAACGATCGAGATCGTCGATGTCACCGCACCGAAATATCCGAAGGACCGTCCTGATACCGGCAGTTCCGAAGTTTCGGGATCAGCGATCACGGGCAGTGCCTGTGTGACAGGGCCGAAGCCGATCTCCTCTCCCCTGTCCGACTGCTGAGGCAGAGCGGAGGTTTCTGCCGAGGTGCCGCTTGCCTGAGTGCGTTCGTCACCCCGTGATCCGCTCAGTGTGATGTCCGGGTTGAACTTGGGGTACCGGATACGCGATACCGCGAGCAGGACAGCACCGAGGATGAACACCAGGATCGACGTCCACACGTTGAGCCGCAGACCAAGAATGTGCTCCGCCGTGTCGATGCGCAGCGCTTCGATCCACACCCGTCCCAGCGTGTAATAGCAGATGTAGGAGAAGAACACCTGGCCGTGGTCCAGCCGGAACCGTTTGCCCAGCCAGATGAGCAGCAGTGCCCCCAGGATGTTCCAGATTGATTCATACAGGAACGTCGGATGGAACAGCGTGCCTTCGGGAATCGAGGGGTCGGGCCAGTTGGGGTTGAGGCGACCGTTGATCACCTGGTCGATGTGCAGACCCCACGGAACTGTGGTCGGCGCGCCGAACAGCTCCTGATTGAACCAGTTGCCCCAGCGGCCGATCCCCTGCGCCACCAGCAGACCGGGAGCGGCAGCGTCGAGAAAAGCGCCGAAGCGAATGTCGAGCTTGCGCGCCACGAAGTACGCCACCAGAACACCCAGGGCGACAGCACCCCAAATGCCGAGTCCGCCGTTCCAGATGTAGAAAGCCGCAACCGGGTTTCCTCCCTCCCCAAAGTACGGGGCGGGTGTCGAGAACACGTGGTAGAGCCGACCGCCGATGATGCCAGCGGGGATCGTCCACATGGCGATCGTCCACAGATCATCGGAATCTCCGCCTCGTGCTGTCCACCTGCGATTCGTCAGCCACAGGGCCACAAAGATGCCTGTGATGATGCACAGCGCGTAGGCGTGGATGGTCAGCGGGCCGAGCGAAAAGCCCTGCCAGGTCGGTGAGGGAATCGCCGCCTGGTACGTCACGAGCGAACCGTTCCTTCGCGCAGCTCTTCCGCGAGTCGGCCGACCGCGGCGGGACCGCCCTCGTCAAGAGCCCGCACCAGAGCGGAGCCGACAATGACACCGTCGGCGTAGGCGGCGACTTCGCCCGCCTGTTCGCGGTTCGAGACTCCGAGCCCCACGCACACGTGCTCAGCACCGGCTTCGCGCACGCGGCCTACGAGGTCTTCCGCGTGCGAGTCCACCTGGTCGCGGGTGCCGGTGACGCCCATTGTCGAGGCGGCGTAGACGAAGCCGCGAGAACGCGAGCTGATGAGAGCGAGGCGCTCGGGCGTTGATGATGGGGCGGCCAGGAAGATCCTGTCGAGGTCGTGAGCGTCCGAGGCTGCATCCCACGCCGCGCAGTCGTCCGGCAGCAGGTCCGGCGTGATGATGCCGTGGCCGCCGGCGGACGCGAGGTCGCGGGCGTAGGCTTCGACGCCGTACTGGAGGATGAGGTTCCAGTAGCTCATGACAACGGGAACAGCTCCCGCGTTCGCGGCGGCTTCAACAGCGCGCAGCGAATCGGCAACGCGCACGCCGGCCTGCAGAGCAGCATCGGCCGCCCGCTGGATGACGGGACCGTCCATGCCGGGGTCGGTGTACGGGATGCCGACTTCGATGATGTCAGCGCCGCCGCGGGCCAGTTCTGCCATCGCGTCGAGGGAGCCGGGAACATCGGGGAAGCCGACGGGCAGGTAGCCTACGAGGGCGGCACGCCCGTCGTTCTTGGTCTGTGTGAGGACTTCAGCCGTGCTCATACCTGGACCGCTCCTTCGTCGATGTAGTCAAACCACCGGGCGGCGGTCGTCATGTCCTTGTCGCCGCGTCCGGACAGGCTCACGAGGATAACAGCGTCTTCTCCGAGCTCCCTGCCGACCTTCATGGCACCGGCAAGAGCGTGCGAGCTTTCGATAGCCGGGATGATTCCCTCGGTGCGGGCCAGCAGGCGGAAGGCCTCCATGGCCTCGTCGTCGACGATCGGACGGTACTCAGCCCGTCCGGAGTCATTGAGGTAGGAGTGTTCGGGGCCGACCGACGGGTAGTCCAGGCCTGCGGACACCGAGTGTGACGGCAGGGTCTGGCCGTCTTCGTCCTGCAGGATGTAGGTGGCCGAACCGTGGAGAACACCGGGGCGTCCGCCGGAGAATCGTGCAGCGTGACGGCCGGTGTCCACGCCGTCGCCGCCGGCTTCGAAACCGTACAGGCGGACGTTCTCATCGCCGATGAACGCCGCGAAGATTCCCATGGCGTTCGAACCGCCGCCCACGCAGGCGCACACAGCGTCGGGCAGACGGCCGGCCTTCTGCTGGATCTGTTCACGCGCTTCGTCCGACATGACGCGCTGGAAGCTGCGCACCATAGCGGGGAACGGGTGGGGTCCGGCGACCGTGCCGATCATGTAGTGCGTTGTCTCAACGTTCGCCACCCAGTCGCGCATGGCTTCGTTCATGGCGTCTTTCAGGGTGCGGGTTCCTGTGCGCACAGGAACGACTTCGGCTCCCAGCAGGCGCATGCGGGCCACGTTGAGCGACTGCCGCTGAGTGTCTTCTTCACCCATGTACACGGTGCACTCAAGGCCGAAAAGAGCTGCGGCGGTCGCTGCTGCAACGCCGTGCTGGCCGGCACCGGTTTCGGCAATGACACGGGTCTTGCCCATGCGCACCGTGAGAAGAGCCTGCCCGAGCACGTTGTTGATCTTGTGCGAGCCGGTGTGGTTGAGGTCTTCGCGCTTGAGGAAGACGCGTGCTCCTCCGCAGTGTTCAGCAAAGCGCGGCGCTTCCGTCAGCAGGCTGGGACGGCCCGTATATTCAAGCTGCAGTCGCGTGAGCTCTTCGGCGAATTCGGGGTCGACCATGGCTTTGCGCCACGCTTCCTCGATCTGGTCGAGGGCGGGCACGAGAGCTTCCGGGAAGAACCGGCCGCCGAACTCGCCGAAGTACGGGCCGGCTTCTGCTGCTGGGATTTCGGGCATGTCACTTCCGTTCTGTGTGGGCGGCTCGGGATGTTAGAGCACGAGGCGCCTGTGCGCGGGCGGCTTGCTGTGGGTGTGCGCTGCGATTGGGTCGCTAGGGCCGCTGTGCGCGGCCTGCGCGGGTGAACTCGGCAACCGCGGTCTGCGGGTCGCCGTGCTTCACGAGTGCTTCGCCGACGAGCACGAGGTCTGCGCCGGCCGCCGCGTAGAGTTCGACTTCGGCGCTTGTTGCGACACCGCTTTCGGCGACCAGGTGGGTGTGCCCCGTCGCTTCAGCGGCCAGGGGTGCAAAGCGCGCGGGGTCGACCGACAGGTCTTTGAGGTTGCGGGTGTTCACACCGAGGATCTTCGCCCCGAGCTTCGCCGCACGCGCGATCTCTTCGCTGGTGTGAGCTTCGACGAGGACTGCCATGCCGAGTTCGTGGGCAAGCTCGTAGAGGCTGCGCATCTGCTCGTCGTCAAGTGCCGCGACGATCAGCAGGATGATGTCCGCCCCGTAGGCGCGGGCCTCGTACACCTGGTATTCGTCGACCATGAAGTCCTTGCGCAGCAGCGGGACGTCCACGCGGGCTCGGACGGCCGCGAAGTCTTCCAGGCTGCCGCCGAAGCGTCGCTCCTCCGTGAGCACCGAAATTGCTGCCGCACCTCCGGCCTCGTAGGCGGCGGCGAGTTCAGCCGGGTCTGCGATGTCGGCCAGCGCTCCCTTGGAAGGTGACGAACGCTTGACTTCGCAGATCAGCCCGAACTGTTCGGGTGTGAAGGAGCGCGCAGGGGCTGCTGCCGCTGCGCGCTCTTTCATCTGCTCGAGGTCGACACGAGCGCGGCGCTGTTCGAGGTCTTCGCGGACCCCGTCAATGATCTCGCCGAGAACTGTCAACGCTGCAGGGTGTTGCGGTGAATCTTCGGGCCCAGGCCTGCCTTGACCAAGATGGGGCCGACGATGGCGCCGAGCACGACGATTCCGCAGCCGACGAAGAACAGCGTCCAGCCGCTGTTGTTGACGATCAGGGTGCCGATGCTGGCAACAGCAACGCCGACGAACACGAGGATGACGCCGATCCACGCACCGACAGAGTGCATGTGGCCGGGGTCCTGGATTGCCTCGTAGTCGATGCTCGACTTGTCGAGGTCGGGGGCTCCGTTGCGGTACTTGGTCTTAGACATTGTGCTCCTTCATTCTGCTGTCAGGATTCTCTCACGAAAGACTGAGTTGCTGGCAATCGGCTCGCCATGAGAGGTGAATCATCTGATGTCGTCGGGGTCTTCGCCGCGCGAAAGTGCGTCCCAGGCGGCTGCCGGGTCGTCGTCGGGATCTGCTTCGCCCTCCGCAATGTCAGCGCGTTCGAACTTCTGGCTGGTGCGCCACTGAGTACGCCCGAAGCCGACAAGACCAGCGGCAACGGCTGCCACAAGGCCTGCAGCAGCTGCGATCCACGCCCACGGGGTGGCGTCTTGGCCCAGGGCGATGCCGAGGCCGGTGCCGGCGTAGCCGAAGCCCAACAGCACCATGAGAACGCCGGTGATTCTTCGGCCTGCGGTTCCGAGCATCGCCAACAGCAGAGCCGTCACGGCAAACGCAGCCGCCTGTGCCGTGAGAACAGGCGAGCCTCCGCCGCCCGATGCTCCGGGGGCGGCGTCAGCAACACCTGCCGGGCCGGTGTTGACCGCACCCGTCATGGTCACGAGTTCACGTGTCGAGACGAACCACAGGATTCCCGCTGCCGCTAGGAGGAGCAGAACGGACCGTCCGCGGGTCATTTGCGCTCACCCGGCTCTTCGAGGTCATCTGCCGACACCGCTGCTCGCAGCGTCTGCGCGGAAGCAGCCGAATTGAGCACCGACGCCGCCTTGGTGCGGGTTTCCTGGTATTCGGATTCGGGCACGGAGTCTGCAACAACACCGGCACCGGCATAGACGGATACAACACCGTCTTTGAGCACACCCGTGCGAATGGCGATTGCCATGTCGAGATCACCGGCGAACGACAGGTAGCCGACTACACCGCCGTACAGCCCGCGGCCGATTGGTTCGAGTTCGTCGATCAGCTGCAGGGCCCGCGGCTTCGGTGCGCCCGAAAGCGTGCCCGCCGGGAAGGCCGCGCGGATGACGTCCATGCCGTCGACGTCATCACGCAGGGTTCCTGTGACGGTCGACTCAATATGCATGATGTGGCTGTAGCGTGCAATCTCCATGAACTCAGCGACGTCCACAGTCCCCGGTTGGCACACTTTCGCGAGGTCGTTGCGCGCCAGGTCAACCAACATGATGTGCTCGGAGCGCTCTTTCGCATCGCCGATGAGTTCTTCCGCAAGCCTACGGTCTTCGACCTCGGTCTTGCCGCGTGGCCGCGAACCGGCAATCGGGTGAGTGAGGACCTCGCGGTCTTTCACCGTCACGAGTGCTTCAGGAGACGAGCCGATGATGCTGAAGGGCTCGCCTTCGGAGTTTTCCACCTCGAGCAGGTACATGTACGAGCTCGGATTGGTGCGCCGCAGGACACGGTAGATGTCGAGAGCCGAAGCCGAGGTGTCGCTTTCGAACCGCTGTCCCGGAACCACCTGAAACACGTCACCGCGGCGAATGTGCTCTTTTGCCGTTTCGACGGTCGCGAGGAAGTCTTCGTGCTCCGTGTGGGACCGCACCGTCGGTGCCGGCCAGTCGAGCGTCGAAATGATGGGTTTACGCTGCTCATTGAGGTCGCGCAGCATGGCGTCGATCCGCTTGCGGCCGTTCTCATAGGCCTGTTCGATGCGCTCTGGTGATCCATCGGCGTTGAGCACGTTTGCGACCAGGGTGAGTTCAGCCGTGTAGTGGTCGAACACTACGACATCGCCGGGGATCGACAGGTGGATCTCCGGGATGTTCGACACAGCGTCGGGGCCAGCGCCGAGCTTCTCAAAGCGGCGAACCGCATCCCAGCCGATGTAGCCCACGAGCGACGACGTCATCGGGGGAAGATCCACCGGCGGAGGGCTCTTGAGCAGGCTGAGAACCTGCGAAACGCCCTCCAGCGGATCGCCGCCGGTCGGCGCACCCGCGGGCACTGTTCCCTGCCACGTGAGTTCTCCACCGCGCTGTGCGCTCAGCGTTGAGAGCGGGTTGCGACCCACAAAGGAGTATCGCTGCCAGGAACCCTGCGAAGCCGACTCCAACAGAAACGCTCCCGGACGACCGTGAGCAATGGCGCGGTAGATCGACATCGGAGTTTCCCCGTCGCCGAGAACCGTGGCCGTGACTGGAACAACCCGGTGGTGTTTGCCGAGTTCGCGGAACTCACTGAGCGGAGTGATCATCCATCCTCCTGTCGGAAAAGCACGACGGCGTGTTCGTGTGGCATGCCGGACCGGTCTGGCGCACCTCGTACAGGACGGTGTCACCGTCACAGTCGTGGCTGACACGCATGACCTGCTGCGCGTGCCCGGAAGTTTCGCCCTTCACCCAGTACTCACCGCGTGAACGCGACCAGTACGTGGCCTTGCGCGTGTCGAGCGTGCGGCGCACCGCCTCGGCGTCAACCCAGGCGAGCATCAGCACCTCGCGAGTGTCGTACTCCTGGACGACAGCCGGCAGCAGACCGTCAGCACCGTAGCGCAAGTCCTCGGGGCGAAGAATCTCAGTCATCGAACTTCGATGCCCTCAGAGCGCAGAGCGTCTTTCACATCGGCAATCGTGAACGTCCCATAGTGGAAGACGGAGGCGGCCAGCACAGCATCGGCGCCAGCGCGCACAGCCGGTGCGAAGTGCTCAAGTTTGCCGGCGCCGCCGGATGCGATGAGCGGAACCGTGATGTGCGGGCGAACGTCGCGGATCAGCTCAAGGTCGAATCCCTCCTTGGTGCCGTCAGCGTCCATGGAGTTCAGGAGGACCTCGCCGACGCCCCGTTCCTGAGCTTCACGTACCCATTCGAGAGCGTCCAGGCCGGTGCCCCTCTTGCCGCCGTGCGTGGTCACCTCATAGCCGGAGGCGGTATCTCCGCGACGCACATCGGCGGAGAGCACGAGGACCTGCGAGCCGAAGCGGTCGACGATTTCGCCGATGACTTCGGGGCGGGCGATGGCGGCGGTGTTGATCGACGCTTTGTCGGCACCTGCGCGCAGCAGCCGGTCGACGTCGTCGACGGTGCGGACTCCCCCGCCGACTGTCAGGGGGATGAAAACCTGCTCTGCGGTCTTCTTCACCACGTCGTACAGGGTTTCGCGGTTCCCACTGGAGGCGCCGATGTCGAGGAACGTCAGTTCGTCAGCCCCGCCGGCGCCGTAGCGCTCGGCGAGTTCAACGGGGTCGCCGACGTCTTTCAGCCCCTTGAAGTTCACGCCTTTGACTACGCGCCCGCCGTCAACGTCGAGACATGGGATGATTCGCACGGCAGGCATCAGATACCCAGCTTTCGGTAGCGGTCAATCCGCTGGTAGCGGCGACGCGACGGGTGGACGCGCATGAGGTCGATGATTTCGTATTCCAGGGTCTGCGCCACACGTTCGGAGAATTCGCGCGGTTCTTGGGCCGCGTTCGGCTTTTCCGCAATGACCCGATCCACGATTCCATGTTTGACGAGCTTTTCGCAGTGCACCTGCTGGGCCTGCGCCATTTCGGCGGCGCGGTCTTTCGTCCGATGCACGATTGCCGATGCGCCCTCTGGCGGCAGCGGCGACAGCCAGCCGTTTTCGGCACTGAGCACACGGTCGGCGGGAATGAGCGCGAGAGCTCCGCCTCCTGAGCCCTCACCGAGGATGACCGACACCGTCGGTGCCTTCAGCGCAATGAGGTCAGACAGGGAGCGGGCGATTTCACCGGCGAGTCCGCCCTCTTCGGCGTCCTTGGAAAGGGCGGCACCCGGGGTGTCGATGACGGTGACCAACGGGATGTGCAGTTCGTCGGCCAAGCGCATACCGCGGCGGGCTTCGCGCAGGGCAGCAGGCCCCATCGGTTCGTACTTGCGCTGTCCGCGGCGGTCTTGGCCGAGCACAATGCACGGCGCAGAGCCGAACGTGGCCAGGGCCAGGATCATGCCGCGGTCTTTTTCACCCTGTCCCGTGCCGTTGAGCGGCAGCACATTGCGCGCCCCGTAGCGCAGCAGTTCGCGCACTCCGGGCCGCTTTTCATCGCGCGAGGCGGTGATGATGTCCCACGCGTTCGTGCCGCTGGGCATGGGGTTCGGCGAGGTGTCGGGATTGTCGACCGGCGCCGGCACCTCGAGTGCGCCCATGAGGACGTCGAGCGCCTTCGCTGCGGTCTCCCCCAGACGTTCGGGGCCCATGACGGCGTCGACGAGGCCGCGACGGTGGAGGTTGTCTCCGGTCTGCACATTGGTTGGGAAGGGCTCGCCGTAGAGCTCTTCGTACACGCGCGGACCGAGGAAGCCCACGAGCGCGCCCGGTTCGGCAACGGAGAAGTGGCCGAGCGAACCCCACGAGGCAAACACACCGCCGGTGGTGGGGTGGCGCAGGTAGACGAGGATCGGCAGACCGGCCTTGCGGTGGTCGTTGACGGCTGCTGTGATCTTGACCATCGACAGGAAGGCGACCGTGCCCTCCTGCATGCGGGTGCCGCCTGATGCTGGGCCGGCCAGCAGCGGCAGCCCTTCCGCGGTTGCGCGTTCAATGGCGGACGTCAGACGCTCTGCCGCGGCAATGCCGATCGAGCCGGCGAGGAAGCGGAACTCGCTGGCCACGATGGCAACACGACGTCCCCGCACTCGGCCTTCGCCCGTAAGAATCGCTTCGTCGGCACCAGACTTTTCGCGGGCTGCCGCAAGTTCTGCAGCGTACTCGTCCGAGATTCCTGCCGCCGGTGTGATCGGTTCGGTGTCCCAAGACTCAAAGGTGCCTTCGTCGACGACGAGGTCGATGAGTTCACGGGCTGAGTAGCGCTTGGTCATGCTTCACCGTCCAACCAGGCGCGGATGGCCTCAGAGTCTGCGTTGAGAACAGGAGGTGCCTTGTGTTCGGAGAATGTCGTTTCTACTTCGCCTTCTTCACCGCCGTCGAAGAAGCGCAGAACCGGGCCGGCGAGGTCCATGTCGCCGACAACGGGGTGGTCCACCGTGATCTTGAGGCCCTGCGAGAGTGCCTGATCCCATTCGTAGACTTCGTCGAGCGTGCGGACAACACCGGCCGGAATGCCGGCTTCGCTGAGCTTGGCCAGCACTTCTTCGGAATCGAGGTCGGCAAAAGCACCTTCGACAGCAGCAGTGACTGCCTCGCGGTTCTTCACGCGCGCGTCGTTGTCGGCCATGCCCTCAGCTTCGGGATCGAGGTCGAACGCGGTGCAGAACTTCTGCCACAGCGACTGATTGCCCACCGACATCTGGACCGCACCGCCTTCGCCGCCCTTGCAGCGGAAAAGACCGTAGGGCGACAGCGCCGGGTGGTGGTTGCCATTGGGCTTAGGCGTTACACCGCCGACGAGCTGCGAGGTGGCCTGGAAGGCGTGCACGCCGACAATGCCGGCGATGAGCGAGGTGCGAACGATCTTGCCCTTGCCGGTGCGTTCGCGTTCAAGGAGAGCCGCAAGAACACCGAGGGTTCCGTTGATGCCGCCCAGGAGGTCGGCAATCGGCACACCGACCCGCTGGAAGTCGTCCGGGCCCGAACCCGTGACCGACATGAGCCCCGCCTCGCCCTGGGCGATCTGGTCGTAGCCGGCACGACCGCCCTCGGGACCGTCGTGGCCGAAGCCGGTGATCGACAGGATCACCAAGCGCGGGTTGAGCTCCAGGCAGCGCTGCGTGGAAAAGCCCAGGCGGTCCATAACGCCGGTGCGGAAGTTCTCGATGACCACGTCTGCGCGCTTGATGAGCTCTTCGAGAACGTGCTTGCCGTCCTCGCTCTTGAGATCCAGCGCGATGGATTCCTTGTTGCGGTTGCACGCCAGGAAGTACGTGGCCTGCTTCTGGTCTTCCGGCCCCACGTACTGCGGGCCCCAGCTGCGCGTGTCGTCACCGCTGGTGGGATTTTCTACCTTGATGACCCGCGCACCGAGGTCGCCGAAGATCTGGCCTGCGTGAGGGCCGGCGAGAGCGCGGGAAAGGTCGACGACGGTGTAGCCGTTGAGTGGTCCTTGCGACATGTCAGTCCTTCCTGGTGTGGCAGCCGCCGGCGTCGGTGCTGGCGGCCGGTGTCAGATGCGGCAGGCGTCAATGCGGCTGACGAGGATTGCCCGCGCGCCGACGCTGTAGAGCTTGTCCATGAGTGTGTGCTGGTCGGCTGAGGGCACCATGGCCCGGACGGCAAACCAGCCGCGATCGTGCAGGGTTGACACGGTCGGGCTTTCAAAGCCCGGGGTGATGGCGATCGCCGCTTCGAGGTTCTCTTCGGCAACGTCGTAGTCGATGAGCACGTAGTCGCGGGCGACGATGACGCTTTCCAGGCGGCGCAGCAGGATGTCAGTCCTGAGCTCGATCTGCTTGGGGTCTTCGGCTTCGCGCGGCGGACCGTCACGGCCGATGAGAACGCCCTCCGAGCGCAGAATCGGCTCGCCGATTGTCTCCAGTCCCGCGGCGCGCAGGGTGGTGCCGGTTTCGACGACGTCCGCGATAGCGTCGGCAACGCCCAGCTGGATGGACACTTCAACAGCCCCGTCCAGCGGCACGATTGATGCGCTCATCCCACGCTGCTTAAGATCCTGCTGGACGAGTTCCGGGTAGGAGGTCGCAATGCTCTTGCCGCTGAGCTCACTCGGGTCGGCAAAAGCGCCGGCGGGACCGGCGTAGTGGAATCGTGAAGCTCCGAAGCCCAGGGACATGATCTCTTTGGCTTCCGCACCGGATTCGAGCAGAAGGTCGCGACCGGTGATCCCGATGTCGAGGATTCCCCGCCCGATGTACACCGCGATGTCGCGCGGGCGCAGGTAGAAGAACTCGATTTCGTTGACGTTGTCGGTGTGGGCCAGCGTCTTCGCGTTGGGCCGCAGCGAGTAGCCGGCGGCGCGGAGCATCTCCGTGGCTTTTTCTGACAGTGATCCCTTGTTGGGAACGGCGACTCTGAGCACAGGGGCCTTTCTTACAGGTACCGGTAGATGTCTTCGGGGGTCAGTCCGCGTGCGAGCATCATGACCTGCAGGTGGTAGATCGCCTGGGAGATCTCTTCGGCCAGTTCGCTGTCCGACTGGTATTCGGCAGCCATCCAGACCTCAGCGGCCTCTTCGACAATCTTCTTTCCGATCTGATGCACTCCGGCGTCAAGTTCGGCGACGGTCGACGACCCTTCCGGGCGGGTCTCCGCTTTGGTCT
Organism: Brevibacterium sp. HMSC08F02; assembly: GCF_001807555.1. Classification (NCBI taxonomy): domain Bacteria; kingdom Bacillati; phylum Actinomycetota; class Actinomycetes; order Micrococcales; family Brevibacteriaceae; genus Brevibacterium; species Brevibacterium sp. HMSC08F02. Next base: position 113,630 of record NZ_KV789361.1, on the reverse strand, counting down.
TCAATTCGGCAAAAAGCTCGTCAAAGGTCTTCACGGTGCCAGATTAGTACACGGCTCAAGCGCGATGTATCGCGGCTCACGTTGTGGGAATCTCAACTGATCACGCACGAGGTGCCGGCTGCTCAGGCTGTTTCCTCACCGTGGATCGTGGCGGCGGCTGAGGACGGTGAGGAAATCGTCTGGCGCGATCTCTTGGCCCAGTCGCGCATGCCCATGAGAACCATGATGAGGAAGATGAAGTAGACGATTCCGGAGAACAGCAGTCCGCCCATGACGGCCAGCGGGATGCCCACAAGGTCAACCGCCAGCCACACGAACCAGAATTCGACGATCGCCTTGCCCTGGGCGTACATCGCAACGAGTGAGCCGATGAAGATATACGCGTCCGGGTAGGGGTTCCACGACCAGTCCCCCAGTTTCAGCACCGTGCCGAATACGGCGGTGCCCACAATGAGAGCAGCCAGCAGAACGGCGCGCTCTTTCCAGGTGGCCCAGCGAACCTCGATCGAGCCGGTTTCGCTCTTCGATTTCTGCCACGTGCTCCACCCCCACACGGCGGCGGCGATGATGACCACCTGTCGGCTGGCGTTGCCGCCCAGGTGGGCGGACAAGGATGCGCTCAGCAGCAGGATGGAGCCCAGAATCTGCACGGGCCATGACCACACGCTGCGTTTGAGTGCGAGTCCCACCGTCAGCAGGGCGAAGATGTTGCCGATGAGGTCTGACCACGGGACAGGTTTGCCCGCCAGCCAGAAAGCCGGGGTGTTGAGGATTCCGAAGAGGTCGGTCAGCAAGCGTGTTCTCCTGCGAGTTCACGCAGACGCGCAATCTGCGCGGCAGGATTGTCGGCACCGTAGACCGCGGAGCCTGCCACAAAGACGTCGGCGCCGGCCTCTGCCGCGCGGCCGATCGTGTCCTCGGAGATCCCCCCGTCCACCTGGACGGTCAGCTCGAGATTGGCAGCCGAGATCGCTTCGCGGATCCTGCGGACCTTCGGCAGGCACACGTCGAGGAACTTCTGTCCGCCGAAGCCAGGTTCGACGGTCATGATGAGCACCTGGTCGAATTCGCCGAGCAGGTCAATGAGCGGTTCGACGGGGGTCGCCGGTTTGACCGCAACGGAGGCCTTTGCACCCAGGCGGCGCAGTTCACGCGCTGTGCGCACCGGAGCGGCCGAGGCCTCCAGGTGGAAGGTCACTGACTCGCAGCCCATTTCGGCATAGACCGGTGCGTGCCGGTCGGCTTCAGAGATCATGAGGTGCATGTCCAGCGGGATGGGCGAGACAGCCTTGATTCGCTCAACAACGGGCGGGCCGAACGTGAGGTTGGGCACGAAGTGGTTGTCCATGACGTCGACGTGCGCCATGTCGGCGTCGGCAATTTTTGCCAGTTCGCGGTCGAACTGCGCGAAGTCACAGGACAGGATGCTGGGGTTGATGGAAATCGACACGAGTGTCCTCTCAGGCTGGGCGGCGGATGAGGCAGATGAACATGCCGTCGGTTTCGTGAACGTGGGACCACAGCTGAGCAGCGGCACCGTCACCCACGGCGGACGAGGCGAAACTTTCGGCTGGCTGTCCCGTCACCCGGGCCAGGTGGTCGGGTGTGTTGAGAATCTGCACCGCGGGGGTGTCTGCTGCGAAGGCGCGGACCACGTCGAGGGTTTCGTGCTTGTGCGGTGAGCACGTGGAGTAGGCGATGACGCCGCCGGGCGCACACGCCTGCCATGCGGCACGAAGAAGGCCGTCCTGCAGCGGGCGCAGTGTGCGCACGTCTTCGGAGCTGCGCCGCCAGCGCGCTTCCGGCCTGCGCCGCAGCGCACCCAAACCTGAGCAGGGAACGTCCACGAGCACTCGGGTGAAGTCACCGGGATACGCTTCGGCGAATTCGCGTCCGTCACCTTTGAACACTTCGACGGTGTCGGCAAAAGCGCGCGTGCTGTCGACCACGAGGTCAGCTCGGTGACCTGACGCATCGAGGGCTGTCACGGGCACACCCCGCTCGGCTGCCGTGGCGGCCAGAATTGCGGTTTTGCCGCCGGGGCCGGCGCACATGTCGAGCCATTCGCCCTCGGGAGCTTCTGCCTCCAGCAGGGTGAGTGCTGTCAGCTGGGAGCCTTCGTCCTGCACCCGCGCACGTCCCGTTCGCACCGCCTCGAGATTCCCCGGGTCACCGCGGTCGAGAATCACACCCAGGGGTGACAGCTCGGTGGGAGTTCCGGGAAGTTCGCTGCGGTCCAGTCCCGGCAGTGCCGTGAGAACGACGGGAGCAGGATCGTTGTGGGACTGCAGCAGCAAATCGATTTCCGCCGAACTGCGCCCGTGAGCTTCGAGGGCCTCCCGCAGGGCGCTGACGATCCATGCCGGGTGCGAGTACCGCAGGGACTTCGCCTGGTCTTCGGGCAGACCGGCTGTCACGAGTGCCAGCCAGTCGTCATAGCTGCGCTCACCAATCCGGCGCAGGACGGCGTTGACGATCCCGGATGCACGCGGCAGCGACTGCTTGATGACTGCTACCGTTTCGCCGACTGCCGCGTGGTCGGGAATGCGCATGGCCAGCAGCTGGTGCGCTCCCATCCGCATGGCATTAAGCACCGGGATTTCCAGGGTGTTGACTTTGCGGGACGCCGCTTCGGCGATGATCGCGTCGTAGAGACCGCGGGCGCGCAGCGTTCCGTAGGTCAGTTCGGTTGCCAGTGCCGCATCATCAGCGCGCAGGCGCGTGCGCGCAATCTTGCGCGGCAGCAGAAGGTTGGCATAGGCGTCGTCTTCATCAACCGCGACGAGCACCTCCCACGCGAGGATGCGGGCGAGGTTCGCTTTCTGCGGGTTGTTCCGGCCCCGACTGCGACGAGCGTCAGGCCGACTCATGCGCCCTCACCCAGGTCAAAGCTGACGCCGGGGTTGCCGCGCAGGAAGTCCGCGGCGGCCATGCGCTGCTTGCCGAACGGCTGGATTGTCTCGATGAATACCGGATGGCTTCCCGTGCCGATCAGCATTCCGCCATCGGCACTGGCGGTGTGTCCCGGTTCAAGCGAGCCCTCGGCTGGTGCGAGCGGGCCAAGCTTAGTGCGCTTGCCGTCGATTGTGCTCCACGGTCCCGGGGCCGGCGAGGTGCCGCGCGAGCGGGCAATGAGCTGTTCGGCTGACTGCTGGAAGTCCAGGTGCGCATCAGCGGCGGTGATCTTGGGTGCGAGTGTCCCCTCGGTCGGCTGCCGAGTGAACTGTGCTGTGCCGTTTTCTACCGCGGTGAGAGCATCCGCGAGAACAGCCGCGCCCTTGTCGGCATAGTCGGCAAGAGCCGCGCCTGCGTCGACGTGGTCAAGCGGCAGTTCGAGTGCGCTGACGATGTCGCCAGTGTCCATCCCCTCATCAAGTCGGAACACGGTCACACCAGAGGTGGTGTGCCCGTCGATGAGGGCGCGTTGGACAGGAGCGGCACCTCGATAATCGGGAAGAAGCGAGAAGTGGAGGTTGTACCAGCCCAGGCGGGCGGCCGCGAGTGACCGCGGTCCGGCCAGCGCCCCGTAGGCGACGACCGCAACGGCATCGACCTTAAGCTCTTCGATCTGTGTCACGACATCACCGACCAGACGGCTGGCCTCAATGACGGGAAGACCGAGTTCCTGCGCTGCCATCTTCACCGGACTGGGCGTCAGAACGCGCTTACGTCCGACCGGCGCATCGGGTCGGGTGAGCACAGCTGCCACGCTGTGCTGCGAGGCGACGGCGCGCAAGGAGGGAACGGCGGGTTCCGGAGTGCCGGCAAACAGGATTCTCACGCAGTTCAGTCTAGTGGGCGGCTGCTGTCACAGGGCGTCGGGATCGTCCATGCGGACGCGAATCTGCACGTCGCCGCGCATTGACCGGCTGGCGGTTTCGGCCGCCAAGTGTTCTGAGAGCGTGCTGCCAGTCGAAGCGGGAATGCCGAGAACCGCCGTGACGACGGATTCATCGACCTCGTCGCCGGGGCGGGTGAAGCGCGACCGGGGCGGGCCGTCGCGCAGTTCGTACAGCCGCGCGTCGAAGTCTTCACAGCAGCCTTCCGCAACGTCTTCGACCGCTTGGCGTGCACCCGTGACCTCGGCTGTTCGCCAAGCCGGCGGGAACCCCGCTTCCGTACGATCCGCGAGTTCTCCCGCGGCGTAGACTTCCGGATCCCAGCGGGTCAGGGTGCGGACGACGTCCGGGTCATCATCCAAGATGAGAACACGGCCGCCGACACGGGAGGGGCGGACCATGGCTGCCGCCCGCATGCGCCTGGCAATTGCCCTGTCAGTTGCTCTGAGCACGGGGCCAGGCCACAGAGTGTCGAGCAGAACCGCAGCCGCATAGCCGCCGTCCACATAGGGTTCAGCACCCGTTGAGGCAACGACGATGTCCGCTGGAGCGTCCAGCCTGGAGAAGATCTTGCTGCCGCCGGAGCGCACAACCGTGAAGCCTGGAAACGCGCGCCCCAGCTGAGCGTGAATCCCGTCGAGTCCCGCACTGCGGAAGCTGAAGCGCCTACTTCGGCAGCTGCGGCACGCCAGCTGCTCGATGTGCCATCCGCACCGCGCACACGCAAAAGGGCCTTCCGGCCCGGCGGCGCTCAGCGGCGCTTCGCACGACGGGCAGAGCGCAGGATTGCCGCACCCCGTGCAGGTCAGAAAAGTCGAATAGCCGGTGCGCGGAACCTGCACGAGAACCGGGCCGACAGCGGCCTCGCTTTTCGCTCGGCCCAGGGCACCCCGGATCACGCTGAACACAGCCTCGGGCAGCTGTGTCAGATCGCTGATGCTGCGCTCTGTCTGCGGGCGGAACACGACGGGGGCTGACTCGCGCCGCTCCTGGCGGGAGGTGCGCAGCTCCCCCACCCAGCCGGCGCCGATCAGAAACTGCACGTCGACCGTGCGCGTGCGGTCAAGAAACAGAAGAGCCGCACCCGTTCGGCGAACACGTTCCTGCAGAACGAAGCGGGCGTGCGCATACGGTGCTCGGCCGAAGAGATAGGAGTCATTGCCATCATCGAACATCAGAATGAGTCCGAGGCTCTGCATCGGGGCAAAAGCTGCAGCCTGCATCCCCAACACCAAGCGCGACCGTCCGGTCAGCACCCGAACCCACGCGGCCCATCGCGCTTCCGGTCCCTGGTCCGCACTGAGCACGGAGGTGAACTCACCAAGAGCGCCCAGCTGGCGTTTGACTGCCTCGAGTTCCCGATAGTCGGGCACCAGCCACAGCACGGTCCGCCCCTCGGCGATGACCCGCGCGGCTGCCTCAAACCCGAAGCGCACCCAGTCGACACCACCGGAATCTCCCGGCAGAACCGTGTAGGCGCCCCTAGGTCCAGCTTCGGGCTCTGACCGTTCAGATGAGTTCGCGTTCTCAGCCCACGACTTCAGGGCCGCGAGGTAATCGGCTTCGGCGGCTGGGACAAGGTCGGCCGGTGGGGCCTCAAGCACAGCGCGGGCAGCCTCAGCTGCCCCGTCAGGATCACCGGGTGCAGACTTCAGAACGTTCTTTTCACCGCGGGCGTGGCGTGCGGGTACACCCAGCCTGACAACATCCGCCGTCGTCCCGGCAAAGCGCGCAGCAACAGCCTGACAGAGGCCGTACAGTTCCTCACCCAGCACGGGAAGCGGCGAAACGACAGAGGCAAGGGGTGCGAGTTCACCATCGACATCGGTCGTGTCCGTGCGCTCGACGATGAAACCGGAAAGCTTCCGCCCTGAAAAGCGAACCCGGACGCGAGCTCCGATGACCGCCTCATCAGCCTGCTCCTGCGTTACGGCGTAGTCGAACAGACGATCCAGGTGCGGAAGCGGGGACTCCAGCAGGACGCGCGCCACGGGACGGTCCTCAGCAGGCTGTGCACCGCCGCGGATCCTCAGGCGAGGCTCCTCAGCGTCTGCGAACAGCTGAGCGTCGTCCACGGTTCTCAGCTGAGATAGGACTTCAGCGCATCGGCGCGGTCAGTGTTCTCCCACGTGAAATCAGAGTCTTCGCGGCCGAAGTGGCCGTAGGTCGAAGTCTTGCGGTAAATGGGACGATTGAGGTCGAGCTCGGCGATGATCGCCGCGGGGCGAAGGTCAAAGACCTCGCGCACCGCGCCGGCCAGCTTCACCGGATCGACTTCGCTGGTGCCGAAGGTTTCGACGTAAAGGCCGACGGGGCTGGCAGCACCAATCGCATAGGCCACCTGGACTTCTGCACGCTCAGCAAGACCCGCGGCGACGATGTTCTTGGCCACCCAGCGAGTTGCGTAGGCGCCCGAACGGTCAACCTTCGACGGGTCCTTGCCGGAGAAAGCGCCGCCGCCGTGACGGGCAAAACCGCCGTAGGTGTCGACGATGATCTTCCGGCCGGTCAGACCGGCATCGCCCATCGGTCCGCCCGTGATGAACGGGCCCGCGGGGTTGATGAAGTAGTTGGTTCGCGAGGTGTCAAGCCCGGACTCTTCCAACACCGGGTCGACCACGTGGGCGCGGATGTCTTGGGCGAGCTCAGCGTGGGTCACGGTCTCGTCGTGCTGCGTGGAAAGAACAACAGCTTCGACCGTCACAGCCTTGTCGCCGTCATAGCCCACCGTCACCTGCGACTTACCGTCAGGGCGCAGGTACGGCAAGGTGCCGGACTTGCGAACTGCGGTGAGCCTTTCAGTCAGCCTGTGCGACCAGTAGATCGGCGTGGGCATGAGGGTCGCAGTCGAATTGTCCGCATACCCGAACATGAGACCCTGATCGCCAGCACCCAGGGAGCTGTAAAGATCGGTCGTACCGGAGCGGGCCTCCAGCGAACGGGTCACGCCCTCGGAGATGTCGTTCGACTGAGCGCCGATCGACAGCGAAACGCCGCAGGTGTGGCCGTCGAAGCCCTTGGACGAAGAGTCGTAGCCGATGTCGGTGATGACATCGCGCACCAGCTGTGCGATGTCGGCATAGCCGGAGGTCGTTACCTCGCCGGCGACGTGCACAAGACCGGTCGTGACCATCGTTTCGACAGCAACGCGGGCGCGACGGTCCTGTTCGAGGAGGGCGTCAAGCACGGCATCGCTGATCTGGTCGCAGATCTTGTCCGGGTGGCCCTCGGTTACGGATTCAGAGGTGAATTGACGAAGTTCAGACACGCTTCAATCCTATTCGACCGCGTGTTTCGCGATCGTTTCCATGACAGAAACCGACACATCGGCTTTTTCTCCGGTGAATTCGCCGAGCCCCACGACGCCCGTACCCGTCAGGGCGAGCACTTCGACGTGCGTGGTGTCGTGGCCGAAGGTCTTGCCGTCGGACACGTCGTTGAATACGAGGATGTCGCAGCCCTTGCGCACGATCTTCTGCCTGGCCAGTTCCGCAGCGGTGGTCTCGGGACTTCCCGTTTCAGCTGCGAATCCGACGATCGTCTGGCCCTCACGGCGGTCGGCAACAAGACCGGCGAGGATGTCGGGGTTCTGCACAAGCTCGATTGTCAGTCCGGCGTCGCCGTCCTTCTTCATTTTGTGGCCGGCTGCCTGAGCTGGACGGTAGTCAGAAACAGCGGCAGCCATGATGACGATGTCAGCTTCTGCTGCCTGTGCACGACACACGCTTTCCAACTGGGCGGTGGTTTCGACTTCGCGAATGTCAATGCCCGACGGCAGGGTCTCAAGAATCGCAGAATCGACATTCGCCGCAGCCAGAACAACCTCGGCTCCAAAACGGTGAGCGGCCGCAGCAAGAGCCGCACCCTGTTTACCCGATGAGCGGTTGCCGAGGAAGCGAACCGGATCAAGCGGTTCGCGCGTGCCGCCGGCGCTGATGAACACCCGGCGGCCGGCAAGCAGTCCACTGTCAGAGCTGTGTGTACGAGGCGATGCCTCACGGTGAACCGACAGAGCGAAGTCCACGATGTCCTGCGGTTCGGGCAGACGTCCCGGCCCGGAATCAGCACCGGTCAGACGACCCGATGCGGGTTCGAGGACGTGCACACCACGTGCCCGCAGAACCGCGACGTTGTCGACGGTGGCCGGGTTGAACCACATCTCGGTGTGCATGGCGGGAGCAACCACGACAGGCGCGGTCGTGGTGAGCACCGTGGCAGTCAGAAGATCATCGGCCATGCCAGCGCGAATGCGCGCCAGGCTGTCCGCCGTTGCCGGGGCGATCAGCACGAGGTCGGCCTGCTGGCCGATGAGCACGTGTTCGACCTCTTCGACGCGGGTGAAGACGTCAGTCTGCACCGGCTGACCAGAAAGCGCTTCCCACGTGGGTGCGCCGACAAAGCGCAGAGCGCTTTCGGTGGGAACAACGCGGACGCTGTGTCCCGCTTCTTTCAGAAGTCTGACTACGTGAGCCGCTTTGTACGCGGCAATGCCCCCGGTGACGCCGAGAACGATGTTCACAGTGCGTCGGGGTCCAAGCTGAAGTCGAACTCTTCTGCGAGAGCTTCTTCCTGAGCGAGTTCTTCTGCAGTTGCCTCACGGCTGACGAGCTTGCCTTCGTTGATTTCGCGCAGGGCAATCGACAGCGGCTTTTCGCCGGCTTCCGGAGTCACGAGCGGACCGACGTTTTCCAGCAGTCCGTCCTGCAGCTGTGCGTAGTACGAGTTGATCTGGCGGGCGCGGCGTGCGGCCTCGATGACGAGTTCGTACTTCGACGGCGTCACATTGAGCAGATCGTCGATCGGCGGGTTGGTGATGCCTTCGGGGTTAACAGTCAAGAAATTTCTCCACATTCACCTAGGGGTGTCTGATGACAGTCCCATCAAGTCTACTAGTTCGGCAGCCGCTGCTGAAACATCGGTGTTGACGATCACGTGGTCGAATTCGTCCTGTGCCGCCAGTTCAGTGCGCGCGGTCTCAAGGCGACGGGCAATCTGTTCGGGCGTTTCGGTGCCGCGGCCGGTGAGCCGGCGGACGAGTTCGTCCCAGCTGGGTGGAGCCATGAACACGAAACGCGCATTCGGCGCGTGCTCACGCACTTGGCGCGCCCCGTCGAGGTCGATCTCCAGAAGCGGCGCCAGACCGTCGGCCAGGGCCTGCTCGACAGGGCCCGCCGGCGTTCCGTAGCGGTGTTTGCCGTGGACGACCGCGTATTCGAGCATTTCGCCCGCATCAATGAGGTCGTCGAATTCGGCGTCAGTCACAAAGCGATAGTGCTCGCCGTCGACTTCGCCCGGGCGAGGATCGCGTGTTGTTGCGGACACCGACAGCCACATGCGGTCAGCGCTGTTCTTGGCATGCTGGACGACGGTGCCCTTGCCGACCGCGGAAGGGCCGGTGAGCACGGTCAGAACTGGTTCACTCAAATTTCTCCAATAGCGCGGCTCGCTGGTGTACGCCCAAGCCTCTGATACGACGAGACATGGCGATGCCGACTTCTTCCATAATGGCCTCTGCACGTCTGTCCCCTACCTTGGGGATTGCGCGCAGGAGGTCATAGACCTTCATTTTCTGCAGCGCCTCGCTGTCACCCGCTTCCGCGAGCACCTGGGCGAGCGTCTTCTTGCCTGATTTCAGATCTGCTTTGACTTCCGCCCGTTCGACACGAGCGTCAAAGGCCTTGCGCAGGGCAGCTGATCGCTGCTCCTCAGTCAATGGCGTCAGTACCAATGTGTCCCCCTCCTCAAGATCCGTTAAATAGATCGGGACACTCGCAGTCTATCGGCCTTTTGGCCTCAAAGCTTCGATAACCGTGGTTATTTCATCCGCAATGTCGGCACTGTCCGGACCGCGACGCGAAAGGGACCGCGAGGCATTGACGATCACCCTCCCGTCGCTGTAGGCATCCCCGAACACCGCCTCGAGGTCGGCGACCCCGGCCCCCTGCGAACCGAAACCCGGCGACAGCACGGGTCCCGAAAAGCTCGGCAGATCAATTCCAAGATCAGCCGCGGCAGTGCCGATGGTCGCACCGACCACCAGGCCGATCAGCGGCGCATCGAGCTGACCGTTGACCTCCTCAGCGTGCCGGACCACCTCGGCGGCTACTGCCCTACCCTCCTGGGTTCGGGCGTGCTGCACTTCCCTGCCTTCCGGATTGGAAGTCAGGGCGAGAACAAACAGGCCCTTGCCGTGTTCTGCCGCAAGCTCCATGGCCGGCCGCAGTGACCCGACACCCAGGTAGGGCGACACGGTCAGCGCGTCAGCTGCCAGCGGTCGTGCAGGGTTGAGGTAGGCGTCGGCGTAGCCGGCCATAGTCGAACCGATGTCGCCGCGTTTGGCGTCGAGGATCGACATGACGCCGGCTTCACGAGCCTGCGCCAACAGATCTTCGAGAACCGCGATCCCGGCTGAGCCGTGCCGTTCAAAGAAAGCTGACTGGGGCTTGATGAACTTCGCCCGCTCTGTGGCCGCGCTCAGCACGTTCTGTGCGAAAGTGCCGAGCGCGTCCGGGGTGTCCGGCAGACCCCACTGCGCGATCTGCTGTGGATGAGGATCAATTCCCACGCACAGGGGGCTTGCCTGTGCGGCGTCGTGCCAGTTCCTGAACGTCATGCCCAGTCCTGGAGCGAACGGACTTCGGCAGTTCCCCGACGGCGTACGTCGATGGCGCCGACAGCCGATGAGAAAGCGGCCGTCGTGGTCATGATCGGCACGTTCGCGGCAATGGCCGCCGCGCGGATCTCGTAGCCGTCGGAGCGCTCCTGGCGGCCAGACGGAACATTGACCACGAGGTCGATTTCCCGCCGGTCGATCTTCTGCAGAATCGTGTCCTCGCCGTCAGCGGCTTCGTAGTGCTTGGCAATCCGCGTGCTGGGCACTCCGTGACGGGCCAGAACATCTGCCGTGCCGGCGGTGGCGACGATTTCAAAGCCCATGTCGGCAAGGGTCTTGACCGGCAGGACGATCGAGCGCTTGTCGCGGTCGGCAATCGACACGAACACGCGGCCCTCTGTGGGCAGCGCGGTCGAGGCGCCCAGCTGAGCTTTCGCGAATGCCTCCGGGAAGTTCGGGGCAATGCCCATGACTTCGCCGGTCGAACGCATTTCCGGGCCGAGGATCGAGTCGACGACTTTGCCCTCCGGGGTGCGGAAACGGCGGAACGGAAGAACAACTTCCTTCACCGTAACCGGGTGGTCCAACGGCAGGTGCGAACCGTCGGACTCTTCGGCGAGGATCGTGCCGCGCAGCTGGCTGATGGTGCTGCCGACGGCAATGAGGGCCGCAGCCTTGGCCAGCTGGCGGTGGGTTGCCTTCGACACGAACGGCACGGTGCGCGAAGCACGTGGGTTGGCCTCGATGACGTACAGAATGTCAGCTGCAACCGCGAACTGGATGTTGAGCAGGCCGCGCACACCCGTGCCGCGGGCAATCGCAAGCGTTGCTTCGCGAACGCGCTGCAGAACGCTCTCACCCAGGCTGATCGACGGCAGAACAGACGTCGAGTCACCGGAGTGCACACCGGCTTCTTCAATGTGCTCGGAAATTCCGCCGATGTAGAGCTCTTCGCCGTCGTACAGGGCGTCGACGTCGATTTCCACGGCGTCGTCGAGGAACTTGTCAACAAGCACCGGCCGGTCGGACGACACCTCTGTTGCGGTCTCCATGTAGGAGCGCAGCTGCTCGGAGTCGTACACGATCTGCATGCCGCGACCGCCCAGCACATAGGAGGGGCGCACGAGCACCGGGTAGCCGATCTCCTCGGCAATGTCGACGGCCTCATCAAAGGTGACGGCGGTGCCGTGCTTGGGTGCCACGAGGTTGGCTTCGGCCATGATCCGGCCGAACTCACCGCGGTCCTCCGCCAGGTCGATCGCTTCGGGCTGGGTGCCGAGAATCGGCACGCCCGCATCCTTGAGAGCGGTTGCCAGACCCAGCGGGGTCTGCCCGCCCAGGGTGCAGATGACACCGGCAACCGGACCGGCCTGCGCCTCGGCGTGGTACACCTCGAGAACGTCCTCAAGCGTCAGCGGCTCGAAGTACAGACGGTCGGCGGTGTCATAGTCCGTCGACACGGTTTCCGGGTTGCAGTTGACCATGACGGTTTCGTATCCGGCAGATTCGAGCGCCATAGCCGCGTGCACACAGGAGTAGTCGAATTCGATGCCCTGGCCGATGCGGTTGGGACCGGAGCCCAAGATGATGACGGCTTCGCGTTCCCGCGGCGCGACTTCGCTCGTCGCGTCGTAGCTCGAGTAGTAATACGGGGTCTTCGCTTCGAATTCCCCGGCGCACGTGTCGACCGACTTGTAGACCGGGCGAACGCCCAGCGCGTGGCGAACCCCCATGACAACAGCCGGGTCGAGGTTGCGCAGCTGCGCTATCTGCCGGTCCGAGAAGCCGTGCTTCTTGGCGATCGTCAGGACCTCCGGAGTCAGGTCCTCGGCTTCGCGAACGAAGTCGGCAACTTCGTTGATGAGCGCAATCTGGTCGAGGAACCAGCGGTCGATCTTCGTGTGTTCGAAGACGTCGTCAATGCTCATACCCGACATGAGGGCGCGCTGAACCGTGTAGATGCGGTCCTCGGCTGCGTGTGCGAGCTTTGCTTCGACATCAGTGCGCACACTGCTGTCTTCGAGGTTGAACGGAGCGTCGAAGGAGAACTCGGAGTTCTTCCTCTCGAGGCTGCGCAGCGCCTTCTGCAGCGCAGTCGTGAAGTTGCGGCCGAGCGCCATGACTTCGCCGACGGCCTTCATGGTGGTCGTCAAGGTCGGGTCAGCGGCCGGGAACTTCTCAAAGGCAAAGCGCGGAATCTTCGCCACCACGTAGTCCAGGGCGGGTTCGAACGCCGCCGGGGTTGTTGCCGTGATGTCGTTCGGGATTTCGTCGAGCGTGTAGCCCACCGCGAGCTGCGCCGCGATCTTGGCGATCGGGAAGCCGGTCGCCTTCGAGGCCAGTGCCGAGGAACGCGACACGCGGGGGTTCATTTCGATGACGACGATGCGGCCGGTATCAGGATGGATGGCGAACTGGATGTTGCAGCCGCCGGTTTCCACGCCGACACCCCGGATGATCGCAATGCCGATGTCGCGCAGCTTCTGATACTCGACGTCCGTCAGGGTCAGCGACGGGGCCACCGTGATGGCATCGCCGGTGTGCACGCCGACGGGGTCGAAGTTCTCGATTGCGCACACGACGATGACGTTGTCGTTCTTGTCGCGGATCAGTTCGAGTTCGAACTCCTTCCACCCGAGAATGCTCTCTTCGAGCAGCACCTCGTTTGTCAGCGAGTCGTGCAGGCCGTCACCGGCGATCCGGCGCAGGTCCTCTTCGCAGTAGGCCATGCCCGAGCCCAAGCCGCCCATTGTGAACGACGGACGCACCACGAGCGGGTAGCCGAGCTTTTCAGCGCCGTCGAGGACTTCGTCCATTGTGTTCGCAATGTAGGAGCGGGCGACTTCGGCACCGCACTGTTCGACGACGTCTTTGAACTGCTGGCGGTCTTCACCGCGCTGGATCGCATCGACGTCAGCGCCGATGAGCTCAACACCGTGCTTGGCAAGAACTCCCGATTCGTGCAGGTTGATCGCCGCATTGAGCGCCGTCTGCCCGCCGAGAGTCGGCAGAAGCGCGTCCGGCTTTTCTTTTTCGATGATCTTCTCGATCACATCGGGGTCGATCGGCTCGACATAGGTGGCGTCGGCCAGCTCGGGGTCGGTCATGATGGTCGCCGGGTTGGAGTTCACGAGCACAACCCGCAGACCTTCGCGGCGCAGAATGCGGCACGCCTGGGTTCCCGAGTAGTCGAATTCGCAGGCCTGGCCGATGACGATCGGACCCGAGCCGATGACCATGACGGTCTTGATGTCTGTACGCAGCGGCATCAGTTCTCCTTGGCGTTGTCAGCCAGCAGCTGGACGAAAGTGTCGAAAAGGGTGCGCGAATCATGGGGTCCCGCCGCTGATTCCGGGTGGAACTGCACCGAGAACGCGGGGATGTCGAGACACTTGAGCCCCTCGACAACCTTGTCGTTCATGCCGATGTGCGAAACCTGCACCCTGCCGTACTCGGAGTTCGGTGCCGTGACCGGCTCGTCCAGCGGCGCATCGACCGCGAAGCCGTGATTCTGCGTGGTGATTTCGACACGGCCCGACGCGACGTCGAGAACCGGCTGGTTCGATCCGCGGTGGCCGAAGGGAAGTTTGTAGGTGTCAAAGCCCAGGGCGCGGCCCAGCAGCTGGTTGCCGAAGCAGATGCCGAAGAACGGGATGCGCTCTTTCAGCACGTGCTGCAGCACTGCGATCGGCTGCTTCATGGCAGAGGGGTCGCCCGGACCATTGGAGAAGAACACGCCGTCGGGGGAAAGCTCGGTGAGTTCCTCAACCGTCGTGTTTGCCGGCACCACGGTCACTTCGAGGCCGCGCTGGGCCAGCTGCTCCAGCGTTGTCTTCTTCACGCCGAGGTCGTAGGCCACAACCGAGAAGCGCTTCTCGGTTTGAGCGGGAATCGTGTAGGGGGCATCGCAGGTGACTTCCGAGGCGAGGTCCGCGCCCTCCATCTGCGGGGCCTGGCGGACGATCTCAAGCAGCTCATCCACTGGCTTCTGAGCGTCATCACCGGAGAAAATGCCCATCCGCATGGCGCCCTTGTCCCGCAGGTGCAGGGTCAGCGCACGAGTGTCGACGTCGCAGATTCCGACCAGCCCGATGGACTTCAGGTGTTCTTCGTAGTCACCTTCTGCGCGCCAGTTCGATGTGATCCGGGAAGGGTCGCGGACGACGACGCCGGCTGCCCAGCAGCGGCGTGATTCGCTGTCTTCGCTGTTGACCCCGGTGTTGCCGATGTGGGGGAACGCGTGAATCACGATCTGCCGGTGGTACGAAGGGTCGGTCAGGGTCTCCTGGTAGCCGGTCATAGCGGTGGTGAAGACCGCCTCGCCGACCGTTGTGCCCAGGGCCCCGAAACCGGCTCCCGTGTAGTGCGTGCCGTCTTCCAGAACGAGCTGGGCGGGCTGTGTGCGCAGGCTCATCGTCTCCTACCTTTGAGTGTGTCGATTTCCGCGGCGATGGTCTTCTTGGCACTGTGTGCTCGGGGGCGGAAGCCGGTGTCGACTTCGTGGTCTCCGAGGTTCCAGCGAATGATGATGATTCCGTCTTTTTCGGTGAACTTGCCGATCATGCCGGAGCCGAAGAAAACATCCACGATGTCTTCGGCGGGGATCCGGAACGCGTCGCGCCCGTCGAGGCTGAACACAACCCCGTCGTCTTGGACGTCGAGTCCGGCACCTGTTCGCACACCGAGACCGTGGACGTTGATCCTCTCGAGGTGCTGGCCGGCCGGCGTTGTCGCAATGTAGTAGCCGTCGTAGCCGCTGTCCGTCGGTGCGGCCGGCTGCGGGGCGGGAATGTCGGCCTGGCGTTTCTGTCGAGCTTTCCATCCCCAGCGCATGAGCACGAGGATCCCCACTGCAATGGCGGCGAGGACGAGCACCGGGATCAGCCGATCCACGAACCCTCCCGAAGTTCGTGCTTGCGAACGATGTCGCCGTTTTCAACGATGTGGGTGCCGTACAGGATGGTGTGCACGACCCGCGTGCTGATCTCGAGCCCGCGGAAGGGGTTGTTGCGGCCCTTGGTCGCGTGGGTGTCGGGTTCGACGACACCGGGAGCATTCGGGTCGACCAGAATGATGTTCGCACCCGTTCCGACTTCCAATGAGCCGTGCTCGGTGTGCCCGGCAATCGATGCCGGGTTGGTGCTCATGACGCGTGCGATGTCTGCCCAGCCGAAATCGTAGTCGCGCATAGCTTCGACCACGATCGGCAGAGCCGATTCCATGCCGACCATGCCCATGGCCGCAGCTGACCATTCGCAGCACTTGTGTTCTGCGGGGTGCGGTGCGTGGTCGGTGGCCACAATGTCGATTGTGCCGTCGGCCAGGCCGTCGCGGACCGCTTCGACGTCACGGCGGGTGCGCAGCGGCGGGTTGACCTTGTACACCGGATCGAAGGATTCGACGAGTTCGTCGGTGAGCATGAGGTGGTGCGGGGTGACCTCGGCAGTGACCCGGACGCCGCGCGATTTCGCCCAGCGCACCAGTTCAACCGAACCGGCTGTTGACAGGTGGCACACGTGCAGGCGCGAACCCACGTGTTCGGCCAGCAGGATGTCCCGGGCGATGATCGATTCTTCGGCAACGGCCGGCCAGCCGGGCAGACCGAGCTTGGCCGATACGGTGCCCTCGTTCATCTGCGCTCCCTCGGTCAGCCGAGGGTCCTGCGCGTGCTGGGCGATGATGCCGTCAAAGGTCTTGACGTATTCGAGAGCCCTGCGCATAAGGAGCGGATCGTGCACGCACATGCCGTCATCGGAGAAGATGCGCACCTGTGCTGCGCTGCCGGCCATGGCGCCCAGCTCTGCCAGCTGAGTGCCCTCCTGGCCGACGGTGACTGCACCGATCGGAGCCACCTCGGTCAGCCCCACCTCGCGGCCCAGGCGCCACACCTGCTCAACGACACCCGCGGTGTCAGCCACAGGCTGTGTGTTGGCCATGGCGTTGACGGCGGTGAAGCCGCCGCGGGCGGCTGAGGCCGAACCGGTGGCAACTGTCTCAGCGTCTTCTTTGCCGGGTTCGCGCAGGTGGACGTGCATGTCGACAAGACCGGGCAGGGCCACAAGCCCCGTCGCGTCGATCGTGGTGTCGGGGCTGTCGACGGATTCGACGATCCGGCCGTCGCGAACGGCAATCGAACCTGTGCTGCCGTCGGGCAGCTGGGCGTTGGTGATGAGCAGAGATGTCATTGCATGTCCTCCGAAGTGCGACCGGTCAGAAGGCGATAGAGGGCCGCCATGCGCACGTAGACGCCGTTTTCCACCTGTCCGAGGACGGCAGCGCGGGGCGAATCGGCGGCGGCCGCACAGATTTCAAAACCGCGGTTCATGGGCCCGGGGTGCAGAATCGCGGCTGTTTCGGGCAGACGGCGGTAGCGGTCCTCCGTCAGTCCCCACAGGCGCGTGTATTCGCGCGGTCCGGGGAAGAACGCCTGGTGCATGCGCTCACGCTGCACGCGCAGCATCATGACGGCGTCGAAGGAGAACTCTTCGAGCGCGGCATCGAAGTCATAGCGGATTTCACACGGCCAGCTTTCTGCGCCCCACGGCAGCAGGGTGGGCGGGGCGATGAGGACGACAGACGCGCCGAGGGTTTCCAGCAGGTGCACATTGGACCGCGCCACGCGGGAGTGCAGAACATCGCCGACGATGGCGACACGCATGCCGGAAAGATCCTTGCCGAAGCTCGCTTCAGCCGGACCGGACACCGGTTCGTCCGACAGGATGCGGCGCAGCGTGAAAGCGTCGAGCAGCGCCTGCGTGGGATGTTCGTGCATGCCGTCACCGGCGTTGAGGATGTGTGCGTCAGTCCATTCGCTGCCGGCCAGGAAGTGCGGTGTGCCAGAACCGGGGTGGCGGATGACGATTGCATCGATGCCCATGGCCCCGAGCGTCTGCACCGTGTCCTGCAGGCTTTCTCCCTTAGAGACCGACGAGCCCTTGGCCGAGAAGTTGATGACGTCCGCGCTCAGCCGCTTGGCTGCTGCCTCAAAGGAAATGCGCGTACGGGTGGAGTCTTCGAAGAACAGGTTGACGACGGTGCGCCCGCGCAGCGCGGGCAGCTTCTTGACCGCCTGACCGCCGGAGACGGTCATGGCTTCAGCAATGTCGAGCAGATCAACAGCGTCAGCCTTCTCCAGGTCCGAGGTGCCAAGCAGGTGCTGCATCACTCCTCACCTCCCGCCGGGGAGGTGATGATGACCCGGTCATCCGCATCGTCCGTTTCAGACAGCGAGACCGTAACCCGCTCCTCGGCGGAGGTGGGCAGGTTCTTGCCGACAAAGTCAGCGCGAATCGGCAGCTGGCGGTGCCCGCGGTCAACGAGGACAGCAAGGCGCACCGCCTGCGGGCGGCCATAGTCGTGCAGAGCGTCGAGTGCAGCCCGCACCGTACGTCCCGAGTACAGAACGTCATCGACGAGTACGACAGTGCGGCCGTCAATGCCGCTTTCAGGCAGCTGCGTGGGCAGAGCCGGGCGGAGCTTGCCCGTGTTGAGATCGTCCCGGTGCATCGTCGCGTCGATGCTGCCGACGATCTTGTCAGCGCTCACACCCGGTTCAATGGCGGAAATGCGCTGCGCCAAACGCTGAGCCAGCGGCACCCCGCGCGTGGGAATGCCCAAGAGCAGAAGCCCTTCGGCACCCTTGTTGGATTCGAGAATTTCGTGGGCAATGCGTGTCAGCGCGCGCGAGATCTCACTCGCGTCGAAAACTTCGGCTGTGCGCATCGGTCCCCCTTCCCCGCCTCACTGGACGGTCATTAAAGGAGTGATTTCCATCAGCATAGCCGAACCCGGATCAGTCCTGTTCGCCTGAGCCTTCGTCGGACTGTGCTGAGTCCGGCTGCGGTTGTGACGCAGCCTGGTCTGAAGTGCCGCGGCCCTTCTTCCCCTGCTTGCTCACACGGTCTAGGAGCGCGTTGATGAATGCCGGCGAATCGTCGGTCGAATAGGCCGCGGCGAGGCTGACGGTTTCGTCGATCGCAACCGGATCGTCGAGTTCGTCGTTGTAGAGAACTTCCCACAGGCCCATGCGCAGCAGGGCCACGTCGACCTTAGGCAGCTGGTCGACGTTCCACTCCGAGTACTCCCGCAGGGTGGAGTCGATGTCGTCGCGGTGCTCAACAACACCGCGCACGATTTCGACCGCGTACTCCTTCATGGGGTATTCGGGGTCGCCGGAGCGCAGCTGGATGAGTTCGTTTTCATCCAGCTTGCGCTCCCCGGCTTCAAAAAGAAGTTCAAGCGCCCTGCGGCGGGCGCGGCTGCGGGCGCTCAATCGCGAACGCGCCCGAGGTACTCACCGGAGCGAGTGTCCACACGCACCGGGGTGCCCTCTTCGAGGAACAGCGGAACCTGGATTTCGTATCCGGTGTCCAGGGTTGCCGGCTTGGTGCCGCCGGAAGAGCGGTCGCCCTGCAGGCCGGGTTCGGTGTGTGCAATCGTCAGTTCGACGATCGGCGGGAGCTCAACGTAGAGCGGGTTGCCTTCGTGGAAGGCAATCTGCAGAGACTGGTTTTCCAGCATGAAGTTGGCAGCGTCGCCCACGAGGTCGGGGCCGATGGACACCTGCTCGTAGTCCTTCTCGTCCATGAAGACGTAGTCGGTGCCGTCGTTGTAGAGGTACTGCATGTCGCGGCGGTCAACCGTGGCTGTCTCCACCTTGGTGCCCGCGTTGAACGTGCGGTCGACGATCTTGCCTGACAGAACGTTCTTGATCTTGGAGCGAACGAAAGCCGGGCCCTTGCCGGGTTTGACGTGCAGGAACTCCAGCACCTGCCACAGTTCGTTGTCGAGAACCAGCACCATGCCGTTCTTCAGATCATTCGTCGTTGCCACGTTTCTCCTTCATTGAATGAATGGGCGAAAACCCCGTCGATTGTATCAGTGCTCAGCTCAGCCGCGTGATGGGCGAATCTGTTCCGATTGCGGTGTACGCGCTGAACGGCAGCGATGTGTCGGTTGCCTCCAGCACGGCCGGGCGGCCGATGTCCTCAAGGACGACGAACCGCAGCAGCGAACCGCGGGCCTTTTTGTCCCGCCGCATGGTGTCGAGCAGCTGTGGCCATTTGTCACCGCGGTAGCCGGTGGGCAGACCCAGGTGCTCAAGAATGCCGCGCAGACGGTTGACGTTTTCCTCCGACAGGTTCTTGGTGAGCACCGACAGCTCCGCGGCGAACATCATGCCGACGGCAACCGCTGCCCCGTGGCGCCACTGGTAGCGCTCCAGGCGTTCGATCGCGTGGCCCAGGGTGTGACCGAAGTTGAGGAATTCGCGTTTGCCCGATTCCTGAAAGTCTTCGCTCACAATGGCCGCCTTGACCGCAATGGAGCGGCGGATGATCTCAAACAGCTCCGGCGATTCGGGGTCGGTAAGTGAATCCTTGGGCGTCTTTTCGATGATGTCGAGGATTTCCGGATCGGCAATGAAACCGCACTTGACGCTTTCGGCAAGACCCGTGAACAGTTCGTTCGGCGGCAGAGTGCCCAGCGTTTCCAGATCGCACAGAACACCCGCTGGCGCGTGGAAGGCGCCGACAAGGTTCTTGCCCTCTTCCGTATTGATGCCGGTTTTGCCTCCCACTGCAGCATCAACCATGCCGAGCACCGTCGTGGGGATGTTGATGTAGCGGATGCCGCGCAGCCACGTGGCGGCGACAAAGCCGCCCAGGTCGGTCACTGCTCCCCCGCCGACGTTGACGATGACGTCAGTGCGGGTGAAGTCGGACTGGCCGAGGATCTTCCAGCAGAATTCGGCTACACGGCTGTGCTTAGCCTCTTCAGCATCCGGAATCTCTGCCGCGAGAGCCTCGTAGCCTGCCGCCTGGAGATCGTCGCGGACGAGGTCACCGGTTGTCCGCAGTGCCCGCGGGTAGATGATGAGCACTTTCTGCGCGCGACCGCCGATGAGCTCCGGCAGTCGGTGCATGAGCTTGTGTCCGATAACAACGTCGTAGTCTCCCCCGGCGCTGACCGGCACGACTGCTTCTGTCACTGCAACTCCTGTTCCTGGCTGCTTTCACGGAATTTTTCGTATTCTTCGGCCCGCTGCAGGCCGGTGATGATCCCGATGATTCTGTTGACTGCCGTTGACGGCGGACCGTCATCGGCCTGGATGACGGCTGTTGCGGCTTCTTCGTACAGGCTGCGCCGTTCGTCGAACACCCGCTGCCAGCGGGCACCGGGATCATCGCTGTCATCCAGAAGCGGTCGTCTGGAACCGCCGAGGCGCTGCACGGCTGTCGTGCTGTCGATCTCAATGGCGATCGTCTTGATCGCAGGATGCTTGAGCTGAGCTCGCGTACCCGGGTTGAGCACCGCACCGCCGCCGAGCGATACGACTCCCGGCCGTTCCAGCAGGCGCCGCAGCTCACGGCGCACAACGGCGCGCTCGTATTCCCTGAAGCGGTCCTCACCGCGCTCGGCGAAGATCTGCGGGATCGGCCCGTAGAGTTCGGCAATCCGGTGGTCGGTGTCGACAAAGGGAATGTCGAGCCGCTCGGCGATCAGCCGCCCAATGGTTGATTTTCCCGCCGCGGGTGGGCCGACCATGACAATGCGCGCTCCGGCCGCCGGGACGGGGTCGACGGGCGGGGCCGGTCGTGGCAGCGGCCGTTCGGTCATGTCGTCGGGAAGTTCAGTTGGGCCACGTAGGCGTCGAGGTTGCGCTTGGTCTCTTCAAGCGAGTCCCCACCGAATTTCTCGGTGACGCTTTCGGCGATGACGAGAGCCACCATCGCTTCGGCAACAACGCCCGCGGCTGGAACAGCGCAGACATCCGAACGCTGGTGGTGGGCCTTCGCTGCTTCGCGCTTCTGCACGTCGATTGTGCCCAGGGCGCGCGGCACGGTGGCGATCGGCTTCATAGCTGCACGCACAACGAGCGGTTCGCCCGTCGTCATACCGCCTTCCGTTCCGCCGGCTCGGTTGCTGGAGCGAACGGCGTTATCGCCGTCGAGGCCGATTTCGTCATGTGCCTGGGATCCGCGGCGACGCGCGGTTTCGAACCCGTCGCCGACTTCAACGCCCTTGATGGCCTGAATGCCCATGAGGGCTCCCGCAAGGCGAGAGTCAATGCGACGGTCCCAGTGCACGTGAGAGCCCAAGCCGACTGGCAGTCCGTAGGCAACGACCTCGACGACGCCGCCCAGGGTATCGCCGGACTTCTTGGCGTCGTCAACCTCTGCGACCATGCGAGCCGACAGTTCCTGATCAAAGCACCGCATGGGGTCCGCATCGAGTGCCTCGACATCGGCAGCCGTGGGGCGGGCCGCAACGCGGGAGCCTTCGACAGGCCCAATCGACACGGTGTGCGAGACCAGCGTGATGCCGAGTTCTGACAGGAATGACTGTGCGACGGCACCCAGGGCAACGCGCATCGCGGTTTCACGCGCAGATGCCCGTTCGAGGATCGGACGGGCCTCGTCGAAGCGGTACTTCTCCATGCCGACCAGATCAGCGTGGCCGGGACGAGGACGAGTGAGAGCCTGAGCCCGGGCCTGGCCTTCGAGTTCGGCCGGGTCTACCGGGTCGGGGCTCATGACCTTTTCCCACTTGGGCCATTCGGTGTTGCCGACCTCAATTGCGATCGGCGAACCCAGGGTGCGTCCGTGGACAACGCCGCCGAGCACGCGAACGGCATCTGCTTCGAACTTCATTCGCGCCCCGCGCCCGTAGCCCAGGCGGCGTCTGGCCAGGGCGGCCGAAATCATCTCGGACGTCACGGGGACGTGGGAGGGCAGGCCTTCGATAATGCCCGTCAGAGCTTCGCCGTGGGATTCGCCGGCGGTCAACCATCTCAACATTCTTCAGAGTCTACAAAGCCAGCGGCGTGAGCAGAACGGCAGTCCACGTGCCGATAAGCAGATGTGGTCCGAAAGCGATGTGGGTGACCTTGGCGCGTTTGATGAACTTGGTGTTGATCCAGTACACCAGAGCGGATGCGTTGGCGACTGCCAAGACCACTATGAGGCCCCACAGGCTGACCATCCCGACGGCCAGTCCGATGAGCGCGCCGAGTTTCACATCGCCTAAGCCGATAGTGTCCCAGCGGCCCACGTAGGCCACGAGGTTGAGAACACCGAAGACCGCCACGACAATCACTGCGCCGATCAGGCCCCGGATGCCGGCAGTCTGCGCGGCTTTGACGGTTTCGAAGTACCCCACCACCAGGCCGACGGCGGTCACGAGGAACATGGCTGCGCCCAGCGGAAGCACGAGCCTGTCCGGCAGGCGGTGGATTCTGCTGTCAATCCAGAACAGCCAGCCGGTGGCTCCGGCAAGAAGCGACAGCGCGGAGACGGGAAAGAGGGTTCCCAGTTCATCGCCGAAGACAACCGGGGTGATGAAGGCGGCCAACCAAGCCAGAACGAAGGCGATAGCCGTGAACACGACCGCCAGGAAGCGCGGCGGTTTGTGCGGCCAAGTGCCTTGGCCGATCAGCAGGCGCAGTCCCGCTTCGTCGTGAATGATGTCGGCGAAGCGGAAGCGGATGACAAGACTCGTTCCGACGCTGAGAGCTGAGCTTATGAGCAGCGCCAAGCCGAGCGTCAGAGTGTCATTCACAGTGTTTGCGCCTCCTGAGTCATCGTTTCTTCCAAAGCGGTGAGTGTCTGTGCGTCGAATAAACCTGCCAGCTGTCCTTGGGCGATGCCGAACAGCTCAATCTGGCGAATGGCCTGGTGGATGAGCATGCGCTGCCCGGACACCGCTGTTCCGCCGCGCTCGGCTGCGGCCCTGGCAAGCGAAAAGCCGCCGGGGGCATAGCCGGCCTCAAAGACAGTCGTCTGGCAGTTCTCCGGCAGCTCCAGGGAGTCTTCGGTCAGGACCCCCGAGGGCAGGGTCGACAGGACTGTCGAGCAGCTGGCGAGGGGGAGCTCCCCTATTGCCTGTGTGTGCGACTGCGCGCCGAGGTACTGGGCGAAATCGGCCAGGGCCTGGGCTTTGTGCGCAGACCGGGCGTACACATCGACCCGTTCAGCGCCCAGGTGCACAGCGGCGAGCACCGCCGACTTCGCTGTCGCTCCGCTGCCGACAACAGCGCACGCGGACACGTCCGCGCGCACTTCACGCAGAGCCTGTTCAATGCCGTATACATCGGTGTTGAAGACCCCTGGCACCGGACCGCCTACCCACGTGTTTCCCCCGCCGGTCAGCCGGGCGGTGTCATCAACGGCCCATCCGCGCTGCCCGGCCAAGCGAACCAGCTCGGTTTTGAGCGGCATGGTCAAAGAAAACCCAGCCCAGCCTGAGTGAGCATCGAGAAAAGAGGCGAGATCCGCCTCGGCGACTTCAAACCGCCCGTACTCCCAGTCCCAGCCCAAGGTGCGGTATGCCGCAGCGTGCAGAGCCGGCGACAGTGAGTGGGCTATCGGCGAACCGAGGACGGCAAGCTGTGTGTCAGCCATTCTTTTCGCGGTGCTCCCTGAGCCACTTCTGGTATTCTTTAACGTTCTTTTCGTGCTCCGAATAGGTCTCGGCGAACTTCACTTCGCCCTTATCCGGGTCAGTTGCCACGAAGTACTCCCATTTGCCCTCGGCCGGGTTCTTTGCCGCGGCGAAGGCACCGTCGGACGGCGAGTTCACCGGTCCGGGCGGCAGGCCCTTGTGCTTGTACGTGTTGTATGGACTGTCGGATTTGCGCTGCTCGGCCGTAGTCGACAGATCCTGGCGGGCTCCGAAGATATAGGCCACGGTCGCATCAGACTGCAGGTAGCCGTGGGTTTCGGAGTCCTTGGACAGACGGTTGATGAACACTCGAGCAACCTTGGCGCGCACCTCGGGATCACCGGTCGCTTCGATCTCCACGAGGCTGGCCAGAGTCATGAAATAGTTCGCGTCGTCATTGCTGATGGCCTGCTCGTTGAGCATATTCTTCGTACCGTCGACCATCGACTGCACAAGCTTTTCCGGCGTCGTATCAGCGTGGATCTCATATGTCGCCGGGTGCAGATAACCCTCGAGACTCGGCGCATCGACATCGAGCCCGTAGTCCTTCGGCTTTTTGTCATCAAGGGCCGCGTTGATCTCGTCCTCGAAGAATTCATGCTCGGCAAGCTTCTTTTTGAGCACCTTGATCGTGTTGCCCTCGGCCAAAGTCAGCTTGTTCGCCGCCTCAGCAGCTTCCAGAACATCAGCTGCCGCCTTCGAGCTCATCTCGCGGCGCATAGTGAACGTGCCCGCCTGAATGACGATCTCGCGCTCCTCAATCTGCTTGAGGAACGGACCGGCTGCCTTGATGACGCCCTCATCGACCAGCTGATTGGCAACCTGACGAGCAGATGAGCCCGGAGCGATCGAGATTTTGACCTCGTCCTTGCCCTCACCCTCGTAGTCACCTCTGCTCAGCAGCGCATCGCCCAGAGAGTTCTTCGTTGTGAGCACTCCGACGACCGCGCCTCCGCCCAGCAGAAGCACAGCGATCACGAGGATCGCAACCAGGCGGCGCCTGCGGAACTTCTTGCGGCGTTCCCGTGCTCTGCGTTCAGCACGGGTCATCGTGTCCGTGCCGAACTCGTCCACGAGGCTGTTCATGCGGGCTCCTCCCCGACGCCGACAGATTCCGTCAGCGGCCCATTGGAGCGCTCGTATTCGAGGGCGCTCTGCAGGATGATGACGGCTGCCTGCGCGTCCACGATTTCGCGACGCTGCTTGGAGTTCCGTCCCGCTTCGGCAAGCTGCGCGTGCGCCTGCGAAGTCGAGAACCGCTCGTCCATGAGTTTGATGGGCATGCCCACGGCACGGGACAGCTGTTCTGTGAAAGCCAGAGCTTTTTTCGCGGATGCCCGCTGCCGGCCGTCGAGCGATGTGGGTTTGCCGCTGATGATTTCGATCGGCTCGTATTCTTCGATGAGCTGTGCGAACTGCTTCAGCACGGCCTCGTCGCCTTCGCGCCGATAGAGCGTCCCGACAGGGCTGGCGAGGATGCCGTCGGGATCGCACGCGGCAACGCCCACGCGGACCGTGCCGACATCAACCGCCAGGCGTCGTCCTCGTCGAAACGTCACCCGCGCTCCTGAAGTTCACGACGGACAGCCGCGATCGCCTCGTCGATCTTGGAGGCGTCTTGACCGCCGCCCTGGGCGAGGTCGGGCTTTCCTCCGCCGCCGCCGCCAAGCACACCGGTTGCGGTCTTGACGAGGTCACCGGCCTTGAAGCCGAGCTCCTGCGCTGCGGGGCTGACCGCCACGACAACCGTGGGGCGTCCGCCGGCAGCGCCGAATGCGGCAACGACGGAGGCAGTGTCGCCCAGGCGCTGCTTGACGTCCTGTGCAAAGGTGCGCACGTCACCGCCGCCGGCTTCGCCGAGGTTGACACCGACAAAGCGCACATCTCCCACGGTCTGCGCATCCTGCGCAGCCTGGCCCGCACCGGCCAGCACCTTGTCGCGTTCGAGCTGCGCAATGGTCTTCTCGGCTTCCTTGATGCGGCCGAGAAGACCGCCAACACGGTCGAAGACTTCCGGACCGGGCACCTTGAGCAGGTCAGACAGCGCCTGAACGATGGCGCGTTCCTTCGACAGCGAGCGAATCGCGTCAAGGCCGACACTGGCTTCCACACGGCGCGTGCCGGAGCCGACCGAGCTTTCGGAGTACAGCGAAATCGGGCCGATCTCAGCTGTCGACTTCACGTGCGTACCACCGCAGAGTTCTCGCGACCACAGACCGCCGATGTCGACCACACGGACGATCTCGGGATACTTTTCGCCGAACAGGGCGGTCGCACCGGACTTCTTGGCGTCCTCGTAGGACATGTACTCGTAGCCGACTTCGAAGTTGTTGCGCACTGCCAGGTTTGCGGCTTCTTCGACTTCAGCCCGCATCTGCGCGGTCATGGCCTCCGGATAGGAGTAATCGAAGCGCAGGTAGCCGGGCTGGTTGAGCGAACCGGCCTGCGTTGCGGTTTCACCCAGGACTTCGCGCAGAGCGGCATGAATCATGTGGGTTGCCGAGTGAGCCTGCTGAGCCTGGTAGCGGTGTTCGGAGTCGACCTGCGCTGACAGGCTGGCGCCCGCTTCAAGTTCGCCCTCGAGGATCTCGATGCGGTGTGCGGCAAGACCGGCAACCGGGTTCTGCACATCGTGGACCCGCGCCTTGAAGCCGTCGCCCACGAAGATGCCGATGTCGGACGTCTGACCACCGGATTCGGCGTAGAACGGCGTGAGGTCGAGAACGGCATCGACGGTTTCGCCAGCGCGTGCCACGGGAACGGAGGCACCGTCTGCAACCAGGCCGCGCACAGTGGAGTCAGCCACGAGCGCGTCATAGCCGACGAACTCGCTGGGACCGCCTTCGCGCAGAGCGGCAAAGGCGCTCAGGTCGGTCTGCAGTCCGCCCTTCTTGGCCTTTGCATCGGCCTTTGCGCGGGTGCGCTGTTCCTTCATAAGCGCTTCAAAGCCTTCGCGGTCGACCTTCACACCGGCTTCTTCGGCCATTTCCATAGTCAGGTCAATTGGGAAGCCGTGCGTGTCGTGCAGTGCAAAGGCGACATCACCGGACAGTGTTCCGCCGCGACTGATCTCTGCAACAGAGTTCTCCAGCAGCTGGGTGCCGGATTCCAGTGTGCGCAGGAACGCCCGCTCTTCTGCGTAGGCAACCTGCGAGATGCGCTTGAAGTCCTTTTCAAGTTCGGGGTAGGACTCCTTCATGGCATCGCGCGACACCGGCAGGAGTGAGGGCAGGACCTCGTCCTTCACACCCAGCAGGCGCATAGCGCGAATAGAGCGGCGCAGCAGACGGCGGAGAATGTACCCGCGGCCTTCGTTGCCGGGACGCACACCGTCGCCGATGATGACGAGCGCGGAACGCACGTGGTCGGCCACGACGCGCAGGCGGACATCGTCTTCTTCGTCATCGCCGTAGGAAATGCCTGCCATGTCCGCGGCAGCCTTGATGACTGGGAAGACTTCGTCGACTTCGTACATGTTCTCGACGCCCTGCTTAAGGAAAGCAACGCGCTCAAGGCCCATGCCGGTGTCGATGTTCTTTGCGGGAAGTTCGCCCTTGATGTCGAAATCGGTCTTCGAGCGAACCTCGGAGAGCTCGAATTCCATGAACACGAGGTTCCAGATTTCGATGTAGCGGTCTTCGTCGGCTTCCGGGCCGCCTTCCACACCGTAGTCGGGGCCGCGGTCGAAGTAGATTTCCGAGCAGTAGCCTCCGGGCCCGGGCTGGCCGGTGTGCCAGAAATTGTCTTCGTTTCCGCGGGACTGAATGCGCTCACGCGGAATGTCGGTTTCTTCCAGCCACAGTTCGATCGAGGCTTCGTCTTCGCGGTGGACGGTGACCCACAGGCGTTCGGGGTCAAAGCCCAGACCGCCCTTGTCTTCGGGGGTGCTGAGCAGTTCCCACGCGAACTGGATGGCTTCGCGCTTGAAGTAGTCGCCGAAGCTGAAATTGCCGTTCATCTGGAAGAACGTGCCGTGGCGGGTGGTTTTGCCGACCTCTTCGATGTCTGCGGTGCGCACGCACTTCTGCACGCTCGTGGCGCGCGGGTAGGGGGCGGGGACGTCGCCGGAAAGGTACGGAATGAACTGCACCATGCCCGCGATGTTGAACAGGATCGACGGGTCGTTGCTGATCACCGAGGCCGAGGGAACGACGGTGTGCCCTTTCGACTCGAAGAACTCGAGCCACCGGCGCTTGATCTCAGCAGTTTTCATTCCGGGCCTTTCCGTTTGGGTGTTGGCAGCCTGCCAGGCAGGACGCGTGCTTTGTCGAGTCTAGTGCACCTACAAACAACAAGTGCCCGGGCCGACACGGCCCGGGCACTTGAATAAAGCAGATCAGCGCGAGTAGTACTCGACGACCATCTGGACGTCACAGGTGACGGGGACTTCTTCGCGCTTGGGGCGGCGGGCCAGGGTGGCCTGCAGTGCCTCAAGGTTCACGGTCAGGTAACCGGGAACGGTCGGAAGAACGTCGCGGTGTGCACCGGCTGCGGCAACCTGGAACGGGTCCATGCCGACCGAACGTTCGCGCACGCGGATCATCTGACCCGGCTTGACGCGGTAGGACGGACGGTCGACCAGCTGATTGTCCACCATGATGTGGCGGTGGACGACGAACTGGCGTGCCTGAGCGATGGTGCGGGCGAAGCCAGCGCGCAGGACGAGGGCGTCCAGGCGCATTTCGAGCAGCTCGACCAGGGTTTCACCGGTCAGACCGGGGGTGCGGGCTGCTTCCTTGAACAGGTTGAGCATCTGAGCTTCGCGGATGCCGTACTGAGCGCGGAGGCGCTGCTTTTCCTTCAGACGGACCGAGTAGTCGCTGTCGTTGCGGCGACGTGCACGGCCGTGCTCACCGGGAGCGTAGGGACGGCGTTCGAAGTACTTTTCAGCCTTCGGGGTCAGCGGGATGCCGAGAGCGCGCGACAGGCGGACCTGTCGGCGTGAACGTGACGGAGCCATGTTCACCTTTCATTTTCAGAGTATTGTGCTTCGGCCGACTTGCCTCGGTCGGATCAGAAGCTGTTGTTTCCCCCTGTGGGAAAGAGGTGATCATCGCGAGGTCGAATGATCACGACCGCCTATTCATATGAGGCACAACAGCGGTCCAGTTTAGTTCATTGACAGCCCGGGGCACAATGCGGGCTGGCGTGTCGTCGCCCACGCTCCCCTCACGAGGTGCCGCTGTCAGTCTTCCTGTTTGCCTTCTGTCTGTGTCGGCTCGCCTTTTTCGGCACTGTCTGTGCGCTGTGGTCTGCCGGTGCGCAGCGCTTCGAGGGCGGCCAGACGGTCTTCCATTGTGCGTTCGGCTCCGTTGGCGGTGGGCCGGTAGTAGCGCTTGCCGCGCAGCGGTTCGGGCATGTACTCCTGGGGTGAAACGGAGTACGGGTAGTCGTGTGAGTAGCGGTAGTCGACTCCGTGGCCGAGTGCTTTTGCTCCGGGATAGTGGGCATCGCGCAGCGGTTTGGGGACTTCGCCGAAGCTTCCCTTTTTGATGTCGGCCAGAGCTTCCCCGATTGCCTTGTAGGACGCGTTCGATTTCGGCGCGCAGGCCAGATATACAACTGCCTGGGCCATGGGGATCCGCCCTTCGGGCATCCCGATCCGTTCGACCGCGGTCTGCGCAGACACTGCAACGGTCAGCGCCTGCGGGTCGGCCATGCCGATGTCCTCCGAAGCTGAAATCACGATGCGGCGGCAGATGAACCGAGGGTCCTCCCCCGCTGAGATCATGCGCGCAAGGTAGTGCAGTGCAGCATCCGGGTCAGAACCGCGAATCGACTTGATGAACGCGGACACGACGTCGTAGTGCTGATCCCCCGCCCTGTCATAGCGAACCCGGGCTTCGTTGGCGGCTTCGAGCACCTCGGCTTCCGCGATGACAGGAGTCCCGCCCTCGGCGCGGGCCTCAGCGATGCCGGCTGCCGCCTCGAGAACGGTCAGAGACTTCCGTGCGTCCCCGGATGCGGTCTGCACTATGTGCTCAAGCGCTTCTTCCTCAAGTTCATAGCCGTCGGCCAAACCTCGTGGTGAGTGCAGGGCCCGCTCAAGAAGGGAACGAATATCGTCTTCGCTCAGAGGTTCGAGCTGAAGCACGAGTGAGCGCGACACGAGCGGGGCGATAACAGAAAAGGACGGATTTTCCGTTGTTGCGGCAACCAGCACAACGAGCCGGTTTTCCACTGCCGGCAGCAGTGCGTCCTGCTGGGCTTTTGTGAACCGGTGGATCTCATCGAGGAACAGAACCGTTGTGCGCCCGTAGAGGTCACGGTCATTGCGGGCGGTCTCGATGACCTGGCGGACGTCTTTCACGGTTGCCGAAATCGCCGACAGTTCGACAAAGGAACGGTCGGGAGCGTGCGAGACCACGTGAGCGATCGTGGTTTTGCCGACCCCGGGTGGGCCGAACAAGATGACCGAGCTGGGGCCGGCTTTCGAACCGGCCTGCGAGGTGGCCAGCTGCTGCAGCGGCGATCCGGGATACGTGAGGTGCTTCTGTCCCGCTATTTCGTCCATTGTGCGCGGGCGCATGCGCACAGCCAGCGGGTCAAGAGCAGAAGCGGAGCCCGAACCGACGTTCGGTTCGGGCTCCGCGGAGAACAGGTCAGCCAATCAGGCGTCCTTTGATTCCTTCGGCTTTGCGTCAACACCGGCATCCTTGCGCTGCTGCGCGGTGATGGGCGCCGGAGCAGCCGTCAGCGGGTCGTAGCCCGCGCCGGTCTTCGGGAAGGCGATGACGTCGCGAATCGAATCGGTGCCGGCCAGCAGGGCCACGATGCGGTCCCAACCGAAGGCGATGCCACCGTGCGGGGGTGCGCCGTAGCTGAAAGCCTCGAGCAGGAAGCCGAACTTCTCCTGGGCTTCTTCTTCGTCCAGGCCCATGACCTTGAACACGCGCTCCTGGATGTCGCGGCGGTGGATGCGGATCGAACCGCCGCCGATTTCGTTGCCGTTGCACACGATGTCGTAGGCGTTGGTCAGCGCCGATGCGGGGTCCTGGTCAAAGGTGTCCAGGTGTTCCGGCTTCGGTGCCGTGAAGGCGTGGTGGACTGCGGTCCAGCGTCCGCTGCCGACAGCGACATCGCCGGCGGCTTCGGCCTCTTCAGCCGATTCGAACATGGGTGCGTCGACAATCCAGACGAAGGCCCAGTCGCCGTCCTTGATCAGGCCGGTGCGCTCAGCGATTTCTCCGCGGGCCGCACCCAGAAGGGCACGCGATGCGTTCTTTTCGCCGGCTGCGAAGAAGATCGCGTCACCGTTGGATGCGCCGACGGCCTCCTGCAGGCCTGCGCGTTCGGCATCCGACAGGTTCTTCGCGACAGGACCGCCGAGTTCGCCGTCTTCGCCGATGAGCACATAGGCAAGACCCTTGGCACCGTGCTGCTTGGCCCACTCCTGCCACGCATCCAGCTGGCGACGCGGCAGCGAAGCACCGCCCGGGTAGACGACAGCACCGACGTAGGGAGCCTGGAAAACGCGGAACGGCGTGTCCTTGAAGAACTCCGTCAATTCCGTCAGTTCGAGACCGAAGCGCAGGTCCGGCTTGTCCGAACCGTAGCGGGCCATGGCCTCGTCATAGGTCATGTGCGGAATCGAGGCGGGCAGTTCCACGTCAATGAGAGCCCACACTTCGCGCAGGATGTCTTCGGCAATTGCGATGACGTCTTCCTGTTCGACGAAGGAAGCTTCGATGTCGAGTTGGGTGAATTCCGGCTGGCGGTCAGCGCGGAAGTCTTCGTCGCGGTAGCAGCGGGCAATCTGGTAGTACTTCTCGATGCCGCCCACCTGGAGCAGCTGCTTGAACAGCTGCGGGGACTGCGGCAGTGCGTACCAGGAGCCGGGCTTAAGGCGAGCGGGCACGAGGAAGTCGCGCGCACCTTCCGGGGTGGAGCGGGTGAGCGTGGGGGTTTCCACTTCGATGAATCCGTGGTCGTCGAGCACGCGGCGGGCTGCGCGGTTTGCGTTGGAGCGCAGACGCATGCGCTGTGCCTGTTCCGAACGACGCAGGTCGAGGTAGCGGTAGCGCAGGCGGGTTTCTTCGCCCACCTGGCCGGAGTCCTCTGCATGGTCGGACACCTGGAACGGGAGGGCTTCAGCCAGGCTGAGCAGTTCGACCTGGGTGTCTACCACTTCGATGTCACCGGTGGGCAGCTGCGGGTTGGCGTTGCCTTCCGGGCGGGCTTCGACGGTTCCGGTCACCTTGATGACGGATTCGCTGCGCAGGCGGTCGGCGACGTCTTCGCGGACGACGACCTGCACAATGCCCGAGGCGTCGCGGAGGTCGATGAATGCAACCCCGCCGTGGTCACGGCGACGGTCGACCCATCCGGTGAGGGTGACGGTCTGGCCCTTGTCGGTCAGACGCAGGGATCCTGCTTCGCGGGTTCTCAGCACTGCGCGGTCTCCTTGGAGGTTGTTTCGAGGGTGTCTGTGTTCAGTTTAGCCGTCACGGCACGGGTTCATTCGGCGTCAACGCGGAGCACGCGGGGCCAGATGTCCTCTTCGGGCGGTGCCCACAGGTCCGGGTCGGCTGAAACCTGTTCGCCGGTCCGAATGTCTTTGACCTCACTGCCGGTTTCGGCCGATGGGAACCATACGAAGGGAATGCCCCGGCGTTCGGCAAAGCGGATCTGCTTGCCGAACTTGTCCGCGGATGGGGAAACGTCGACGGGAATGCCCCGCCGGCGCAGGGCCGTGGCGATCTGATCAGCTTCTGGCCGCTGGTCTTCTGCCGTCACGGCGACAAGAACTGCGGTCGGCACACCGCGGGTGGCTGTAAGCGCCCGGTTGGCTCCGACAAGGCGTGACATGAGGCGGGAGACCCCGAGCGACATGCCCACGCCGGGGTAGACCTTCTTATCGGTTTTGGCCAGTGCGTCGTAGCGGCCGCCGGAGGCAACCGAGCCCAGGGATTCGTGGCCTTTGAGGAAGGTTTCGTACACGGTTCCGGTGTAGTAGTCGAGGCCGCGGGCGATCTTCAGCTGGGCTTTGACTGCTCCCGGGTGCAGACGGTTGGCCGAATCGAGAAGCGCGACGAGAGTCGCGATTCCTTCGTTAAGCAGCGGGTGCTCAACACCGAGGGCGATGACGTCTTCGGCAAATGCCGAAGTTCCCGATTCGATCTCTGCCAGGCGGAGGCACTGCTTGGCCTGTGTCTGGTCGGCGCCGGCAGTTTCGATCAGCAGCTCTTCGACCTTTTCCGGGCCGATTTTGTCGAGCTTGTCGATGGCGCGCAGAACCGAGGTGACGTCGTCCAGCCCCAGTCCGCGGGCAAAGCCCTCGAGGAGTTTGCGGTTGTTGGCAACAATGCCGGCCTCGGGCACACCGAGTTCGCGCAGAGCGTCGAACGCCTGCACCATGACCAGCGGGATTTCGACTTCGAAGTGGTCGGCGAGGACCTCATCGCCGATGACGTCGATGTCCGCCTGAATGAATTCGCGGAAGCGACCGTCCTGCGGGCGCTCACCGCGCCACACCGGCTGAATCGAGTAGCGCTTGAACGGGAAGTTCAGGTGACCGGCGTTCTCCAGCACGTAGCGTGCGGTCGGCACGGTCAGGTCGAAGTGCAGGCCCAGCGGGTTGCGCTCTTTGCCCTCCGAGTGAAGCCTCCCGAGGGTGAAGATCTCTTTGTCGATCTCACCGTCTTTGGCGAGGATCGAAAGCGGTTCGACAGCGCGCACGTTGACCGCAGCGAAGCCGTTGAGTTCAAAGGTGTGCTTGAGCAGATCGAGGACGCGCTCCTCGATGATCCGGTCCTGCGGAAGCCATTCGGGGAAACCCGACAGCTTTGCGGCTTTGGACATGACAGTGCTCCTTGAAAAATCCGTAGTTCGGAAACGATAGGCCGGACTCAGCCGACCAGGAAGGGGTTGGTGGCGACTTCGTGGGAAAGTTCTGTGCCGGGGCCGTGGCCCGGGTACACGGGCGCTGCCGCGAATGTCCGCAGTGCAGCCAGGGACTCCTGCATGGCAGCGTGGTCTCCCCCAGGTAGGTCCGTCCGGCCGATGGAACCGGCAAACAGGACATCACCGCTGAAGTACACCCTGTCGGAACCGTCTGTGACGGAGAAGACCGTTGAGCCCTCCGTATGACCGGGAAGATGATGAGCAGAGATCTGCAGGCCGGCAAGATCCCACTCATGGCCGTCAGCAAAGGATTCGGGCTTCGGTGGTGCCCACCCCTGCAGAACATCGGCGAGCATGGGCTGAAACTGTGTCGACATGGTCGCGGCGGGGTCATCGAGCCGGTAGACATCGGCTTCGTGCAGCCACACGGGAACGTCCCAGTGCTGCATGTAGTCGGGCAGACCCAGCACGGGATCGACGTGACCGTGGGTCAGCAGAACAGCGACGGGAGTCAGGCCGTGTTGCTGCAGTCCAGCGGCAAGAGCATCCGTGTTGCCGTATCCGGCGTCGACGAGCACGCAGTCGCTGCCGCTGTCCGCAGCTACCGCGTAGCAGTTGACGCCCAGAAAAGGGGCTTCTGAATTGAGGATGCGCATAGGCGACAGTCTAATGACAACTGAAGACAGGCCGCACAGCGGGTCCGACACCAGTGCTGGAGCTCGCATGAAAGCGCCTGCCGGGGCGACCGGGCAGAGCAAATCCCTGTCCGAGCAGCTGAACAGTCCACAACAACCGCACAGAAAAGCCGAAGAATCGCTATGCTGGCAGTGTTTCGCGCCCGCGGGCGCCGTATTGCAGACAAAACCGAAGGCAGACGATGACCGACTCACCCGCTCCCAAGCCGCGCCCCGTCCCCAAGCCGGCTCCTCGCCCAGCCGCCGCAGCAGCACCCGCTCAGCCCAGCTCAGAGGCGCTTATTGCGGCCATGAACTGCGGACGCGCAGACGACGAAGGCAATGTGTATCTGACCACCTCGAAAGGCGAGGTTGTTGTCGGCCAATACCCGTCGGCCTCGAAAGAGCAGGCGCTTGAGTTCTACGCGCGCCGCTTCCTCGAGCACGCATCGGCCGTTGACCTGCTGGAGGAGCGCCTGGCCGCCGGCACAAAGGCCGATGACATCATCCGCTCGGTCGAAAAAGCGCGGACCGACCTTGACGAAGCTCGTGTGGTCGGCGATGTCGAAGGCCTGAAGGAGCGCCTCGACACGCTCGAAAAGCGTGCGAAGGAAGCCGCGAAAGAGCAGGCTGCAGACCACGAAAAGGCGCGCGAAGAAGGCGTGCAGAAACGGATGACGGTCATTGAGCGGGCAGAAGAGCTCATCGCCCAGGCTCCCGGCAGCATCCACTGGAAGAACACCTCGGCGAAGATGAACGAGCTCTTCGACGAATGGAAGGACATCCAGAAGAGCTTCCCCCGCATTCCCCGCGCCCAGGACACCGAACTGTGGGAGCGATTCAAAAAGGCCCGCGGATCCTTTGAGAAGATGCGCCGCGAGTTCTTCGCCGAACTCGACAAGCGCAGCGCCGAAGGCAAGAAGATCAAAGAGAAGATCGTCGAAGAAGCCGAACAGCTTGCCGATTCGACCGCATGGCGCGAAACCAGCAGCCGCTTCCGCGAACTCATGAGCCGGTGGAAGGCCTCGCCGCGCGCTCAGCGCAAGGACGACGACAAACTGTGGGAGCGCTTCCGCTCCGCACAGGACAAATTCTTCGGAGCTCGCAGCGCCGACCAGGCCGAACGCGACGAAGAGTACCGAGGCAACCTCGAAGTCAAGGAAGAGCTGCTGGCCCAGGCCAAGGCGCTTCTGCCGATTGAGGACCACAAGAAGGCCAAACAGCAGCTGCGCACCATCCAGGACAAGTGGGAAGAAGCCGGTCCGGTCCCCCGTGCTGACATCAGCCGCATGGAAAACGGACTGCGCGAAGTCGAACGCGCAATCGAAGACGCCGAACAGGCCGAATGGAAGCGCACCGACCCCGACAAGCAGGACCGTGCCTCCGGCATGCTCGCACAGCTGGAACAGCAGACTGCCCAGCTGAAGGAAAAAGCAGACAAGGCCGAAGCTGACGGTGATTCAGCCACGGCAGCCAAGATGCGTGACGAGCTCGCAACCAAGGAACAGTGGCTCGAACAGCTGCGCCGCACAGCCGCTGATTTCAGCTGACATCCGCTGACCGTACGTTCAGCCGAAGCAGGCCCCCGAAAGTTATCCACAGCTTTCGGGGGCCTCTTGTTTCACCGGGATCCACCGCGGAAAGTGGATGCATGGACACGATCATTCGCACAGGAAAGCCGCTGAGCGCACTCCAGCTGTATGCGCTCAGACGCGACGGCCTGCTGGTACAGCTGACAGAAACCTCTTGGATACGCGCGGGTGCGGTGCTGACGCCCAAGCTGCGCGCCGCCGCTCTCGGCGCCCCGCCGATTCACGGGACAGCCTTTTCCCACGCGGCTGCGCACTGGGTGTGGTGGGGCAGCGCACAGGCTCCCGCGCTTCTGGACGTCACAACTTTGGTCAGACGCCGTGTGCGTCGCGTACCCGAAGGCACCGCTGTGTGGGAACGGAGCTTAGGCGGCGACGAGTACCGGGAGTTTGGCGACTGCCGTGTGACGGAACCGCTCAAAACGCTGTTCGACATAGTCGTCGACTGCATTCTGCCGATCGAGGATTTCACACAGCGTAAACGAGCCGCTCGTTCGGTGCTCGCCCCTACGGCCCCGCAGCAGCGCAGAGCTTTGGCGGCGCTGGCGGAAGAGTCCTTTCGCCGTCCCGGGGTTGTCGAAATCCGCAGGCTGCTGCGTTCAGTTGACCCCGCCTCGCACGCGGGTCTGTGACCCGAACAGGCTCTGGCGGAAGGCGGTTTTCCCGGCGGCTAGCCGGTGATGCGGTAGACGTCGAAAACGCCGTCGACCTTGCGCACGGCGTTGAGAACCGTTTCGAGGTGGCCCGAGTCCCCCATTTCGAAGACGAAGCGCGACTGTGCGACGCGTGCCTTCGACGTGGCGATCGTGGCGGACAGGATGTTGACGTGGTTGTCGGTGAGCACCTTGGTGATGTCGGACAGCAGACCCGCCCGGTCAAGCGCTTCGACCTGGATCTGCACCAGGTAGACGCCGCGAGCATCGTCAACCCACTCGACGTCGATAATGCGTTCGGGCGAGGCTTTCAGCTGAGCGACGTTGCGGCAGTCCGTCCTGTGCACCGATACTCCGTCACCGCGGGTCACCCAGCCGATGATGTCGTCACCGGGAACGGGAGTGCAGCAGCGAGCCAGCTTGATGAGGATGTCGTCGACACCCTTGACCCGCACACCCGAGGTGGAGGAATGGTGTCCGCGGGAACGCCCGGAGGCGTTCGAGGGCGGGACGGGTGAGGTCTCTTCAACGTCTTCGGTATCGTTTTCGACTTCCCGAGCCAGCAGATCAACCACGTGAGCAGCAGAGATCGTGCCGTTGCCGATAGCCGCGTAGAGGGCGGAAACATCGTCAAAGTGCTGCCCCGTGGTGACGGCTTCGAGCGCTTCGCCGCTCATGAGTCTTTCGGCAGACAGGTGGTGTCGGCGCATGGCCCGGGCCAGCTGTTCGCGGCCGGTTTCAATTGCCTCTTCCCGGCGTTCCTTGGAGAACCACTGGCGGATCTTGTTGCGTGCACGCGCCGAAGCGACGAAGGTCAGCCAATCGCGGCTGGGTCCTGCGTTTTCGTCCTTCGAGGTGAGGATCTCAACAACGTCGCCGTTCTTCAGCGCGGTGTCCAGCGGCAGCAGTCGTCCGTTGACGCGGGCGCCGATTGTCTTGTGCCCCACCTCGGTGTGGACGGTGTAGGCGAAGTCGACCGGTGTCGCACCGGACGGCAGCGAAATGATGTCGCCCTTCGGAGTGAAGGCGTAGACGTCCTGCGCATTGACCTGGTAGCGCAGGCTGTCGAGGAATTCATCAGGGTCCTGGACGTCCTTCTGCCAGTCCATCAGCTGACGCAGCCACGCCACCTGGTCGACTTCACCGCCGTCGCCGACTTTCGCAGTCCGGGCTCCGGCGGCCCCGAGAGTCGCTGCAGTGCCGCCCCGGTTCTTGTACTTCCAGTGGGCTGCAACACCGAATTCGGCCCTCCGGTGCATTTCGCGGGTGCGGATCTGAATTTCAACAGGCTTGCCGTACGGACCGATCACAGTCGTGTGCAGGCTTTGGTACATGTTGAACTTCGGCATCGCGATGTAGTCCTTGAAGCGGCCGGCAACCGGACTCCAGTGCGAGTGGACAAGGCCGAGGACCGCGTAGCATTCGCGGACGGTTTCAACCAGCACGCGCACGCCCACAAGGTCGTAGATGTCTTCGAAGTCATGGCCGCGGACGACCATCTTCTGGTAGATCGAGTAGTAGTGCTTGGGCCTGCCGGTGATGTCGGCGTCAATGTGCGCTTCAGCAAGTTCCGCGCCGAGTTCCTTCGCGACGATGCCCAAGTATTTGTCGCGTTCGGGAGTGCGTTCGGCCACCAGGCGCACAACCTCGGAATACACCTTGGGGTAGAGCACCTGGAAGGACAGGTCCTCAAGCTCCCACTTGATGGTGTTCATACCCAGGCGGTGAGCCAAGGGTGCGTAGATGTCTAGGGTTTCGCGTGCCTTGCGCGATGAGGATTCAGGGGAAACGTACTTCCACGTGCGCGCGTTGTGCAGTCGGTCGGCAAGTTTGATGACGAGCACCCGGATATCGCGCGACATGGCGATGACCATTTTGCGCACCGTTTCGGCCTGGGTGGCCTGCCCGTACTCGATCTTGTCGAGCTTTGTAACGCCGTCGACCATGACGGCGATTTCGTCGCCGAATTGTTCGCGCACATAGTCAAGCGAGTAGTCGGTGTCTTCCACGACGTCGTGCAGCAGCGCTGCAGCGAGCGTAATGGGCGGCATACCGATCTCTGCAAGGATCGTCGCCACCGCTACGGGGTGCGTGATGTAAGGGTCGCCGCTTCGGCGCATCTGCCCCTTGTGGGCTTTGTCAGCCAAACGGTACGCCCGGAGGATCACATCCGTGTCGAGCTTCGGATGGTTTTCTTTGACGATCTGCAGCAGCGGGGCCAGGACTTTCGGCGTCTGTGGGCTGTTCTGCGCGCGCGCCGTCCAAAAAGCAAAGCGACGGCTGAGTCCGCGTCGACCGGAACCTGAGTGTGGCTGTTGAGTCATCTTCCCCTCTGAAACGCCGAAGGTGCTTCCCCATTGTACGCGTGGGGAAGCACCTTCGGGATCAGAACACGGACCCTGCCGTCACGGGGTCACGATGCGACCGGCTCCTTTTCGGCGGAAGGGTTCTCGGTCTCGCGGACCAGACGCTCCTGCTCGCGCACCTTTTCCTCTGTGCCGCGCAGAACTGCGTACAGGGGCGAAGCGACGAACAGCGTGGAGACCGTGGCGACGATCGTTCCGACGAACAGCGACAGCGCGATGTCGGTGAGAGTTCCCGCGCCCAGCAGGAACACGCCGATGAACAGAATCGCACCGATCGGCAGGGCGCCGATGGCTGTCGTGTTGATCGAACGGACGGTCGTCTGGTTAACACCGAGCTCAACCAGCGACGAGAACGTCTGTTTGCGGTTGTCCTCAAAGCCCTTCGTGGTCTCGCGGATCTTGTCGAACACCACCACGGTGTCGTACAGCGAAAACGAAAGAACCGTGAGGAAGCCGATGATCGCCTCGGGCGTGATCTCAAAGCCGGTTGCCGCGTAGATGCCCGTGGTGAGCACCATGACGAAGAACAGACCGACGATCGCCGCCAGCGACATTTTGAACGTGCGGAAGTACAGCGCCATGATGATGAGCGCCAGACCCACGTAGATGACCAGTGCGAGCGTCATCTTCTTGGTGATGTTCTGTCCCCACAGCGGGCCGACGAAGTTCGATGTCACGTTCTCCGCGTTGACTTCGAAGGACTCAATGAGCGAATCGCGCACTTTCTGCATTTCATCGTCATTGAGCTGACGCGTCTCGATTTTGAGCGAGTCGTTCGAGGTCGGCACGGTGCGCGGTTCGGCACCGGGCACGGCGTCGGTCACGGCCTTGTTGGCCTGCGCTTCGGCTGACGAGTCAACGTGGTCGACCTGGAATTCCGAACCGCCGGTGAAGGCAATCCCGAGGTTGAACGGCTCCGCACCCGCCATACCGCGGACAACGGGCACCATGAGCGACAGGACGGTGAGCAGCGCGGCAAGTCCCAGCCACAGCTTGCGCTTGCGCACAAACGGGATCGAAACTTCGCCCGAATGCAGCTTGTTGCCGAAATCAAAAAACTTCTTCATCAGTCTTCCCCTGCTTCTTCGGCGGCGGCTACTGCTTTGCGTGCGGCAAGCGATGACGATGTGTCGCGTTCCCTGCGCTTGCGCGCACTTTCGCGCCTCTCGGCTTCCTCAGCGGAGCGGCCGGTGGTCTTCTGCTTCGCCTTTTCGAGGTCAAGCCCCATGGCGCCGCGGTAGGCGGAGGGCTTGACACCCAACTGACGGGGGTCCATACCGGACATCGGGTGGCCTTCGCCGAAGAACTTCGTGCGGGCCAGCAGCTGCAGCATCGGGTGGGTGAAGAACACGACGATGACGACGTCGACGATCACCGTCAGGCCCAGGGTGAAGGCGAAGCCTCGCACCGAGCCGACAGCAAGGATGTACAGGATGACAGCCGCCAGCATGTTGACTGCCTTTGAGGCGTAGATCGTCTGGCGTGCGCGCACCCAGCCGACTTCCACCGCGGAGGTCAGACGACGGCCGTCGCGAATTTCGTCTCGGATGCGCTCGAAGTACACGATGAACGAGTCGGCCGTCATGCCGATGCCGATGATGATGCCGGCCAGACCTGCCAGCGACAGACGGTACCCGTACCGCCAGGACGCAAACAGCAGCAGGAGGTAGGTGAGAATACCCGCCGCCACGAGGCTGGCGATCGTCACGGTTGACAGCGCACGGTACTGCAGCACCGAGTACAGAACCACGAGCAGCAGGCCGATAGCACCGGCGATGAGGCCCTTCTGCAGGTAGTCAGCACCGAGGGTGGGCGAAATCTGCTCTTCGGACTGCACCTGGAAGGAGATCGGCAGAGCACCGTTCTTCAGCTGGTTGGACAGGGTCTGCGCTTCTTCTTCGGAGAAGCTGCCGGTGATCTGCGCGCGGCCGTCGGTCACGGCTGACTGCGAGGCCGGGGCGGACAGCACGAGTCCGTCAAGTTCGATTGCGAACTGGTTGTACGGCTGCTGCTGGCCGGTGATGGTCTGCGTGATTTCGCCGAACACCTTGCGGCCGACCTCATCGAATTCCATCGTCACGGCCAGCCGGTTGGTCTGCTGGCCCGATGACGAGGTTTCAAAACCGTAGGAGGCGTCCTTGACGTGCTCACCGGAAAGCTCAACCGGGCCGAGCACGAACTTCGCCGAACCGTCCTGCGCACATTCGACGACGACTTCATCTGCCGGCGTCTGCTTTCCGCCGGTGCGGTTGGCGGGGTCGGTGCAGTCGAGTTCGGTGAATTCCTTCATGACCTTCTGCGACTGCCAGCTGGTGTCGGTCATCGGGTCGAAGCGGGGGTGCTTATCCGCATCTTCTTTGCCGTCCTTGGGCGCGGCAGGGGTTTCACCTTCAGCTGGCTTCTTTGCGTCTTCGCCGTCGGCGGGAGCAGAAGCGGTTCCGCCGCCCTGGGGAGCGTCGCCGTCTTCCTGTTCGCCCTCCTGGTCACCGATGAGGTCTTCGATCCGCTTCTTGTCTTCGTCAGACAGGCCCTCGGACTTCTTCTTGTTTGCGTCCTCTTGTTCCTTCTGCTGCTCTTCCTGTGCAGCAGCGGATTCGGGCGGGCCGACGAAGGCCACACGGCGGAAGGACAGCTGAGCCGAGGAGCGGACCAGGTTGCGGGTCTTCTCGTCGGGGTTGCCGGGCAGGTTCACAACGATGTTGCGGTCACCCTGCGTGGAGATCTCAGCTTCCGACACACCCGTGGAGTCGACGCGCTGACGGATGATCTCAACAGCCTGTTCCAGCTGCTCCTTGGTGATCTGCTGATCTTCGATCTGGGGTTCCAGGATGATCGAGGTGCCGCCTTCGAGGTCGAGGGCGAGCTTCGGGGCCCAGGTCGCCGAGGAGAACACAACTCCCAGGGCTACAAGACCAGCAAGCAGTGCGGAGAAGATTCCCAGAACTGCGAAGCTGCGTCCCGGGCGAGCTTTTTTATCTGAAGCGGACACGGTCTGCTTTCTGGTTGGTGTTACTTAGCGTCGTCAGAGTCGTCGACGTCGTCGCCCTTGGCGCGCTTGGCTTCGTTGTGGGCGTCGAGTTCGGCGTCGGTGATGCTGGGTTCGGAGTTGTTCAGCGGGGTTTCGTCGGCATCGTCACGCTGGATGGGACCCTGGTTGGTGCTGGGCTCGGCCGATGCAGCCGGTGCGGCTGGTTCATCGACTTCGATCTGGCCGATGGCCTGACGGTGGACGATGAGCTGGGTTCCGGGACCGGATTCGATCGTCACCTGGTTGGTTTCTTCGTCAACCGAGACGACGGTGCCGAAGATGCCCGCACCGGTCATAACGCGCGCTCCAGGCACAAGGCCGCGCGAGATCTGCTCCTGGCGGGCTTTCTGCTTGCGGCGGGAGCTGACCATCATGAAGATGAGCAGCGCGCCGAGGGCGAGCATGATGAGGAGATTGGGGTTCACCGGAAACCTCTTTCGCATGTGGGGTCAGAACAAACCTCGGACATTCTACCGTTGTCGTCAATCACTGCGAAAACCGTCGGCGAGTGTGACCGGCGGCAGACCCGGTCAGAACATCTGGGAAAGAGCGCCTTCAGGCGGTGTCAAACCGATGTGCTCCCAGCCTTCCGCGGTTGCGATCCGGCCCCGGGGCGTGCGAGAAAGCAGTCCTTCGCGTACGAGGAAGGGTTCGGCGACCTCTTCAACCGTTTCGGACTCTTCGCCGACGGAAACCGCAAGCGTCTGCAGACCCACCGGTCCCCCGCCGAAACGACGGCACAGGGTGTCGAGCACTGCGCGGTCCAGCCGGTCGAGTCCTCGACTGTCGACTTCGTAGACTTCCAGCGCGGCCTGGGCCGCGTGGCGGTCGATGATTCCGCTGCCGCGCACCTGCGCCCAGTCGCGTACGCGGCGCAGCAGGCGGTTGGCAATGCGCGGTGTGCCGCGGGATCGGCCGGCGATTTCGGCCAGACCGTCAGAATCAGCTTCTATGCCGAGCATCCGCGCTGATCTGCGCAGCACGATCAGCAGGTCCTCTGGCGAATAGA
Organism: Brevibacterium sp. HMSC08F02; assembly: GCF_001807555.1. Taxonomy (NCBI): domain Bacteria; kingdom Bacillati; phylum Actinomycetota; class Actinomycetes; order Micrococcales; family Brevibacteriaceae; genus Brevibacterium; species Brevibacterium sp. HMSC08F02. Next base: position 70,576 of record NZ_KV789361.1, on the reverse strand, counting down.
AGTCGAGGTGCCCCGTAAATCCGAACCTGTCGCGCAGGGGTGCTGGAAGCAGACCGCTGCGCGTGGTTGCACCCACCATGGTGAAGGGCGGCAGGTCAAGCGGAATCGCTGTAGCGCCGGGGCCTTTGCCCACGATGACGTCGACTCGGAAGTCTTCCATGGCCACGTAGAGCATTTCCTCTGCGGCGCGGGCCATGCGGTGCACTTCGTCAATGAAGAGGACTTCGCCTTCTTCCAGAGAAGACAGAATCGCCGCGAGGTCACCCGCGTGCTGGACGGCCGGGCCCGAGGTGATGCGGATCTGCGAGTTCATTTCGTGGGCGATGATCATCGCCAGAGTTGTCTTGCCCAGGCCCGGAGGTCCGGACAAGAGCACGTGATCAGGAGCTTTGCCGCGGGCTCGTGCGGCATCGAGCACGAGTGAGAGCTGTTCGCGTACCTGCGGCTGCCCCGTGAAATCATCTAGGCCCTTGGGGCGCAGAGCAGCTTCGGCAGCGCGTTCATCCGAACCCGCACCGGCGCTCATCAGCCGTTCAAGTTCAGCTGGTGTGGGTTCGTCGCCGCCGAAGTCGATTTCGTACCCGTCGCTCATCGTTTCTTCCCGAGTGTGCGCAGGCTGGCCTTGAGCAGACTGCTGACCTCGCTGTTGGCGTCATCTTCAGCCGCAGCTTCCACGACCGGCTGTACGTTTGCTTCTTTCCAGCCCAGGCCGATGAGTGCCTGCACGACTTCGGCGATGATTCCCTTTTTGCCCGCAGCCTGGGGAGCAGTTTCTGCCCCAGTGGGCGCAGCTGTGATCTTTCCGGACAGTTCCAGCACCAGGCGACCCGCAACCTTGGGCCCAACGCCGGGAACCCGAGTGAGAGCCTTGGTGGCTCCGTTTTCTACAGCGGCGGCAAGTTCGCCCGGGGTGAGAACTGCCAGTACCGCCATCGCAAGCTTCGGCCCAACGCCCGAGGCTGATTGCAGAGTGATAAAGGTGTCCCGTTCATCGCGGGAAGAAAAGCCGAACAGGGTGAGTGCGTCTTCGCGAACCACCAGCTCCGTGTGGATCCCGACGTCCTGCCCGTGTCGAACACTGCTCAGAAGCGACGGGCTGACAAAGACCTTGCGGCCGATGCCGTGGGTCAGAATGACAATGGAGTCAGCGTGGATCGACTCAACGCTCCCCTGGATAAAGCTGATCAAAGAAAACCCTCAGATTTTTAGAACAGGCGTACGAAAACAGTATGCCACTTCATCAGCGTGATTTTGCGGTCCGAATCGCCGCGGCCCACTGTTCCTGCGCCTTTGTCATGCCGGAACCCTGCAGACCTTGAGCGCGGCGGGCCAAAACGTCCTTCGTCGAACCGGGAGTCGACTGGGCCCCCACTGCACCGCGCCACAGGTGACAGATGGCAACTGCCAGAGCGTCTGCCGCGTCGGCGGGTTTGGGAGGCTCATCGAGTCGGAGAATGCGGGTGACCATGTTCGTCACCTGCTTCTTATCAGCCCGCCCGTTGCCGGACACGGCCTTCTTGATTTCCGATGGCGTGTGCATGGCCACGGGGATTCCGCGCCGGGCCGCAAGGCCCATCGTCAGCCCTGAAGCCTGCGCGGTCCCCATGATGGTCGAAACATCCGAACGCGCGAATGGGCGTTCGATGGCAACGACGTCCGGCCGACAGTCATCGAGGAAACGGTCGAAGGCATCCGCAATGAGGCCCAGACGAACGTCCGAGGCCCCGTAGGCGTCAGTGCGGATGACGTCGACGGCCACAAGCGACGGCCGGGATGCGCGCCCGGAGTCGATCACGCCGATACCGCAGCGGGTCAGCCCCGGGTCGACGCCGAGAACACGCATGTCAGTCTTCGGCCAGCGCAGCCGCTACTTCATCCGAGATGTCTGCGTTGTCGTAGATGTTCTGCACGTCGTCGAGGTCTTCGATCGCGTCGACGAGCGTGGCGAGCTTACGCGCATCTTCAACTGAGAGCGGAACTTCGACGTTCGGCACGAAGGCCAGGTCGGCGCTGTCGTAGTCAATGCCCGCTTCCTGCAGAGCGGAGCGGACCGGCACAAGGTCAGTGGCCTCCGAAATGACTTCCCAAGTTTCGCCCTGGTCCTTGACCTCTTCGGCACCTGCGTCCATGGTCGCCTCAAGAATCGCCATGTCGTCAGCAGCGGACTGCTTGACCACGACGACGCCCTTGCGTGCGAAGTTGAACGCAACCGAACCGGGATCGGCCAGGTTGCCGTTGTTGCGGCTGACTGCCACGCGGACCTCTGAAGCCGCGCGGTTCTTGTTGTCGGTCAGACATTCGATGAGCAGGCCGACACCGCCGGGACCGTAGGCTTCGTAGGTGATGGGGAAATACTCCACACCGTCGCCGTCAAGACCACCGCCGCGCTTGACTGCGCGATCGATGTTATCGGCGGGTACAGAATTCTTCTTGGCCTTCTGGATGGCATCGAAGAGGGTGGGGTTACCTTCAACATCGGGGCCGCCGGCACGGGCGGCTACTTCGATGTTCTTGACCAGCTTCGCGAAGAGTTTGCCGCGTTTTGCGTCGATAGCGGCCTTTTTGTGTTTGGTTGTCGCCCATTTTGAGTGACCTGCCACGAATTCTCTCCTCGCGTTCGATTGATGTCCGGCCTACATTGTAAGACCACTGACGGACTTACGCGTCCAGCCGTCTACTCCACGCCGCTGGGAACGCCCAGGGAGAGCGGCGACACGGGCTCGGCACCCGTGCTGACAAGGTCGATCAGCAAGGGAAGCTCAGGAGGGTAGATCACCTCGGAAGAGCTCTCGACTTCCTCTTTGGACCACCAGCGCGAACCGGTGATAGCGGCTTTCTCTTTGTCGCTCCACATGGCTTCGTCAAGGTCGATGTCTTCCATGCAGCGCATACCGAAATACACCTCGTCCTGCACCAGGACACCGGTCGAGAACTGGATGGAAACGCGGCGGGTGGCCAGGGGACCCAGAAGCTCAGAGGGGTCGCACTCGATGCCGGTCTCTTCGGCGAGTTCGCGTGCCGCGGTCTGCTTCGAGGTCTCCCCCAGTTCGGCTCCGCCGCCGACGGTGAACCAGTAGCGCCTCGAGTCATCGCCCAGGTCGCGGCACTGGAGCATGAAGACTTCGTCTTCGGCATTGAGAAGCACCACGCGGGCAGCCGTGCGGACCTTCATAGCGCGTCCTCCGATTTCACGCTCAGGAACACTGAGCGCATTCTCTGAAAAACAGTCACAAGGGCACCGGCCGCAACCAGTGCAAGAGCAATAGTGAGCAGACTATACGGCGCACCGAGGCCGACACAACCAGCGGCCACCAGCACCACGACCAAACGCTCCGTGCGCTCCATCAGACCACCCGAACCGTCCCCGCCGACAGCTTCACCTCGGGCGCGGGTGTAGGACACGGTGAAGGCGAAGACCAGGGCAAACAGAGCCAGCCCACCCGTGACCGGCCGGTCGGTGAGAAAAGCGGCGGCGGCAAGACTGCCGAACACCGCACCGTCGGCAACCCGATCGAGTGTCGAGTCCAGAAAAGCTCCCCACCTGCTGGTGGTGCCGCGTAGGCGGGCGAGCGTCCCATCGAGCATGTCGAACAGGACGAAGATCGTCACAGCCACAGTGCCCCAGAAGTAGTGCTGGAGCGGGTACAGGACAGCGGCTGATAGGACGGTGCCGACGGTGCCGATGACCGTGATCGCGTTCGGTGTCAGCCCCAGCCTGCCCAGCACGGCCGCAACGGGACGCGTACAGACCTCGGCCGCACCGCGGAGCTTAGAGGTCAGCATCGCCGTCGTGCGGTTCCTGTCGGTTCCATTCTTCGCTGTAGAGCTTCTGCACCTGCCCGTGGACCAGCGGCAGAGCCTTGGTTTCGGCGATGATCGGGAAGAAGTTCGCATCCCCTCCCCACCGGGGCACAATGTGCTGGTGCAGGTGAGCGGCAATTCCCGCTCCCGCGACGGCTCCCTGGTTCATGCCCAAGTTGAAGCCGTGAGGCGAAGACACCGCCCGAATGACACGCATCATCTTCTGCGACATCTGGGCGATTTCAACGGTCTCCTCGGCCGTCAGGTCGGTGTAGTCGGCCACGTGGCGGTACGGGCAGACGAGCACGTGGCCCGGGTTGTACGGGTACAGGTTGAGGATGACGAATGCGTGCTCGCCGCGGGCAACGATGAGCCCGTCTTCGTCGCTGCGCTCAGGTGCCGAGCAGAACGGGCAGGACTGTTCGGTGGAGTCGGCGGGCTTGTCCTCCCCGCCGACATACACGAAGCGATGGGGTGTCCACAGTCGCTGCAGTCCGTCGGGTTCGCCGGGAAACCCGGCGGCTGCTTCCGGTTCGGGGATTCCCGCCATCAGACCTGTGCCCGTTCCTCAATCGCCTTGACGATCCGTTCGACGGCTTCGTCGATCGGCACGCCGTTGTCCTGGCTGCCGTCGCGGAAGCGGAAGGATACAGCGCCTGCGTCACGGTCTTCGCCGCCTGCGATGAGCGTGTAGGGCACCTTGGACTTCGATGCGTTGCGGATCTTCTTGGGGAAGCGGTCGTCGGAGGTGTCGACCTCCACGCGCACTCCCCTGGCCTTGAGCTTCTGGGCAATGTCGTGGCAGTAGTCGTCGAACTCGTCGGCCACCGGAACCAGCGTGGCCTGGACCGGTGAGAGCCACACGGGGAACGCACCGGCATAGTGCTCGGTGAGCACGCCGATGAAACGCTCAATCGAGCCGAACTTGGCCGAGTGGATCATGACGGGGCGGCGGCGGGTGCCGTCCGAGGCGCTGTATTCAAGGTCGAAGCGCTCCGGCTGGTTGAAGTCCATCTGCACCGTCGACATCTGCCAGGTGCGGCCGATGGCATCGCGCGCCTGCACCGAGATCTTCGGACCGTAGAAGGCTGCACCACCCGGGTCCGGTACGAGCTCAAGGCCCGTGGCTTCGGCAACTTCGCGCAGGGTGTTCGTGGCGATTTCCCACTGTTCGTCGGAGCCGATGAACTTGTCCTTCTTAGTACCGTCGACTTCGCGGGTGGACAGTTCGAGGTAGAAGTCGTCCAGGCCGAAATCACGCAGCAGCGACAGCATGAAGTCCAGCAGGTGCTTGATTTCCGCTGCGGCGTCTTCTTCTGCCACGTACGAGTGCGAATCGTCCTGCGCGAAGCCGCGCACGCGCGTCAGGCCGTGGATAACACCGGACGGTTCGTCGCGGTACACGGTGCCGAATTCAAACAGACGCAGCGGGAGGTCGCGGTAGGAGCGGCCGCGGGATCGGTAGATGAGGTTGTGCATCGGGCAGTTCATTGCCTTCAGCCGGTAGTCCGTGCCTTCGTGGGTGACGGTGCCGTCTTCGGCAACGTGCTTGTCGACGGTGAAGGGCGGGAACATGTTCTCGCCGTAGTACGGCAGGTGGCCCGAGGTGTAGTACAGGGTCTCCTTGGAGATGTGCGGGGTGCCCACGTACTCAAAGCCCTCTTCAATGTGGCGCTGGCGGACGTAGTCCTCCATGACGCGTTTGATGACGCCGCCCTTGGGGTGGAATACGGGAAGGCCCGAACCGAGTTCGTCGGGGAAGGAGAATAGGTCGAGTTCCGCACCGAGCTTGCGGTGGTCACGGCGTTCGGCCTCTGCGATGCGCTCCTGGTAGGCGCGCAGTTCGTCCTTCGATGGCCACGCGGTTCCGTAGACGCGCTGCAGGCTGGCGTTGGACTGGTCGCCCCGCCAGTACGCTGCGGAGGATTTGGTGACGGCAAAGCCGTTGCCGATGAGCTTGGTAGACGGCAGGTGGGGACCACGGCAGAGGTCTTCCCACACGATGTCGCCCTTGCGGTTGCGGTTTTCGTAGATGGTCAGCTGGTCGCCGCCGACCTCAACGCTGGCACCTTCGGCGCCCTTGCCCTTGTCTTCGACGAGCTCGAGTTTGAAGGGCTCGTCGGCCAGGCGGGTGCGAGCTTCGTCGTCGCTGACTTCGGTGCGGTGGAAGGTCTGGCCTTCTTTCACGATCCGCTGGCAGCGCTTCTCAATGGCTTTGAGGTCCTGCGGTGTGAACGGCTCTTCAACCTGGAAGTCGTAGTAGAAGCCGTCAGTGATGTAGGGGCCGATGCCGAGCTTGGTTCCCGGAAACAGTTCCTGTACGGCCTGTGCGACAACGTGCGCCGTGGAGTGGCGAAGAATGTTGAGGCCTTCTTCGCTGCTGATGCTGATGGGCTCGACGACATCGCCGGGCTGCAGCTCACGGTGAAGGTCGCAGGAAGCGCCGTTGATCCAGACGGCCACTGTCGTCGGATCGGATGCAAAGAGCTCTGTGCTCGTCATCCCTTCGGTGTAGGGAATCTCTTCTCCGGCGACGGTCAGCGTGTCAGACACGGCTTCTCCTTTTATGTGGTCGTTTCAGCGTTTCTACTGTACCCGCTGGCTGTGTCAGACAAGGCCAGGAGCAGGGGCAGACAACAGCAGAATCGGGATGAGGGCCTGCGCCCGCACCCCGATTCTGCTGTTCAGGCCTTATTTTTTCGGCGTAATGATGTCGTAAGTTTGTTCGTCTCCGCTGTAGCCCAGCTTTACGTGGAGGGTAACCTCGGCTGTGTCGATGCGGGACTCTGCGAAACCGAGGCCGATGACCCTGATGTGCGTTTCGCCCGGCCGCATCTCCCCTCCCACTGAACCGAGCTGGTCTGCAACGTCGTCGTCGATTTCAGTTCCATCGGGAACGTCTCCACACCGGAGCCCATCGTGTACGGAGCACGAGTGCTGAAGCCTCGGCGAGGTAATACTGTCGGAGTTGTTCGTCACGAAGTACTTGACGACCGGAATCTCTTTGCTGCGCAGTTCAGGGTCAAAGTAGTCCGACCTAAGCGTGGCCGTTGTAATCACCGCGCGAATTTCAACGCCGTCGATTTCGGCGATCATCTTCGCGTCGTCAATCTTTGAGTCGATGGTTCCGTCCGCCGGGCTGGCACCCTTCGAACCGCCCTTGATGGCAGAACCACCTGCCGTCAGAGTCACTACCAGCACGATCGTCACAATGATGAGGGCGAGCGTCTCAATAAGCCCCAACACCAGACCCACTAGGCTGGGAATCTTGTTGTCGGCTTTGCCCTTTTTGACTGCTCGAAAGCCCACAAATCCGAAAACTGCCGCAACGGGACCGAGGATCCAGACAAGCAAACCAACCAGGCCTGCGATCAGCCCGATGCGGCCAGCTTTGTTGTCATCGCTGCCTACAGGCCCTTGATGCATAGAAGGAAAGCTGCTTCCGGAGTTGTCAGGCGAGTGCGGTGGGCGGCCGGGCGGCTGTGGGGCCTGTCCGTACGGCGATTCTGGCGTGCTGTTGTTCATTGACCTATCGGTTTCCTCAGTGAAAAACGCCCAGAACTGGCGCGAGCTCATGGGCCTCAACTTGAATTACGGTGATGAACTTTACAGCTCCTCATCAATCGACCGCATCCCGAAAGGCCGCGCGGGGTGGGAACTTCCAGTTCCCACCCCGCGCTCACCGGCCTGTCTCAGGCAAGATCACTTGATCTTGAATTCCTTTTCGTCCTTGAAATCCCTGTCCGAGACCAGCAGCGAAATCTCGGCGTCACCGGCATCCTTGTATTCGACTGACTGAGCCGTGACGAACTCTTCTTCTTCACCGGCCCCGATGGGATTTGCACCGAGGCTGAGAACAGCGCTGTCAAGCCGCTTATCACCAATCCGACCGTGAACGCTCTTAGAGCAGTCCTTACCGCCCGCAGCACATTTGACGGAGGTGTAGCCAAGCTGTGCGGACTGGTCACTCGTGTTCTTCAGGAAGTACTTGATGACAAGAACATCACGTTCGGCGAATTCTTCTGGAACCGTGATTTCATCAGTCTTGCCGTGGGTGACGTAGGCGCGGATTTCAATGCCTTCGTAGGTGCCGATCAGCTCGGCTTTGTCAGACCCCGCGTTGATGCCGTCATCTTGCGGATCCGCCGGAGCTTCAGTGCCGCCGCCAGGATCGGCCGGACCTGGATCCTTGCCCGCGACACCGATGCCGATAACAAAGACGATCACGACGATAACCGTGACAATCAACCCGACAACAGTCGTGAAGAAGCCCAGGATAAGACCGGTCAGGCCGACACCCTTGTTGTTCGCCTGACCGTTCTTAACGGCCTTGAGACTCATAAAGCCCGTGATGATCGCAACTATGCCGGCCAGCCAAATGAAGAAGCCGACGATGCCCGAGACCAGCGAGATAACACCCAGACTGTTCTTTTCAGCGCTGGAGGCACCACCTGGACCCACCGGGCCGCCTGGACCACCAGCACCGTAGAGATCACTGCCGCCGTAAGCCTGCGGATCCTGCTGGTAGTCGGCGTAGCCACCCTGGCTGCCAACCGGCTGCTGGTAGTCGGCGTAGCCACCCTGGCTGCCAACCGGCTGCTGGTAGTCGGCGTAGCCACCCTGGCTGCCTACCGATTGCGGAGCATCCTGCCCGTAATTGCTGCCGAAGTCAGCCTGCGAGTAGTGGTTGCCGTAATCACCCTGGCTGTAGTCGCCGTTGCCGTAATTGCCATGGTCGTAGCTGCCTGAACCGTTCGCCGACTGGTCGTAATCGCCGCCGTACGGATTGTTCTGCGGATTGGATCCGTCATGTCCGAACGGGTTGTTGCTCATGTCTTTTCCTTACGTATCTGATCGGCGTCCTGCGTTCGCGAATGATCTTCAATGATCATTAAAGGTTCGAACAGCATATCGCCGATACGGGCGGAAGTTTCCAGGAGAACTTCATCTCCCGTTCACCGACAATCACCAGAAACGGGAAACAACAGCTTCGAGACACAAAAAAGCCGGGGGCCTAAACCCCCGGCTGTCTGTGCGCGATACTGGGATCGAACCAGTGACCTCTTCCGTGTCAGGGAAGCGCGCTACCGCTGCGCCAATCGCGCCTATAAAAGGCTATTCAGTTAATGGAGCGAACTCCGTGCGCGATACTGGGATCGAACCAGTGACCTCTT
>NZ_KV789361.1:0-61581 GCF_001807555.1 Brevibacterium sp. HMSC08F02 | reverse complement strand
GATACTGGGATCGAACCAGTGACCTCTTCCGTGTGAAGGAAGCGCGCTACCGCTGCGCCAATCGCGCCAGCCCTGTTCGAGGTGGCGACGGGATTCGAACCCGTGTATACGGCTTTGCAGGCCGCTGCCTCGCCTCTCGGCCACGCCACCAGAGGCGACCGCCATATCTGGCGAACCAGAGCGGATGACGGGACTCGAACCCGCGACCCTCACCTTGGCAAGGTGATGCTCTACCAACTGAGCCACATCCGCGTGGTGCACTTGAAGGTTTTCCTTCGTGCCGTGCAACAGGATTAAACATTACACATCCTTTTGCAGAAAACCAAATCGGCAGACAGTGACCCTCGTCACTATCTGCCGATCGGTGTCTGCAAAGCCCGAAAATCCGGTCAGCTTCCGCTTTCACCAGCGCCGTCGACAGACTTCGACGACAGCGCCGTCATGCGCGAAAGGCAGCGCATGTACTTCTTCCGGTATCCCCCGCCGAGCATTTCGTCAGAGAAGATCTTGTCCAGGCGGATACCGGAGTTGACTATCCCGATGTCAGCGTCGTACAGGCGGTCGACGAGAGCCACAAAGCGCAGCGCGACACCTTCGTTGCTGATCGGTTCGACCTGCCTCCACGAAGCAAACTGCACACCATCAATGAGCCTGCGGTACTTCGAGGGGTGGATTCGCTGCAGGTGCTCAACGAGTTCGGGGAACTCATCAGTCGCAAGCACTCGCCCATCACTCAGAACCTTCTCCTCGGCACTTGCGAGCTCTTCAGCACCCAAAGGCTCCGGAGGCTCAGTGATTTCACGGTGGCGGTAGTCATCACCGTCGATTCGCAGCACGTCGAACTGATCAGACAGCGCCTGAATTTCGCGCAGAAAGTCCTGTGCGGCAAAGCGCCCCTGCCCCAGTGCACCGGGAAGAGTGTTGGAGGTGGCGACGATCTTCGTGCCGGCATCAGTCAGTTCGCGCATGAGGCGCGACATCATGACGGTGTCACCCGGATCATCGAGTTCGAACTCGTCAATGCAGACGAGCTTCATCTTCTCGAGTTCCGCCTTGGCAGTGGGAAAGCCCAGTGCGCCGATGAGGTTGGTGTATTCGACGAAGGTGCCGAAAGCGGCCGGCTTCTCAGAGGCGTGCCACGCTGAGGCCAGCAGGTGGGTTTTGCCGACACCGTAGCCGCCGTCTAGGTAGATGCCCTTCTCAGCTAACTTGTCGCCCTTGCCGAAGAGCTTCTTGAACAGCCCTCCTCCACCTCGTCCGGCCTGCGCAAAAGCCTGCAGGCTGTCTCGTGCCTGGGACTGGGACGGCTGGGCCGGATCGGGTTGGTAGCTGTCGAAAGACACCCCTTCGAACTGCGGAGGGGGAACGAAGTCAGCAAGAAGTTCGTCGCGGTTGACGCGGGGGTCACGGTCGGTGAGATGAACGGCTTGAGTCACGCCGGCAAGTGTAGCCGGATGCGCCGGACGGCACCGACGTCAGCCCGCAGCGACGCCTATTCGAATTCGAAGCCCAGGCGACCCAGAGCCCGCGGATCACGCTGCCAGTCCTTCGCAACCTTCACGTGCAGGTCGAGGTAGACAGGGGTGCCGAGGATGCCCTTAATGTGCTTGCGCGCCTTACGACCGACCTCTTTCAGGCGAGATCCGCCTCGGCCGATGATGATGGCCTTCTGACTCTGCCGCTCCACGTACATATTGACGTAGACCTCCATGAGGGGACGGTCTTCCGGCCGGTCTTCACGCGGGCGGATCTCTTCGACCTGCACCGCTAGGGAGTGCGGCAGTTCGTCGCGAATGTCTTCGAGTGCGGCTTCGCGGACAAACTCCGCGATGAGGACCCGCTCGGGTTCGTCCGTGATGTCCCCGTCCGGGTACAGCGGCGGACTCAGCGGCAGGTGTTTGGCGAGCACCTCGTCAACCGTGTCGACCTGGAAGTCATCCACGGCGGACACCGGAACGATGTCTGCGAAGTCCATGAGCTCACCGGCCGCGGTGAGAGCTTCAACAAGGCCAGCACGGTCGACCTTGTCGGCTTTCGTCACAATGCAGACGACCGGCGTGGAGCCCCGTGAATCAGCCAGCTGTTCGGCGATGTAGCGGTCACCGGGGCCGATCTTTTCATCCGCGGGGATGCACAGCGCAATGACGTCAACGCTGCGCAGAGTGTCGGCTACAAGGTCGTTCAGGCGCGAACCGAGCAGGGTGCGCGGACGGTGCAGACCGGGGGTGTCGACAAGAACCAGCTGGTGGTCATCCCGGTGGACGATCCCGCGGATCGTGTGACGCGTGGTCTGCGGCTTGGACGACGTGATGGCGATCTTCGTGCCGACCAGCGCATTCGTCAGCGTCGACTTTCCAGCGTTGGGGCGGCCGACGAAGCAGGCAAAACCAGCGCGGAAGTCGTCGGGAACTTCGCGGAACAGACTCATTCTTCCTCCCGGGTGATGATGACGTGGCTGATGCGGTGGCGGCGACCCTGGCCCGGCTCGGCAACCAGCCGCAGCCCGTTGATGACAGCTTCAGAGCCGGCAATCGGCACCTCGCCCAGTTCGCTTGCCAGCAGACCGCCGACGGTGGTGACGTCTTCCTCGTCGATCCGCACGTCAAAGTATTCTGCAACGTCCTCGATGTCGGTGCGGGTAGCAACGCGCGCTCCCCCGCCTTCGAGCGGAACGATGTCGTCTTCATCGCGGTCGTACTCATCCGCGATTTCCCCGACGATCTCTTCGACGATGTCTTCAATTGTGATCAGACCGGCGGTGCCGCCGTACTCGTCGACGATGATGACCATGTGAGTCGCTTCGACCTGCATGAAGCGCAGGAGCGAGTCCACCGTTTTGGTGTCCGGCACGAAAGTCACGTGGCGGGCGATGTCGAGGGCCGGCTGGTCGCGATCCTCAGGGTGGGTGTGCAGGCGCCGGGCGACGTCCTTGAGGAACACGATGCCGCGGACGTCGTCAAGATCCTTGCCCACAACCGGGATGCGCGAAAAGCCCGAGCGCAGGAACACCGTCATGGCATGTTCGAGTGTGCTTTCAGAGCGCAGGTACACGAGGTCGGGCCTGGGCACCATGACTTTGTACGCCCGGGTGTCGCCCAAGTTGAAGACGCTTTCGATCATGTCGCGTTCGTCGTCTTCGATGATGTTGCCGGCGCTGGCCCGATCCACGAGGTCGCGCAGCTGCTCTTCTGTCACGAACGGGCCATCGCGGAACACCTTTGCCGGAGTGAGCATGTTGCCCAGCCATACGAGCACGCGGGCCACCGGGCCGAGTGCTTGGCGCAGGCCGGAGACCAGCGGAGCCGAAGCAAGCACAACCGTGAGGTTTTTGCGTCGCCCGATTGTCCTGGGCGAAACGCCTGCGATGACGAACACGGCGACAGCTGATGTCAGGGCGGTGACAATGAGCGCTGTGGGCATGCTGTCGATGAAGCTTGTGAAGGCCAGCAGGGTGAACACGACGGCGGCAGTTTCAAACAGCTGCCGCACAAAGGTCAGCACGTTGATGTGCGTGGGCAGGTCTTTGAGGATCCGCTCAGCCTTCGGGGCTGTGCGCTTGCCGTCCTCGACTGCTTCTTCGACTTCGTGATGGCTGACTGTGGAAAACGCGGCGTCAGCAGCTGCCAGCACCGCTGCCAGGGTGAGGCTCAGCAGTGCCAGCAGGAAGTTCAGGGCTATTTCCACTTAGGACTCCGTGGGGATCGGCAGCCGCGTTCGCTCAGGTTCTGTGCGGGCAAACCAGGCGCGAAGAACATCGGCCTGCTTGCCGAACATCTCCTGCTTTTCTTCAGCCGTTCCATGGTCGTAGCCGGCCAGGTGGAGAACACCGTGGACGGTGAGCAGCTGGATTTCGTCAGCTTGGCTGTGGCCGTTGGCTTCTGCCTGCTGCTGTGCGACGTCAGGGCAGATGACGATGTCACCGAGCATGCCGGCCTGAGCGCCGGGCTGCAGTTCGTCCATGGGGAAGGACATGACGTCGGTGGGGCCTGCAAGGTCCATCCACTGCACGTGCAGCTGGCTCATCTGTTCGGTGTCGATGAACTGGATGGACAGTTCAACATCCGGGTGGATCTGCAGATGTTCCAACGCGAGTGCAGCTACGCCGCGCACCGCTTCAAGGTCGACGTCCGCGGGTGTTTCGTTGTGGATTTCTATGCTCATGGTCGGTGCTGTTTTCTACGCCCATTCTTCGTAGGCCTGGACGATCTTCGTCACGAGTGAGTGTCGAACGACGTCTTTCGCGGTCAGCCGGTGGAATTTGATGTCGTCGACATTGCCGAGGATCGACTGAACCACGTTGAGTCCAGAGTTCGTTCCGCCGGGCAGGTCGATCTGGCTGGTGTCGCCGGTGACCACCATGCGGGAATTGAAGCCCAGGCGGGTCAGGAACATCTTCATCTGTTCAGGCGTGGTGTTCTGCGCTTCGTCGAGGATGATGAAGGCGTCGTTGAGTGTGCGGCCGCGCATGTAGGCCAGTGGGGCCACTTCGATGATTCCCTGGTCCAGCAGCGATGAGATGCGCTCGGCTTCGATCATGTCGTGCAGCGCGTCATACAGCGGCCGCACGTACGGGTCGATCTTTTCGTCAAGAGTGCCGGGCAGGAAGCCGAGCTTCTCCCCCGCTTCGACCGCTGGGCGGGCCAGGATGATGCGGGAGACCTCCTGGTTCTGCAGGGCGCGCACAGCCATGGCGATCGCCAGGTACGTTTTGCCGGTACCGGCCGGGCCGATCCCGAACGTGATGGTGTTCTCGCGGATCGAGGTGACGTATTCGTGCTGGCCGAAAGTCTTCGGCCGCACGGTCTTGCCGCGGGTGGAGAGAATGTTGTCGGTCATGACCTTCGCCGAGTCCTGGCCCTCGTCGAGCATTCCGGCCACGCGAGATACGGCTTCGGGGTCGAGGCGGCCGCCGCTGGCGATGATTTTGCGCATGTGGCCGAACACTTCGGTCACGCGGGCCACACTCGTGGGGTCGCCGGTCAGCTGGATGGTGCGCTGGCGGACATGGATTTTGACGTCGGGGAACAGCTTTTCGACTGTCCGCAGGTTCTGATCCTGCGGTCCGTACAGTGCGATGAGGTCGACGGATTCGGGAACGGACAGTGCGGTGCTCTGGTCAGTGTCCAGGAGAGCTTCCTTTCCTCAGTTCTCTTCTACCAGCCTAGCTGTTTTCGGACGGGTCCCAGCGTCCCAGTTCCTGCTGGGCAAGCGCGAGTGCGATTGGGCCCGCCGAAGATGCCCGCAGAACCGTGGGGCCGAGCACCGCGGTGACGGCTCCGGCTTCTTCCATCTGCTGTCGTTCTGCGTCCGTGATACCGCCCTCGGGGCCGACGACCACGTAGATTTCATCCGCCTCACGCTGTCTGAGCTCACTGCGCACAGTCTGCACGAAGGGTCGGGTTCCGCTTTCGTGCAGAACGATGACGAGCGCGCCTTCGCGCGCTTTCTCGACCGCGAACGAGGTGGAGCTCAGCTGCTCGAGCTGTGGAAAGTTCACGCGCCGGGACTGGAGGGCGGCCGCCTGGATGAGGTTGGCCCATTTGTCGTGCGCTTTAGCGGCCTTCGTGCCTTTCCACTGCACGATTGAGCGTTGCGCCTGCCACGGCACGACCACGTCGACGCCGACTTCGACCGCGGTTTCCACTGCCGCTAGGTCGCGGTCCCCCTTAGCCAAAGCCTGGATCAGACCAAGCCGAGGGCTCTGCGGATGCTCGCGCTCCACCTCGTCAATCTTAAGAACAGCGGCTTCTTTAGAAGCCGATTCGAGAACCCCGCGCACCCGCAGACCAGCCCCGTCGGTGAGTTCGAGGGCTTCGCCGGCTTTCATCCGCCGTACGATCACGGCGTGACGGTGTGCCTGGCCGGTAAGCGTCAGGCTCTGGCCGGGGCGGACGTCCCCCAGCGGGACGTCGGTGTAGAAGACGGGAAGACTCACGACCTGTGTGCGAACCTTTCGCGGAAGCGGCTGAAGGCGCTCTTGGACTTCTTCTGCAGACCGTGGTCGGCCGAGTCTTCGCCGCGCATTTGTGAGAGCTGCTGCAGGAGCTTCTTCTGTTCGCCGTTGAGTTTGGTGGGCGTCTGCACGACGACCGTCACCAGCAGGTCGCCGCGGCTTTCGCGGCGCAGGCGGCCCGCACCGAGCCCGGCCAGTGTTTCCACGGTGCCGGTCTGAGTGCCCGGTTCGATTGTCAGTTCACGCGGACCGTCGAAGGTTTCGAGTGTCACGGTGCTGCCGAGAGCCGCTGTAGTCATGGGCACGGACAGTTCGGCGCGCAGGTTGTCGCCATCACGAGTGAAGACGTCATGTTCGCGGACGGTGATTTCGATGTGGAGGTCACCAGCCGGGCCGCCGCCGGGGCCGACCTCACCGTGGCCGGACAGGAGGATGCGGGTGCCGTCGTGCACGCCGGCGGGAATCTTGACGGCGAGGGTCTTCTCTTCGCGCACACGGCCCTCACCGCCACAGCTGTTGCAGGGGTCTTTGATGACATCGCCGTAGCCGGAGCAGTTACCGCACACCTGCTGGGTGCGCATGTCACCCAGGATGGTCCGCTGAACAGCCGAAATGGTGCCCGCTCCGTGGCACAGGCCGCAGGTTTCGGGTTTGGTGCCTTCGCGGGCACCGCCGCCGTGGCAGGTTTCGCACGTGACGGCCGTCTGCACGCGAATGTCTTCTTTTCCGCCGAAGACAGCGGTTTCGAGGTCGATCGTGAGTTCAACAAGGGCGTCGCGGCCGGGGCGAACGCGCTGGTTCGGCGGGCCGGCCTGGCGTGGGCCTCCCCCGCCGAAGAACGTGTCGAACAGGTCGGAAAAGCCGCCGAATCCACCGGCGCCTCCGGTGGAGCCGCCCATGTCGTACTGGCGTCGCTTATCCGGGTCCGACAATGTTTCGTAGGCCACGGAGACTTTTTTGAATTCGTCTTCGTGACCGGGGTTGACGTCCGGGTGGTACTTGCGGGCGAGCTTCCTGTAGGCCTTTTTGATGTCGTCTGCGGAAGCGTCGCGTTCAACGCCAAGTGTTTCGTAGTGATCGCTCACTGCTTCTTCTTTCGTTCGGATGCGTCTGTGAAAGTACGGGGTTCAGTGGTGTGCTTGCGGTCTTTGGAAGGGCGGTCAGCTGGTCAGAGCGTGCAGTCAGTCCGACAGGATGGTTGACACGTATTTCGCTACGGCTCTGACGGCTGCCATTGTTGTCGGGTAGTCCATGCGGGTGGGGCCGAGCACTGCCAGTGAGGCGGTTGTGTCTTCTGTTCCGTAGCCGGTTGCGATGAGTGATGCTCCGGCAAGCGCTTCGAAGCGGTTCTCACTGCCGATCTGCACGGCAATTCCGTCAGCCTGCATGTCCGCGAGCAGTTTCAGCAGCACAACCTGTTCTTCGATTGCTTCGAGCAGCGGACCCATATGGGTGCCGAACTCACTGCCTGCTCGGGCGAGGTTGGCGGCGCCTGCCATGATCAGCCGGTCCTGCCGTTTGCTGCGGGCAAGTTCCACCAGCCGTTCGGCGATTGCGGTTGCAGTCTGAGCAAGTGCCGCAGGCACTGCGAGTCCGCTGAGGGTGTCTTCAACAGCGTCGAGCCGCGTGTCTTCCAGCTCCTCGTTGAAGGCACGCCTCATGCCCCGGACATCGTCTTCGTCAACCGGGTCGAGCACTTCGACTATGCGCTGTTCGACTTCACCGGTGTCGGTGATGAGGATGACGAGGATCCGCTCGGGGCTCAGCTGCACCAGTTCGATGCGCCGGATGGTGGTCTGTGCGCGCACCGGGTATTGGATGAGGGCCACTTGGTGTGTCAGCCGCGACAGCAGTCGGACTGTCTGCGCGAGGGTGTCGTCAATGCTCTGTGTGCTGGACAGGATCTGGGAAATGGCCCGCTTTTCTGCGCTGGAGAGCGGTTTGACGTCGTCGATGCGGTCAACGAAGGCTCGGTAGCCCGCATCGGTCGGGATGCGGCCGGCCGATGTGTGGGGCTGTGCGATGAGGCCTTCTTGTTCGAGTGCCGCCATGTCGTTGCGGATGGTGGCTGAGGAAACACCGAGTTTGTGACGTTCGACAAGGGCTTTCGAGCCGACCGGTTCGTTGGTGGCCACATAGTCTTCGACGATGGCCCGCAGAACTCTGCTGCGCCGCTCGTCGTTCATCCCGGATCGCTCCCATCTGCACCCAACCAGGCGGCGCGTGTCAGCCGCACCGCCTTGGCACTCTCAGTCCTAGAGTGCCAATTCTAGTGATGCGCGCACATCTATACAAACGCCCCACCTCTGCGGATGTCGACCCTGCGAGCAAAACCACGCACGACAATGCGACCAGTGGCGCCGGTACGCGGGTACCGTGGTCGTCATGTCTGACCGCTATGGACGCGATGTCCTCTCTTCTGGCCGCACCCACCAACGACCTCAGACCCAACAGGTTGAGGTCAAACGCGGAATGGTCGTTGAAGAGGTTGAGACCGGCTACGTCGGAGCCATTGTGAAGCTCGAGAAGACCAACGGCGGTTTCCTCATCCACCTCGAAGACCGGCACGGTCGCACGCAGGCGTTCCCCCTGGGCTTCGGCTACCTGCTCGAGGGCAGGCCGGTGGAGCTCGTGCGCCCGCGACCAACCGCACAGAAACAGCCCGGACGCACCGCCTCGGGAAGCCGTGCCGTGCAGACCAAGGCGCGAGTCGCCCGGGGCAGCCGTATCTGGGTTGAGGGAAAGCACGATGCGGAGCTGGTCGAAAAGATCTGGGGTGACGACCTGCGGGTCGAGGGGGTTGTTGTGGAACCCCTAGGCGGCCTGGATGACCTCATGGAGGCGCTCGTCGAGTTCCAACCGGATGCCGAGCACCGGGTTGGAGTACTTGCCGACCACCTAATCGAGGGCACAAAGGAAACGCGGATCGTCAGCGAAGTCGCCAGGCAGCCGTGGGCTGAGCACGTGCGAGTCACGGGTCACCCGTACGTCGATATTTGGCAGGCCGTGAAGCCGTCTGTTGTTGGGATTGCCGAATGGCCGCAGGTGCCGCGCGGAGAAGATTGGAAGCTGGGTGTTCTGCGCCAGATCGGCTGGCCGCACGCCGACCACACCGACACGGCACGAGCCTGGCAGCGGATTCTCGGTTCAGTGAGGTCCATCGGGGATGTCGACTGGACCCTGTCAGGTCGAGTCGAAGAACTCATTGACTTCGTGACCGTAGGCAGGCACTGATGGCGCACAGCGAAAACCGTTTCCTCAATGCCGGTGAACTGTCTGACGGTGCTGTGACTCTCCGCCCGTACCGACTGGATGACGCAAACGACCTTGTGGCCACCTGCACCGACCCCGCCGTGCTCGAATGGACGCAGGTCCCCCAGCACTACACCCGTGACATGGCGCTTGACTGGTGCGCGAACCCACCGGAACCCTCGTGGGTCATCACCTCCCCAACAGCAGAACACCCTGGCCGATACTCAGGCCAGATTGATATGCGCGTCCATACTGCCCATTACGTGTCGTTGGGCTACATGTCTGCCCCGTGGGCACGCGAACAGGGACTCATGACAGCTGCTGTGCGGATTGTGACAGATTTCGCCTTTGCGCGCGGCGCACAGCGGGTTGAAATCTGCGTCCACCCCGACAATGCAGCGTCACGCAAGGTTGCTGAGAAAGCGGGGTTCACATTCGAGGGCATCCGCCGCAACGGCGAAGTGCTTCGCGGCGAGGTCCGCGACCTCGCGGTGTATTCCGCTGTTCCAGGCAAGGACTGAATGCAACCGCACAATGCAGCAGGGCAGCCACCGTCAGAGGTGACTGCCCTGCCATTAGGAGCGCCTATCGGCACACACGTCAGTGCTTAGCTTTGCGCCTCGTACCCATCAGCAGCACACTGCCCGTGCCGATGCCCACCAGCGCAAGCACCAACAGTGCGGCAACTTCTGTTCCCGTACGCGGGAGTGCACCAGACTGAGCACCCGGACCAGTGGACGACGCCTCTGCCGAAGCACCGTCACCTGAACCACTGTCATCTGCGGTGTCGCTGCCGGTCGAGTCTTCCGAGGTGCCGCCACCCGACTGACCATCGCCGGCGTCACCCGGTTCGTCACCTTCCGAACCGTCCGAGTCAGAGCCGCCCGGCTCTGATTCACCCGGTTCTTCACCTTCGTCAGGGTTCTCCGGCGCTTCCGGCTCCGGCTGTTCGTTATCAGCTGCAGGAACTGTCACCTGCTGGGTGGCAGTACGGCCATTGACGGTCACGCTCAGCTTTGCCGTTCCCGGGCGAAGAGCTGTGATCTCGCCGGTGGACGGATTGAATCGAATGACAGCGTCCTGAGCTGCCGCACGCTCGAACTGCTGGCTGCCATCGACGACCTGCACGCCGTCGCCGCCCCACTGAGCGGTAACAGGCCAAGCCACCGGAACGGTCCGACCGTCCTGCTTAAAGGACGCGGAAGCCGAGCCGCTCTCACCGAGCGGAACAGCACCGGCAGCTTCGAGAGACACCTCGTCAGCCCAGGGGCGGGTTTCAGCTGCCAGCCAGTTCACGCGGTCCTGCGGTGATGGGTTCTTTCCGACCTTGCCCTTGGCCGGGTCGATGCCGAGCATCGTCCAGCCGGTGAAGCCGCCCGTTTCCGGTGTTCCCGCCGGGTTCTTACCCGAGTTTCCGTTGATCAGATAGGTCACACCCTCAACAGCCGAACCGTGGAAAGCACCGACGTGACCGTTGATGACCGCGGCCGACTTACCTGAAGAGCGTTTGAAATCAGCCATGAGCTTCTCAAACGCACGAGCTTCACGCTGATCCGACAGCTGGCTGCTCTTGGTGGGCAGCGGATCGTTCGGCGGATGGTGGAAGAACACCGTGACACCCGTCAGCTTGTCATCAGCCGCGACTTCGTCCAGCTGCTTTTCAAGCTTTTCGATCTGGTCGATTCCGCCGCTGCGCAGCGAACCGCCAGCGGTGTTGAGCGTGATCACGCGGGTGCCATCGAGGTCCTGCGAAGTTGTTGCCGGGCCGATCTCCTTTTCGAACACGCCGATGTCTTTGCTGCCCATGATTTCGTGGTTGCCGGGCACGTAGATGTGCGGAATGTTCTTATCCCACTCTTCGTCGAGGATCTTCTTCGCCAGGTCGAAGTCCTCCTTCGACCCTTCGTCCACGAAGTCACCGTCGATGATGAGCAGGTCAGGCTTAGCTTCGCGGATTTCACGCAAAGTGCGGCGGGCGCCTTCAACGGCTGCAGAATCAGGCTGTTCGGCGATGAACTGCGCATCGCTCATCACGGCGATCCGCTGGAGGCGGTCTGCCGTGCTTCCGTGGGCAAGCAGTGCCGGGTCGTGGATTGCGGAGTCCTTTTCGCCTTCCGCAGTCGGCACTGTTGTCACCTGGAGGTTGGAGACCGCGATGTCGCCCTTGTACTGGGCTTCCGGTCGGGTTTCCATGATGCGGATGCGGTCGACTGTCAGTGGCTGTGCAAGGCCCTCCGGAACGGCGAACCTGACCTTCTGCCAGCCTTCTTCTTCGAGGTGGTCCCCGTCGAGGTTGGCGACTGTGCCATTGGCGTCGGTCACCTGCAGGCGGGGCCACGCCCCGGTGCCGTCACTTTTCACGTCGAGACTGAAGCCGATGGCTGTGCCGTCGACGGGTTCGGTTTCCTTCGAGCCCAGGTAGAAGCCGCGGGTGGCTGCCGAGGATGTGAAGTCGTACTTCATGCCGATGGCAGGCTTGCCGTCCTGGCCTTCTGCTTTGGCGATCTCGCCGGACGCGCGTGCATTCGCGGTTTCGAAGTTCTCGGGGTCCGAGAAGTCCCACACGCCAGTGTCCTTGGTTCCGTAGGCGACTGTCACAGTGGTGCTGAGGTCGCCGACGGTGAAGGTGATCTTGCCCGTGGGTGTTTCGCCTGTCGCCTTAACGGTCCAGGTGGCCAGTCCGTCGTCTTCGACTTCTACTCCCCCAGTGGTGCTGACTTTGACATCGGCGGTTTCGATGCGCGCCCGCTGGCCGTCAGCATCGAGACCGGTGAGGGTGATCTTCGCGCTGGCGTCAGCGTCTGGCAGGCTGAGTGACTTCTCCGAGGCGCGCAGTGCGATGGCTTTGCCGAGCACCCGCAGCTTTGTTTCGTCGTTCTTGTCACCCGCACTGTAGGTGACCGTGCCGGTTCCGCGTTCTTCACCAGTGATGCGGGCTGTGTTCTTGTCAGTCGCGGCGACCTTCAGGGGCGCGTCTGCGCTGAACTTTCCTGCGGCTTCAGCCGGGGACAGGTTGGAGGACAGACCCGTGCCCTTGACGGTGCGGGTGAGCCCTGGGAACACCGCGTCCTCGCCTTTCAGACCGAGGCTCACCTGGACATCCGAGGTGTCGTCGGACTTTGCGGAGGAGTAGAAGACGAGGGCGTTGGGAACCTCACGCACCTGTCCGTCCGAGGGTGTGTTCCAGATCTTCGGACCGTCATCACCCGCAACGCGGGCGGACATGGCGGACGATCCTCCGCCGTCGAGATTGAGCGCGTTGTGCGCACCCATGTCACGCAGCAGTTCACCGATTTCGGTGAGGTTCATACCGCGTGACTTGTTTGAGCGGCCGTCGAGGACCATGACGTACAGT
Source organism: Brevibacterium sp. HMSC08F02 (assembly GCF_001807555.1). Classification (NCBI taxonomy): domain Bacteria; kingdom Bacillati; phylum Actinomycetota; class Actinomycetes; order Micrococcales; family Brevibacteriaceae; genus Brevibacterium; species Brevibacterium sp. HMSC08F02. Next base: position 49,021 of record NZ_KV789361.1, on the reverse strand, counting down.
TCGGTTCCGTCTTTGCTGATGCCGACGGCGGTGCGCGGGTGGGTGCCCGTTGCGAGGCTGTCGGTCATCTTCGGCACGGTGCCGTTGGTGAGGATCTGGTGTGATCCTGCGATGCCGAGGTCGACGTCTTCAGACGGTCCGACTTCGATTTCAACCTTGTCGCCCTCTTCCAGCTGGGCGATGGTCTCTGCTCCTGCTTCACGGCCGATGAGCACCTGGGTGCCATCGGCCACGCGGCGTTTGCCGAAGCTGTCGACAATGTCGGTGGTTTCCGTGACGGTGCCGTCTTCGATAACGGCCGCGGCGATCTTCTTAGCCTTCTTGTCCGGCGCTCCGACCGGGCGGTCGAGGGTGTAGTCACCCCACGCCGAGGTGTAGATGCCGATTCCGTCCGCTGCCAGCTGCGGGGTGTTCATGCCGGCGAGTTCGTGCTTCTTGCCTTCGGGCAGTGTTGCGGTGCCCGTTGCGGAAAGCTGCTGGACTGCTGCACGGCCCTGATCGATCGTCAGGGATGGCTGAGGCTTCGAATTTCCTGCGCGCAGGCCGTCGCTGCTGACCGATGTGTAGATCGGGGCGTCGGAGTGGTTGATGTCGAAGAAGGTGCCGTTGACTGCAGCAACAGCTTCTTTTCCGCGCGGACCCTGGTGCATGACGTCGTCCAGCGGTGCGCGTCCCGTTACCGTCCCAGTGTCGCGCAGGTCCGTCGACAGTGTTGACTCGCTGAGATCAGCGGTGAGAACGCTGCCTTCGTTCCAGCCTGGCTGTTCGAGGCGGGAGAAGGTTGTCAGGTCCAGGCCGGGAGCAACCGGCTGGGTTTCCGAGGTCCGCAGTACGCCGCCCTTGGACAGCTGTTCGTCGGTGACCTCTGCGGCAGCAGGTGCGGCCTGCCATGTTTCGAGTGCGGTCAGCCCCGGTGTGAGAAGCGCAAAGACCGCAAGCAGCGCAATAATGCGAGCGCGAATGGTCTGCCGCTTCAGTGAACCGGGATGGGCGATGTCTGTGTGCTCAGCAGCTGGAGAGCGCATCAAAGCCTTCCTGGGAAAACAATGTGTGGGTGCTTTGAAACCGTAAAAGGGCGAAGCGTCACTCAGATCACTCGCAGATGAATATCGCGTAACCACTCGCAGACCGCCTGACCTGCGACGATGATGCAGGGAGAACCCAGGCGAGCATCCCGTAAACCGGGCTCGGAAAGTGTGCCGGCGGCACCTCGTGAGTGACATCGTGGTGAACTCCCCGTGAAGGACGGCGGGAGATGCGAGCAACGGGCAGTTCAAAGGTGCGACCGGTGAAAGACTGACTGTCCACCGACAGAGAGGTCACGATGTTCTCCATTTTCAAGAAGAAGCACAGCGAGCCGGCGGCGGCTCCGCTTGGCGATTCCCCTGACGCGAGCCCGGTACCCGCAGTGGATTTTGATTTCACAGCGCAGGCGCCCGATGGGTGGGAGCTGCTCATCGATGGAGAGAACCCGGCTGCGATCGGCTCTTTCGAGCAGGTCCGTTCAGCACTAGCGGGACTGGAGGAATGGGGATTCGCAGTCGTGCAGAAGTCCGGTGACCCAGCGCTGAGCGCGCAAGCGCTGTACAAGGGTGAGCGCTGCTATCAGCCGGAAGTGCTCACTGGCAATGAGCCGCTCATCTACGGGCTGCCCACAAAGAAGGGCCGCAACAGCGAAGAGGCCGGACTCGATGATGCCGCCGCGGTTCTGTGCACCTTCATCCGCGATGACGGAGCGCTCCCCCAGATTCCGCACCTCGTGACTTCTCACCCCGAGCCGGGGGTTTCCTTCGGCGGGCTCTGAGCGGAGGGTGAGAGGTTGAGGCTGGAGTCGGCCTGCCATTTCAGTCATCGTCTGTCACAGAGTGTCAAAGAAACCACCCCCCAGATGACGGAATCTTTCCGGCCGTGACAGCGGAACCCCGTGGGCGCCTCGTACGTGTCTAGCGTCGGCGTTGTTGAGCAATTCCACCGAAGAATGCAGAGGCACCCATGACCGCGAAACAGCTGCCCATCCTTGATCTCAGCCTGGCCGACGATCCGGCAACCGCCGAGCAGTTCCGCGAAGAACTGCGCCGGGTGACACACGAAATCGGGTTCTTCTACCTGACCGGCCACGGAATTCCCGCTGAGGATTTCGCGCAGATTCTCGAAGTCTCGCAGAAGTTCTTCGACCTGCCGGAAGAACAAAAGCTCGCGATTGAGAACACTCACTCCAAGCACTTCCGTGGGTACACCCGCACCGGCGGCGAACACACGCGAGGTGTTGTCGACTGGCGCGAACAGATCGACATCGGCGCTGACCGACCCGCCATTGCCGAACCGGAACACGATTACGACAACCTACGCGGCCCCAACCAGTACCCGGAGTCACTCCCGGAGCTCAAAACCATCACCGACAGCTGGTTTAAGCAGCTGACGGAGGTCGGCGACAAGCTGCTGAGCGAATGGGCGCAGAGTCTGGGCCAGCCGGCTGATCACTTCGCACCCGCATTTGCGAATGAGCCCGAATCGTTCATCAAGATCGTCCGCTACCCCGCAGCCGTTGATGACTCGGTCACGCAGGGCGTGGGCGAACACCGTGACTCCGGCACTCTCACGCTGCTGTACCCACAGCCGGGAACTTCGGGACTGCAGGTGCTGACAGATGACGGCTGGATCGACGCTGATCCGATTGAGAACACCTTCGTCGTCAGCATCGGCAAACTGCTGGAGGTCGCAACCGACGGCTACCTCAAAGCCACGCTCCACCGTGTGCTGCCGACTAAGCCCGGTGAAGACAGGATCTCGGTGCCGTTCTTCTACAACCCAGCACTGAGCGCGCAGCTGCCGGCAGTCAACCTCCCTCCGGAACTTGCCTCGAACGCCCGCGGGGTTTCGGTCGACGAACTCGATGTCCTGCACACCGTCTACGGCGACAACGCCTTCGCTTCCCGCCTGCGCAGCCACCCCAATGTGACAGAGAAGCACTACCCCCACCTCGCCGGAGCGCAGTGAGGGGCGCGGTGAAGTGTCTGTTCAGGCACCGGGCCGATAAATTAGCGGCTAACAGGCCGATAAACCGCCTGGTAACGAGGCGATAAGTTGGCGGTTATCTCCTCGATAAATCGGCGGTTAGCCTGCTATTGTTCAGACTATGGCCATCGACTACCCGACTGACAGCCCCTCGTATCTCCCGCGCTACATCGACCTTGAATTGGACGAGCTGACGGGGGCATCTGCCATCGCCATCGACGGACCAAAAGCAGTGGGCAAGTCCGAGACGGCCACAAGGCGAGCGAATCGAACATACTTCCTCGACCGTGACAGCGAACGGGAGCTCCTTCGGGCTGACATGGACGCCCTATTGGTTGCCGAAGACACACTGTGCATCGATGAATGGCAGCACTTGCCTCAAGTTTGGGATGCGGTGAGGAGGAATGTAGACAAGCAGGTAACCACGCGCTACCTGCTGACCGGAAGCGCCACACCCAAGCAGGGCGTCGATACGCACTCAGGCGCCGGACGTGTGATCAGCCTACGGATGCGACCACTCGCCCTGTCTGAGCGCGCTGACACCTCACCAACGGTCAAAATCGCTAAGCTCTTCACAGGCACAGCCACAATCTCCGGCCACACAGACTATTCGCTGACAGACTATGCTGAAGCACTGTCCGCTACCGGACTGCCGGGCGTCTGCCGACAGCCAGCCCGGCTTCGTCGCCAGCTCATCGACGCCTATGTCCAGCGCGTTATCGACCGCGACGTTCCAGAGCAGGGACTCCTGGTGCGCAAACCAGAATCGCTGCGTGCATGGTGGGCGGCATACGCAGCGGCATCCTCAACCACCACTTCGTACACCAAAATTCTGAATGCTGCCTCTCCGGGTGACGCTGCCAAAATCTCCAAAGATTCGGCTCTGGGTTACCGCGACATCCTCAGCAAACTGTGGCTGTTGGATCCGGTACCGGCATGGTTCCCCAACCCCTCCCCATTCAAAAAGCTCACTGCTGCCCCGAAGCATCAGATATTTGATCCCGGCATTGCGGCTGCTCTGCTCGGTCTTACGCCCAACATCCTTGCCTCCGGCGAGCCCGGCTCGTGGGAGCTGTTTGGCCAGCTCTTCGAATCGCTGGTCACTCTCACTGTTCGCGCGGCTGGACAGGCTTCCGAGGCGAAGGTCTCACATCTGCGCACACAAGGCGGAGCACAGGAGATCGACCTGATTCTTGAACGGTACGACGGCAGGGTCGTTGCCTTCGAAGTGAAGTTGAAGCCAACACCCACGGACAGGGACGTTCGCCACCTGCATTGGTTGGGCGATCACATCGGTCCGCGCTTGGCGGACAAGGTCGTGGTCACAACGGGCACAGATGCTTACCGAAGACCGGACGGTGTGGCCGTTGTCCCACTCGCACTGCTGTGTTGAAGGCACAGGTTCACAGCCGTCATTATTCAATCCGCATAGGGATGCTGTCGTATTTAGGGCGCGGGTCAGCTGTCAGCCTCCCGTAGGTGTCAACGTCGATCCGCTGGCCGTCAATGAGGAACTTTGCTCGCTCGGTGCCCTCTTTGATGAAGCCAGCGGATCGCGCCACATGTCCGGATGCAGGGTTGTTCACCCGGTGGCCGAGTTCAAGCCGCTCCAAGCCTTCGTGGTCGAGTGCCCAATCTGCCACGGTGGCGGCTGCCCTACTTGTCCAGCCTCGGCCGCGGGCTCGTGCAGTCATCCAGTACCAGAACCAGCCAGAACGGTTCTCTTCGTCGACGGTCACACAGACCACACCGACAAGGGAATCGCTGTCGCAGACTGCCCACGGCCGGTGGCGCGAAGAAGCTTCGCACAGTTTGCCGACATAGCGCTCAGCATCCGCAAGGGTTGTCACATCGCCTTGCCGGGCCATATCCGGGGCGGACAAGAATGCGTCCAAAACAGCGGTCACATCGGAAGTGCGCAGTCGGCGGAGAGTCGGTGTCAACGCGAGTTTCCTTTCGCGGCTTGGTTCCGGGTGCTGATTGCTTCGTGCGTTTTGCGCCGCATCAAAGCCAGAACTGGAATCTATCGCGTTTTGGACACCCGTGATACAACGAGATGCATGAAGCTCCGCAGACGCCGCACAACCTACCTCGAGGTCGACGGCCACCGTTTTCGCGTTGTCGCCACCCCGCGGACCCAGCACGTGGATTGGCTGACGTGCCCGAGCGAGGAGTTCCCCAGTGGGTTCTCTTCGAGTGCATACGTCGCGGCGAACAGCAGATTCACCTATTGGATCGAAACGCTGAAGCTGATGTTGTTTGGCCCTCTGCCGACTGATGAGCAGCTGCGCGACGAAATTGCCGACTGGCTTTCGTTCACGCTTTCGGAAGACGACTAAGCAGGCGTCCCGGGGGGGGGGACATCGAGTGAACGGGGCCCCCGGGGGCTTCACAAAGTTATTTAGACGTTCATTTTGATACAAGGCTCTAGGTGGGTGCATGGAACGGCTAGGTGGGTGCAAGAGTAGCGCGGGTGGGTGCATATGCGGTGATTTGGGGGCAGTTACCAGATGGCGGGCATACAAAGATACGTTGTCAAAGAGCATTCTCCGCGATGCAGCCTTTGAAATCCTAGAGCGAACGGTTTGTTCTTAATGCGTCTTCAAAGCCTTTGATCACAACTCGCGTTGGATCTACGTATGCGAGGTATCTCTACGTGGCTCATCACCTCTGGCGGGTATGGTCTTAGGTACGAATATTAAGCTTGCTATCGCAGGCAGAGTCGCCACCGAGATCGCTGTCAGATACCAGGTAACTCCGTGAGTGGGGATAATTGCGCCAGCTAGTAGTGTCGAGAGGCTCGATGCACCCAAGAACACGAGCGTTTCAACCGAGTCCACGCGAGCCAGATGCTCATCATTGGTTACGTATTGGCTGAGTGTTCCCACGTAAATGAACACTGCTACCCAGCAGCAGTCTAGCAAGAATAAGCCAGCCGCTAAGATGAAGAGATTTTCTACGAATGTAAATCCGATGAGGATCGCTAATACGCCCAGCAAAGCGATGATGATGACGATCCTGTAGTACTCAATGGGGATAAACCGCTCTAACAGTAACGAGGCGGCAATGCCACCTACGCCCGAAGCTGCAAGGATGAACCCGACTTGCCACGAAGGAACATCCAGCGAGGACTTCAGATACACCACAACCCCGTAGATATATCCCGCGGTGGTTGCCCCCAAAGCAAACTGGACGAGCTGCGCAGATACGAGCAAACGAGAGCGACGCACATAGGTAAATCCGTCAGAAATCTGCGAGAGAATACGTCGCGGAGACATCGCACGAGTCATACTCATCGTTGTTGCTGAGGGCGCAGGACGATCCGGCAGTACCCGATAAAGCACAGCATTGAGCGCAGACATCAAAGCAGGCACAGCTAGAGCAATTGGGCCGCCAAGCAAACCCACGATCCCACCGGCAAGAGTCGGCCCACCGATGGCTGCGACACCTTCAATGGTCTCCACCCGAGAGTTGAAATGCAGCATCGACTCCCTACCCAGCAACTGTGGAATATAGCCGGCACTGGCAGCAACCCCGAACTGTGAAGCAGCACCCCGAATGCACCCGACGCCTATGAAAACGATTGCGTTTGCCACCCCGAACCATAGCATTACTCCCAATAACGCAAGGCAGCTAGCCTCAACCACGTAGCCCGCGATCACAATTGGGCGACGCGGCAGCATGTCAGCAACAGCCGCTAACGGGAGAGTAAGAATCAGCTGGGTTAGCAACGTCGCTCCAGCTAGTAGCGCAGCCAGAGAAACCGAACCCGTGGCAGACAAAAACGCCAATGGAAGCGCTACCTGCACAACCGCATCAGCGATAAGGTTAATAAGCGTTGTCGAATAAAGCCTACGATAAACGCGCCTCGTCTCCTGCGACATAAAACCTCACCTCGTAAGATACATCAAATCACCTCGTAAGATACATCAAAGCTGTAGCAATGAGTCTTGATGAACACGCGTCTACATTATGCGAAGACAATTTAGACACCAATGACCGATAAACATCGTAGTGGTATCTCCCATTGAATGCTGTCACCGACGTCTCTAGGTGCAGCTCGGATATGCGGGCAATAACCTCGCTCCTCGCTTCAAAGAAATCCGACTCTCGCATCTTATGTTCCATCATCTCGGCATCAAGAAGATGAATGTGCAGATGAGACGGCTCAACTTCACAACACGTCCAGCCGTGAAGTACCGCAAGAGCCAATCGATTTTTAGGAGTACTGATGAGGATTTTTTCTTCAAAAGAAACCGGAGATTGATCGTCCAGCTCACTGAGAATACCACTGTACCGCACATCGTCACTCACTACTGCACACTCGGCATTCTCTCGGTAATCGCGGCAGTAATTCGTTCGGCAGCAACCCTGTGGCCATCGATATTGCGAGCAATCGGCCCAACGCTACTCCGCGCACCTGCTCCAATAACAAATTCTCTTTCCCCAATAGCACAGTCGAAATCTGCAACTCGATTATTGATAAAAACAGTTTGCTGTTCTAAACCGATGCATGGAACAATGTACTGATACGGTGTGAGATCAACCAGTTCGCCTGCTCGAACGAGTACAAGTTCGTTACTCTTTCCGTGCACTTTAAGAGTTGATTCCGTGAGAAGACGAAGATCTCCACTGTCGATATAGTTCAGAAAACGATCTTCGTACTCAATCATCATAGAAGACGGAAACCGTACATCATCCAAGTTCCGCAACGCTTCTATGCGACCTGCTGGCCTGAAAAAGTGCGGAGTGGAATCAACACAACGGAAAAGAATTTCCGACTTCGGAAAAGCTAAGTCAACACTACAACCCTTTTCAACGAGAGATTGAACGACATTTGCAGCCGTCTGCCCTGCTCCCACGACCAAAACTCGTGAGTTCCCAATACAAGTAAGTTTATCTGAATAGCATGCAACCAATCGGTGATCACGGCTGTCGATCGTTCGCGCTCGTTCCCCTGTCGCGTAAACGATAAAAGAACTTCTCAGTTCCCTTCCCGATTTGAGCCTAGCAATCACGTCGTTACAGCTTCGACGTATCGAGTCAACAGTATCAACAATATGATGCTGACATAACTCATGGATTCTAATCTGGTGCGCAAGGTGAGCCAAGAAGACATCAACTGGAACGACACTTCTATGACCAGCGGTGGCGAGTAACACTTGCTCCCGCTCACGGCTGGTTAGAGAAGAATATCTTAGCTTCGCAAAGTCAAGTAAAGAATAGTCATAAACTCTGCGACAACCGACATAGTGCTCGTAAGGCGAGCGCATAACTCGCTGACCTGTCACAAACACTCGCTGCCTAAACTCTGAAGCCAGATCTGTAGACGGATCAATTATTCGAAAGTCAATCCCAGAATGCCATAAGTAGCAAGCTAAAGTTATCGCAGATAACCCCCCACCGACTATCGTGCATTCCGTATGCGAAGTGAATTCGTCCTGCACCTCCGAGAATGGTTTACAGCACTCAAGAGATTCCGAAAACCGCCCTAGAGGACTATCAAGGAGTTCAGTTGGAGGCGTGAAGTGGTAGCGGAATGAATTCCCACATTCAGAATCGAATTTCGACAGGTACGAAGAGTTCATATGCTGGATCTAGCTCATACCCATTTTCAATCTCATCCAGAAGCTCAACCTCTGAAGGTAGGAAGTCGGGTTTGCCCCTTTTTCCGTGCGACATATAGAAACGTCGCGAAGGACTGTCGATCGTGAATTGCTTTAGGATTGACTCGCCGGGACGAACCTCACCGTCATAGAATCCAAGCCTCTTTCCGTCGCTACTCAACGCAGACTTCGCAAACTGCAACGAGCGATTTGGCCTTTCAGGATTCTCAATAAAGCGCCCGCCCTCATCAACACTCATGATCCAAGAGCTCCACACCTGGTCAGACAAATTCGTCTCGGTTTTTACAAAGTTCCACTCGCCAACCGTTGGCAGATCATACGTCACCATCACAGCCCTGTCAGATGTTTCCAGTACGCCTGACACGAATATAGTTCTCGTCTCCAAGTACGCTACTGCCGCCATTTGAATTTCTGTTGCGCGGACGCGCTCAGGCAAACCCGAAAGTGCGTTGAATACCGAATCTGTCGTCATTTTGGCTCCATCGTATTAGACGGGTTCAACGCTAGTCTAACTGACGACGAGACTCATGGAAAGTCCCCGGGTGAACAGGGTCCGTGCCTCATGTATTTTTCCCCGCGAAATTTGTGGGTGTATGGCGACCATGGGGTATGGATCGTGAGGGATTGTCATTGAAGGCCAGGTATGAGGTGACGAAGAAGTACGCTGCGGCTTATGCACCGGCTTCGAAGAAGGAGAAGACCATCATCTTGGACCAGGTGGTCGCGGTGACCGGGTGGAACCGGGACCATGCCCGGCAACAGCTGCGGGCGCGGTTGCGTCAGCCCAAAGGCCGGGCTACTGCCACGATCGCGGTGATCGATCGGCGCCGCACCAAGGCCTATAAGTACTCCTACGATGCCCGTAAAGTACTCCAGAAAGTCTGGGCGGCCAGTGGTGGAATCTGCGGGAAATACCTCGCGGCCTCTATGGGTGACTGGCTTGACCAGATGGAAGCCGAAGGTGAACCGTCCTGGGTTTCGTTCCTAGATGGTTGGTAAAGACAGTTCATCGTTGCTGAGGCTTTCGGCGTATTGGGCTTCGACTTCTGCTGGTGTTTTGTAGCCCAGTGCTTCGTGTAGCCGGGTGGTGTTCCACCAGTGGACCCAGTTCATGGTTGCGAACTCGACATCGGTCAGGCTGCTCCAGGCCGGCTGGGAGTAGATCAGCTCGGCCTTGTACAGGCCGTTGACGGTTTCGGCGAGGGCATTGTCGTAGCTATCGCCGACTGTTCCGACTGATGGGGTGATTCCTGCGGTGATGAGGCGTTCAGTGTAGGCAATGGCAACGTATTGCGATCCACGATCGGAGTGATGGACCAGTTCAGCAATGCCTGTGGTCGCGGTGTTCAGCGCGTGCTCTAGCGCTTCTAAGGACAGCGCGTGCGTCGTCATCGATGATCTGGTCGCCCAGCCGGCGATGCGGCGGGAGTACGCATCGATGACGAACGCGGTGTACACGAAGCCATACGATGTGCGCACACACGTGATGTCAGCGACCCACAGCCGGTTCGGGGCCGGTGCTTTGAAGTCTCGCATCACCAGATCCGGGCGCTCATCCGGTGTGCGCCCGGGTACCGTGGTGCGCGGTTTCCGGCCACGAACCACGCCGCTGATTCCGGCCTGACGCATCAACCGTGCGACCTGGTCACGGCCGATCTTCCAGCCGCTTCGGCGCATCGCGTGCCACATTTTGCGAACGCCGTAGACCCCGTAGTTGCGGGCATGCAGGTCCTTGATCACCACGGTCAATTCCCGATCACGGATCTGGCGTTCGCAGGCCGGGCGGGTCTTCGCTGCCCGATAACCACGCGACGTCATGAATCCACCCTCGCGTGCTGCAAGTGTGCGGCAGATGAGCTCGACCCCGAACTGATCACGGTACATATCGATGTAGGCGATCATTTCGGCGAGAGGCGGCCTGGCTCGGCTGCAAAAAACGCGGAGGCAGTTTTGAGGATCTCGTTCGCCCGTCGCAGCTCACGGTTCTCACGCCGTAACCGGCGCAGCTCTTCAAGTTCATCCGTTGTCGCGCCCGGCTCAGTGCCGGCATCACGTCTGGCCTGCTTCAGCCACCCGCGCATCGTATGCGGTGAGATCCCAAGTTTCGTTCCCACCTCCTGGGCGGCCGACCACTGCGAGCACTGCGTGTGGTGAAGATGATCCTCCATCAAACGCAACGCCCGCTGCTTGAACTCCTGGGTATAGACAGTTGGCATAATCCAATTCTCCTTCAATCAGTAGAACGGAACGAAACCCAGGACGGTTCACCAGCATCGATGCCCCGGCCCAAGTCACCGCAGAAACAAAACTGCCCCGCCATCAGGCGGGGCAAGTTTCGATTTTCTCATCTGACGTGGAGCCGAGGTGTCTGGTTTCAGGACATCGTTCACCCCTGCCGCTGAGAATCGGCGTGCTGGTGTCCCACGACATAGTTCCCACCCATATGCGGACGGCCCGACACCCTTGAGCCGGGTTCTGCGCCGTAGCAACAACTGCTGACGGGAGTTTCTGTCGCTCAAGGGAGTCTCCGTGCGACTCAAGCGTGGATTAGTCGTTAACGGTGCGGAGACGCGGAATAGTCAGCCATCCAGCAGCCGCGGCGGCAAGAGCCAGCCCGCACGTTTCAGCGGGTTCTGCAGATCAGGGCACATGCTCCAGCTTGGGGTGTGCAGCACCTACAGCGGGGAACGATGACCCGACACATCAGCCGCCCCACACACAAAAAAATCCCGGAACATCGAGTGAACGATGTCCCGGGACTTCACACAACGTGGAGCCGAGGGGAATCGAACCCCTGACCTTCTCGATGCGAACGAGACGCTCTCCCAACTGAGCTACGGCCCCTTTGGGCTCCACTGTACTCCTCGAGTTGTGCACTCTGTCAGGGGCACCAGGCATAGTCCTCTTCCTGCTGAAGCGGCAAGATCGCAAGAACTGCCAGCACACAAGCCAGCAGGTAAGTTCCGTTGAAATCTTGGTGTGCCCTTGGTACGTTGAATTTGTTATTCGGCGGCTTCGTCCCGCTTTCAGCAACAGCGCAACTCAGCTATGCGCCTTCTGCTCAGGAGTACGTTCAACGAATGGTTCTGTGATCTTCACTCAGCAACGCTGAGACGCCGTCCGCGTTTTCCGCTCACTGGAGATCACTATGCCTTCTATCGTCCTTGATAACGTTTCCTTTTCATACTCAAGCAAACCCCTGCTCTCGCAGATCAATCTGACTGTCGGCCCAGGTGAACGTGCCTGCCTCGTAGGTCCGAACGGTTCAGGAAAATCAACCCTGCTCGCTATTGCCCAAGGCCACCTTGCCCCCGATGCTGGGCAAGTCGAGGTTCCCGCGTCCACGCCTCCTGCCTCGATTCAGTCCTGTTTTGACGATCTCGAGCAGACTGTTTCCGCAAGCTTGGAAGCCTCACTTTCGCCTCTGCGGAACCTCGTATCCGAATTCGAGTCCGTCACCGAGCAGTTTGAAGACGAAAACTCCGGCTCAGTTGCCGCGCGCTACGACCGATTGCTGAGCGAACTCGAAAGCCGCGAGGCGTGGTCGATTGACGCTCGTCTGAACAAAACACTCAGCGGTTTAGGGCTCACCGTTGCAGACGAAAACGCCGAATCCCTGCGCCTTAGAGAGCTCTCCCCTGGTCAACGAGCGCGGCTGCAGCTGGCCGCGCTGCTTGTGCTCCGGCCCCCTGTTCTTGTCCTCGATGAACCGACCAACCACTTAGACGCCGATGCCGTCGAGTTCCTCACCGAAGTGCTTCTGGGTTGGCACGGACCGGTGCTTATCGCCAGCCACGACCGGGCTTTCATCGAGTCTGTCGCCACAGTGCTCTATGACTTGGACACTGTGGTGTGGAACGAGCTCTCGCGTGCTGACGGCACCGCTGAACCAGGGGGTCTGCACAAAAACTCTGGGAACTACACGGACTATCTCCAAGCGAAAGACAAAGCCCGCCGCGCACACCGTGCCCTTCACGCTGCTCAACAGGAAGAGAAACGCAGCATTGAGGAACACCGACAGGGCAGTCAAAAGATCGCCCGCGGCGGTGTGCGTCTTGCGACTGCACAGGGCAAAGCGAAGAAGTTCTTCGCCGATCGGGCCGCCGCAACGGCGATCCGTCGCACCCGAAACGACGATCGACGTTTAGAACACCTAGCTGAACACGAAGTGCGCAAACCTCGGCTGTACGAACTTTCGTTTCCTGCGCGTTCAGGTGATGAACCGGCAGGGTCGGCAATCGCGGTCCGCGATGCAACAATAATCGGCAGGCTGTCGCCAACGACTTTCGATCTGTCCTACGGAGATCATCTGCTGATCACCGGCCCAAACGGTTCAGGTAAAAGCACACTGATCGGCTGGATTGCCGATGGCAAGCCGCCTGCGGACACACCGGCATCAGGATCGATCACCAGGGACGACGACATTGCGCTGGTTCCCCAGAGGCTGCCAAAATGCGGCGACCCCGGCTTCACAGACGATAGCTGGCACAGCGGAGTGGGTCCCACCGGACGAGGAATCCTTCACCCGTCCATGTGGACAACACCGATTTCCCAACTGTCCGACGGCAATCAGCGCCGGGCTCAACTCGCTGTCGCCCTTGCGGACCGGCCTACGATCCTCCTCATTGATGAACCGACAAACTACCTTGACCTCGATACTCTCGAAGCCTTAGAAAAAGCATTGGGCAGTTGGGCGGGCACTCTTGTCATCACTAGCCACGACCGTTGGCTGATCGACCACTGGCAGGGCAGGCGACTCAGCCTGGAAGCATAAGCCCCGGCCCAACTGCCCTCGACAAAGAAAAATCACGAGGCGCCACCGGCTTTTCATAAACGGGCTGGCTCGTGCACCTTGAACCGGGCGGCGCGTTCATTGTTCCTGCGGGGAACAAAAATCCCCCAAGTGCGCTTCCGTGGAGAGGCGTGGGGGATCTAGTAGAACTAGATTAACACGAACTGCGCACGGTTCACTCTCGGCAACACCGCTGACCCACCTTTGAAATTACAGGTATTCCGACAGCTCGCGGACAATGAAATCCGCCATGAGCCGACCGCGCATTGTCAGTGCGAACCATTCCTCATCCGGCACGACAAGCCCCTGCTTGGCAAACTGTTCCAGCAGCACCCCAGTGCCGGCAGGCAGCTCACTCAAACGCATGCCCTGCCGAATCCTGGCTCGCAGCATGAGGTCTTCCAACCTGCGAGTATCCGCATCGAGCACCTCACGGCCAATCGCTGGTGACTGCCCCTGGCCCAGCCGATCAGCCCAGGCACGCGGGTGCTTGGCATTCCAGAAGCGCACTCCCCCAATGTGCGAGTGTGCCCCGGCACCAAAACCCCACCAGTCCTGGCCCGTCCAGTAGGCATTGTTGTGACGACACTCGTGGTCAGCACTGCAAGCCCAGTTGCTCACCTCGTACCAGTGCAGACCTGCGTCAGAAAATGCAGCATCAGCAGCCGCGTACTTATCTGCCAGATCATCTTCATCGGGCATGGGAAGCTCACCACGGCGAACCTGCGCACCCATCTTCGTGCCCGGTTCGACAATGAGCGAATACGCCGAAATATGGTCCGGTTCCATCGCGACGGCCGCTTCAACTGAGCGCTGCCAGTCCGCGGCGGACTCCCCCGGTGTGCCGTAGATAAGGTCAACTGACACCTGCATACCGGTGTCCTTAACCCACTGAACAGCCTTGGGAACCTGCTCTGGATTATGTGTGCGATCCAGTGTTGCCAGCACGTGCGGAACCGCCGACTGCATACCCATGGACACGCGCGTAAAACCAGCCTCCGCCAACTGGGCCACATATTCGGGGCTCAGAGTGTCCGGGTTCGCTTCAGTCGTTACCTCAGCGTCAGTCGCCAGGCCAAAAGCGTCTCGGACTCGCTCAAGCGCGAAGGCCAAATCAGCGGCTGGCAGAAGGGTCGGCGTGCCCCCGCCGAAGAACACGGTGCTCACCGGCCTGGCCGGAAAGTCAGCGAGAACGCGGGAGGCGAGCTCCACCTCGTGAGCTAGATTCCCCGCCCAATCGGAACGATTGGCACCCGGACCGAGTTCCTCGGCCGTATACGTGTTGAAATCGCAGTAGCCGCAGCGCACCCGGCAATAGGGCACGTGAATATAGGCACTGAGTGTACGTGATTCGGCCCCAGCCTGCGCGGAGGCAGGCAGAGAACCGTCAAGCGGAGGAACGTCGCCGTCAGGCTGTGCCGGCACCGATCAGCTCTTCCGTCAGTTCTTCCCGCCGCCGGCAGCATCCGACGACAGTGCGGCAATGAACGCTTCCTGCGGAACTTCAACGGTTCCGACCATCTTCATGCGCTTCTTGCCTTCCTTCTGCTTCTCAAGCAGCTTGCGCTTACGGCTGATGTCACCGCCGTAGCACTTAGAAAGAACGTCCTTGCGGATAGCGCGAATAGTCTCACGCGCAATGATGCGCGAACCGATAGCCGCTTGCACGGGAACTTCGAACTGCTGCCTGGGAATGAGCTCCTTGAGCTTCCCAGCCATCTTCACGCCGTAGTGGTAGGCATCATCACGGTGGACAATCGCAGAGAACGCATCCACATGATCACCGTGCAGCAGAATGTCGACCTTGACGAGGTTGGCGGCCTGATCGCCGTCATCCTGGTAGTCAAGAGAGGCATAGCCGCGGGTGCGGGACTTCAGCTGGTCGAAGAAATCGAACACGATTTCAGCCAGCGGCATGCGGTAGCGCAGCTCTACGCGGTCTTCCGACAGATAGTCCATGCCGTTCATCTGGCCGCGCTTGCTCTGGCACAGCTCCATGACGGGACCAACGAAGTCCGAAGGGGTGAGGATCGTTGCCGCGACCACCGGTTCGCGGACTTCCTTGATCTTGCCTTCCGGGTATTCGCTGGGGTTGGTCACCGTGTACTCGGTGCCGTCTTCCATCGTCACTTGATACACAACAGACGGTGCGGTCGAAATGAGCGAAAGATCGTATTCGCGCTCCAGACGGTCGCGCACAATCTCCAAGTGCAGCAGACCCAGGTAGCCGCAGCGGAAGCCGAAGCCAAGAGCCGCAGACGTTTCGGGCTCGAAGGTCAGCGCAGCGTCGTTGAGCTGCAGCTTCTCCAGCGCATCACGCAGCACCGGGTAGTCCGAACCGTCAATCGGGAACAGACCGGAGAACACCATCGGCTTGGGTTCCTGGTAGCCCTCGAGCGCCTCTTCAGCAGGGTCCGCGGCGGTCGTGATCGTGTCACCGACCTTCGACTGGCGCACGTCCTTGACACCCGTGATGAGGTAGCCGACCTCACCAACTCCCAGGCCCTTCGACGGTTTGGGCTCAGGCGAGGACACGCCGATCTCGAGGGTTTCGTGCGTCGATCCGGTCGAGAACATCTGGATCTTTTCGCGCGGAGCCAACTTGCCGTCGACCACGCGAACGTACGTGACAACACCGCGATAGGTGTCATACACGGAGTCGAAGATCATGGCACGCGCCGGGGCGTCCTTATTGCCCTCAGGTGCGGGAATGTCGCTGACAATCCGGTCGAGAACATCCTCCACACCTTCACCGGTCTTACCGGACACGCGCAGGCAGTCTTCGGGCTCAACACCGATGAGGTTGGCCAGTTCCTCCGCGTATTTGTCTGGGTTCGCCGCCGGCAGGTCGATCTTGTTGAGCACGGGAACAATCGTCAGGTCGTGCTCCATCGCCATGTAGAGGTTCGCCAGTGTCTGGGCTTCAATGCCCTGCGCCGAGTCGACCAGCAGAAGCGCACCTTCACATGCGGCCAGCGAACGCGAAACCTCGTAGGAGAAGTCCACGTGGCCGGGAGTGTCGATCATGTTGAGTGCAAACGGTTCGCCGTCATCCGTCATCCACGGCATGCGCACCGCCTGCGACTTGATCGTGATGCCGCGCTCGCGCTCGATGTCCATCCGGTCGAGGTACTGGGCGCGCATTTCACGCGGCTGCACCACCCCGGTCATCTGCAGCATACGGTCGGCAAGAGTCGACTTACCGTGGTCGATGTGGGCGATGATGCAGAAGTTGCGGATATTCGCAGGGTCGGTGGACGCCACCTGAATCCGCTGGGCAGCAGTATCGCTCACCTGAGGCATGAACGCTCCTTTGTGGGTCTCAAACAGCTCCTCATTGTCTCATACGCCCAGTCAGCGCTTATCGTTGACACATGGCGAACTCCAACTTCTCACAGCGCCTCATCCGCAGGGGGCTGCGCGCAGGAATCAACGCGCTCAGCCGCAGCGTCGACCAAGAACAGGTGGGTAGGCTGGCAGCCGACCTCCTCCTGGGAGGCGGGACCTCCACCTCGCCAGACTCACGAGGCGGAACTCACCGCGGTCCCGGCAGCTCGCCCGGGCGGGCCGATAAGCAGAAGACAAGCCCGCAGAAACGCGGTGGCAGTCAGAAGAAACGCGACGACTTCTCGATCGCCAGGCGGGCTGAGAAGCAGCCGATCAAACAGGGGTTCCCCAAACGACCTTCCGGCGGCTACCCCGGCGACTTTACCGGCACGGTCCGCCCCGTCTACTCCCCTGACCTCGACGGCAATCCAGACCCCGGTGAAGTCGTGTGGGCGTGGGTTCCCTACGAAGAGGACTCCACGAAGGGCAAAGACAGGCCAGTGCTGCTTGTTGGCCACGACGGTTCATGGCTGCTGGGGCTCATGCTCACCTCACAAGACCACGTGCCCGGCAATGTCGGCGAAATCCGGCAGAACGACGGAACACCGTGGATCAACATCGGCTCCGGCGATTGGGATTCTAAAAACCGGCCGTCTGAAATCCGCTTGGACCGGGTCATCCGCATTGCCCCCAACGCTGTGCGACGCGAGGGCTCCATCATGCCCATGACGCTGTATTCGAAGATCGTGGAGAACATCGACACCGGTGGGCAGGGCTGACAACGGCTCTGTGGGGCGGCGAAGAAGCCCCGCGTGTGGTGGAGACAACCGCGCCGACGCACCGTGGCAATTAGCGTTCGGACCCGCAAACCGCTAAGCTTTTGGCCGTATGTCCGCCAAGGTGTGTGTCTCACCATGGTCGGGCGGATGTACTCCTGATGTTCAGGCGCCGGACGCTTTCCCCGCTGAGGGCGCATCGATTATCGGGAAGCCCTCACGACCTATTGAATTCGACAGAAGAGTGTTGAAGTGGCAAATATCAAGTCTCAGATCAAGCGGAACAAGACCAACGAAAAGGCTCGCCTGCGCAACCGCGCTGTGCGCAGCGAAGTTCGCGGTCACATCCGCAACGTCCGCGCAGCTATCGAAGCTGGCAACGCTGACGAAGCACAGGCAGCCCTGCAGGTTGCCTCGCGCAAGATCGACAAGGCAGTGAGCAAGGGTGTGCTGCACAAGAAGAACGCAGCAAACCGCAAGTCGCGCCTGGCTAAGGCAGTGAACGCGCTCAAGGCCTGATAAAGCCGACAAAAGGGGACGAACCGTGTGGTTCGTCCCCTTTTTTCGTGCTGTTTTTTGGGGTGCTTGGGGTGGGTTGCGGCCGGAGACAGTCGTAGTTCAGTGCCGGGGTTCGCTTCAGCGCCTGCGGGCTGCTTGGGCGACTTCCCGCACGAGGGTTTCCACGGCGAACTCGGGGTCCCGTCCCCCGCCCTTCACGGCTGCGTCAGCGGCAGCCACACTGAGAAGAGCCCGGCCGAGTTCCGCCTCGTTCCACTGGCGCACCTGCCTGCGTGCCCGATCCACCTGCCACGGCGCCATCTTGAGTTCCGCCGCCAACTGTCCCGATGAACCGCTAAGGCCCTGAACTTTCGCCAGCTGACGAAGCTTCAGAGCAATAGCAGCAACAATCGGCACGGGATCAGTTCCCGCTGACAGTGCGTGACGGGTCAGCGCGAGCGCTTGCCCAGTATTGCCGGAACATGCCGCGTCAGCGACTTTGAAGCCCGTCGCTTCGACCCGACCGCCGTAGTAACGGTCGACGATCTGGTGGGTGATCTCGCCTTCCGTATCTGCAAGCAGCTGGCGGATACCCTGGTCGAGTTCAGAAACATCTGATCCGAGTGCATCCATCAGGGCCGCGAGCGCATCCGGGCGAATGGAACGTCCGGCACGTTTGAATTCGCCTTCGGCAAAGGCGTTCTTGTCGGCTTCTGATTTCAGGGCCGATGCGTCAATGCGGGGAAACTCTGCTTTTTCGAGCGCCTTGATCAGCCGCGCTCCCCTGTTGCCGCCTGAATGTTTGAGGATGACGACCATGTCATCGGAGGGTTCAGCCGCGTAGGCGAGCGCGTCGTCTAAGAAGGCGTCGTTCATGGTGGCGCAGTTTTCGACCACCACTATCCCGCGGGTAGTGAACAGCGACGGTGCAGCCGCCTGTGCAAGCTCACCCGGTTGGTACGAACTGGCGTCGAGGTGGGTGATGTCATCCCCGTGGGTTTTCTTCGCCTTACTCAGCACGGTGTCTTGGGCTTTTCTGGCAAGAACGGCTTCCGGCCCGGAAATCAGCACGATGGGAGCCGGTTTGGCTCGGTGCCACGGGGTGAGGGTTTTCTTCGCTGCCACGGGATCAGCCTAGCGGTTCACGGCTGCTGTGCACCCGCCGAGGCCTGTCAGCTGTCCGTCCCGGCGGAGTACGACGGTGCCGCATTCGTCTGTGCGCAGCACCGGCACAGGGCCGAAAGCATCAAGCGCCTGTTGTGTTGGGTGGCCATAGCGATTGTCAGCTCCGACAGACACTATCCCGGCGGAGGCTCCCACCTGGGTGAAGAAACCCTCATCGATGAACCGGGAACCGTGGTGGGGTGCGGTGAGGATGTCGGCATCTATGTTCTCAGCAGCCATGGCTCTCTGCCCGTCTTCTTCGACGTCGCCTGTGACAAGAACTGAGACTCCGGCCGTTTCAACCTTGATGACAGCTGAGATCTGATTGCGTCCGTCGGCCTGCTCGGCCATCGCGGGCGGCGGCCACAGTACTTCCCACCGGATATCACCGGCTGAAAAGGCCATGCCGTCTGAAAGCCCCTGCACCTCGTGACCCGTGAGAGTCTGCACTTCGCTTACTCTGGGGTCCGCGAGGCTCGGAGCGGATGTCCACACTGCTTCGACTGTCCGCCCATCCGTCGTGGCAGCGCGCAGGCCCGCGTAGTGGTCGGCGTCGAAGTGGCTGATGATGACACTCGTCTGCCGCACTCCCAGTGCAGACAGACATTCGGCGAGTTTCACCTCGTCCGGTCCGGCATCGATCAGCAGG
Source organism: Brevibacterium sp. HMSC08F02 (assembly GCF_001807555.1). Lineage (NCBI taxonomy): Bacteria > Bacillati > Actinomycetota > Actinomycetes > Micrococcales > Brevibacteriaceae > Brevibacterium > Brevibacterium sp. HMSC08F02. Next base: position 29,173 of record NZ_KV789361.1, on the reverse strand, counting down.
GAGTGTGCGGCACTGAGCCGGACCACCGTCGCACTGCCCTGCCCCACATCGCAGAACGCGACCGTCCAGTCACCAGCGGGACGGTGAATAAAAGGCAGCCCCATCCCGGCTGCCAGCGCACAGACAGCGACAGCGGACGCGACCCAGCGAATCTTGGTTTTCCGAAAGCCAAGGACAGCAACACCAATGGCCATTCCAAGTAGGGCAGCCAGAATGACGCCCGCGATTCCCTCTGCCCACGGCAGCACAGAACCGGGCAAAGCCGCGGCCACGTGTGAGACCACGACAATCCACTGGGCCGGCCACTGGAGCAGCCAACCCACACCATCAGCGAAGTGTCCGAAAACGGCCCAGCCAGTGAGTACGTGCAGACCCCCGGATGCCAGCACTGCCAGCCCTCCGATGACAATCGGCCCCAGTGCGGGAACCGCCACGATGTTTGCCGGTATCGACCACAGGTTCGGCTGACTGTCGATTGTCAGCAGAACCGGGAAAACACCCAGCTGGGCACACACCGGAACCGCGAGGAGATTCGCAGCAAAAGACGGCATGAACCGACACAGTGCGGTTGTCATCGGCTGACTCAGCACAATCAGCGCACCGGCAGCACACACCGACAAGATGAATCCGATCGATGTGGACAGCTCTGGTCGGATGATGATGACGCCGATGACTGCCGCCGCTATGAGCGCCAGACTGCGCTTACCGGTTCCGCGCACAACGGCGTAGGCTCCCACGAGCCCCATGCCCGCGGCACGGATGACCGACGGCGCCGGACCCACAATGAAGACGAACCCTGCCACGATCACGACGGCCACTGCAGTCGATGCCAGCGGACGATGGCTGATCCAGCGGGCCAGCCACAGTGCGGTCATCGCAACAATCGCCAAGTGCGTACCCGAGACCGCCGACACGTGGGTCAGCGAGGCGATCTTCATGTCTTCCAACAGCGCGTCATCGGCCGTGGTCCGATTGCCGACCACCAGACCGGGCACCAACCCCGCACCTTCACTGCCTGCTGACACCGCCGCGTGGAACTCCTGTCGCACGTCCCGCCTGATGCGCCACGCGCCAACCGGTTCGCGCACATCTTCAAGCGCGGTGACGAAACCGGTTGCCTGCGCCCCTGCGCGCTTGAGCGACAGTTCCGCCTGGGCTGTGCTGCCGGCTTCGGGGAGTTCTTCACGTGACAACAGGGTGACCGGGCCGTCATCTGTTGAGGCCGCCGCTCGCCACCACCCCGAAGCGCTCTGGACCGGATCGCTGACGATCTTGACCTGCCCCGACAGGTCGCCTCCGTCTGGTGTGCCGAGCATGCGCACCGTGCTGACACCCACTGCGGCCATCCCAACGACAACACACGTCACCGCTACGAGCGCTGTCTTCTGCACGCCGCCGGATGACCGCGCAGTCCACGCCCACAGGCCAACAGCAATGAGTGCAAATGCCCCGGAGCCCAGCAGGATCGTCCAATCGGGGCCGGGAAGAGCAGCACACACCCACACGGCCGCAGCCGTTGCCACCAGGCGGAGTGTGACGGGATACTTCAGCGCATATCGAAAAAGATGCTCAGACGGTGGCGTTCGGCTTGATCTTCTCAAGGGTGGCCTCCCCGATGCCTGACACCTCTGTCAGCGCATCCACCGAGGCAAAAGGCCCTTTCTCCTCGCGGTACGCCACGATCGCGGCTGCCGTAACCGGTCCGATACCGGGCAGGTTCTCAAGTTCAGCTGCCGAGGCGGAATTGATGTTGATCTTCTGGCCCGCACCCGCCGCTGTGCCGCCGGCCGCGGAACCGGTGCCGCCTCCGGCTGTGCCCTGTGCCGTCTGCAGTGCGTTTGCACCGGCATCGTCAGCGATTTCCGGTACAACGATCTGTTCACCGTCTTTGACGACCCTGGCGAGATTCACCTGGGTGAGATCAGCGTTCTTCTTCGTCCCTCCGGCGGCGTCGAGAGCATCAACCACCCGTGCTTGTCCGTCGAGGGTGACAACACCCGGCTTCTTCACAGCCCCTGCGACGTGCACCTGCACGCTTGCCTTTTCGGTCGGCTGCGCAGTGATCTGCGCTGCCTCAGGCTGGCTGGTTCCGCGTGTCCTGAGGAAACCGAAAACACAGAGGGCGATGAGGACGATGATCATAAGCGACACAATAACCATCCGCCGCGGGAGCGGGCGGCTTTTGGGCAGCAGGTCGGCGATGTCATCGACGTCGTCGTCGGGCTGCCAGCCCTGCGCTGAGTTTTCCCGCAGGGCACCCAGTCTGTCTTCTGGTGAGCGTTTCATGCACCGCATTCAACCCCGTCGCCAAGCCCAGCGGAGGGTGCCTGTGGACAGTGCGAAACCATCCACAGCGGCAGACACAGAAGTGCCCGCCTGAAGTTGCAGGAGCTGTTTAGGGAACCAGTCGCACTTCTACGCCAGCAGCGCCTGGACCCACATGGGCTGTCACAACAGTCGACAGAACCGCCGTGTCCACGTCATCCCATTGAGCCTGTGCGGCCTCAAGAATGGCGCGAAACAGCGTGCTGGCTTCACCGTCTGTGGCCTCGGGGTGCATAACGGTCGCCTGCACCCGCAGGTTTTCCGCCCCGTCAAGCGTCCGCATCGCGTCCACGGCGGCCACGGCCTCGTCGACTGCGCGACGTGCGGCCTTTGCGGTGGTGCGGACCCTGGCTGCCGGTTCAACGCGGCCTTCGTCGACCTGCAAGACGGGCACGATCTTCAGTGCGCGTCCGAACAAAGCCGCCGCGCCGCCGATTCTTCCTCCCCTGTGCAGGTACTCGAGTGTTTCGGGGACAAAGAAAGTTGCGCTGTACTGTGCGGCGGCTTTCTCTGCGGCATCGCTACAAGCTGCCAGTCCCAAATGCGCATATGCGGCCGCCCAGTGGGCGATGCCGACGGAGCCCGCGCTGGCGGTGCGCGAGTCAATCACCCGGATGCCCACGGCCTCGCCTGGCCGAACGCCATCCGCCCCAGCACCGCCGCCAGCCGGAAGACCCCGTTCCTGTGCAACCTGTGCGGCCGCGGCAGCCGCGGCCTTATAGGTGCCGGACATTTCTGCCGACAGCGTGATGATGATGACCCCGTCGGCTCCGTCGTCCAGCAGTTCGCGAATCTCAACGGCGAAGTCTTCGACGGCGGGCATGGATGTCCGCGCCGTGCTTCCGCCGCGCATACGCGAGCACAGTTCAGACGGTTCCAGCTGCGAATCCCGGAACTCGTCATCGTCAACCGTGACCGTGAGGTCGACTGTGCGCACCCGACCGGCGAACGCCTCGGTGATTACTTCGCGGTCAGAGTCGCTCAGTCGCACGGTAGAGTCGAGGATCAGGCCGATCACAGCGCACCTCCGCGCCGATCTACCCCGCGACCATCCACCTCGCAGCCACGACTCCCGCGATTCCCGCGACCGACCCCACAGCCCCCGCGCCCGCTGATGAAACCCAAGCTCATTCCTGCCTGCCCAGACCGCGGACCGTCCAGCCGGCTTCGCGGTAGGCCTTGCGGTCGACGACGTTGCGGCCGTCCACAATGATCTTCTGCGCAACGAGTTCGCCCGCAGCGACCGGGTCGAGGTCCTTGTACTGTTTCCATTCCGTCAGCAAGACGACACCGTCAGCTCCGGTAAGAGCTTCGGTCAGGTCCGGCGTGTAGGTCAGCTCCGGGTCGCGAAGGCGTGCGTTTTCAATCGCCTCGGGGTCGGTGATGACGACCTTCGCGCCTGCCTGCTCCAGGCGTTCGGCAACATCGAGAGCAGGCGAGTCGCGAACATCGTCCGTGTTCGGTTTGAAAGCAATGCCGAGAACCGTGATCCGCTTGCCGGTGAGGTCACCACCAAGTGCTTCGCGCGTCAGGTCGATCATGCGGGCGCGCCTGCGCAGGTTGATGCTGTCGACTTCCCGCAGGAAGCTCACGGCCTGTTCAACACCGAGTTCGTCAGCACGGGCGATGAAGGCGCGAATGTCCTTCGGCAGGCAGCCGCCGCCGAAGCCCAGGCCGGCGTTGAGGAACCGACGCCCAATGCGCTTGTCCATGCCGATCGCATCCGCCAGCACGGCAACGTCACCGCCGGCGGTTTCGCACAGTTCGGCCATGGCGTTGATAAACGAAATCTTGGTCGCGAGGAACGAATTCGCGGCAGTCTTGACCAGTTCCGCCGTCTGGTAGTCCATGATGAGCCGCGGGGTTGTTTCCTCTTCACCCAGATTGTGTGCGTACACCTCGTCGAGGATTGCCACGGCCGGATCGTCTTCGCTGCCGCTTTCGACCCCGTAGATGATTCTGTCTGGGCGCAGGGTGTCTTCGACCGCGTGGCCTTCGCGCAGAAACTCCGGGTTCCAGGCGAGTTTCGCTCCCGTCGGGGCGATCTTCTTTGCCAGTGCGGCGGCCGACCCCACGGGCACGGTCGACTTGCCGACAACCAGGTCTCCGGGTTTGAGGTGGGGCATAAGGTCGATGATCGCAGAGTTCACATAGGTCATGTCGGCCGCGTTGCTGTCTTTCGACTGCGGTGTGCCCACACAGATGAAGTGGACCGTGGCTTCGGCGGCACGAGAGATATCCGAAGTGAACAGCAGGCGCTGCGCTGTTCCGTCCGCACCTTCCTGCCCGGCTGAATGATCGGCCTGCCCGGCTTCCAGAAGCTCAGCAAGTCCGGGTTCAAAGAACGGCGGCTGGTAGTTTTCCAGCTTCTGCAGCTTCTGCTTGTCCGTGTCGACTCCGACGACGGTGTGTCCGACAGAAGCCATAGCAGCGGCGTGCACCGCTCCGAGATAACCACAGCCGATGACCGAAATGTGAGTCAATTGACCCTCTCCTCGCAGGTGATCAGTTCTGCCTCCCATAGTCCCACGGGTGTCCGTACTAAGGTTGACGGTGTGAAGCGTTTTACCGACTTTCTCGTGAATTCCCTGCCGGCGCTGCTCATTGCGGTCGCCGGTGTCGTCATCGTGGCTGTGGGAATCGTCGCGGCTGTCATCTTCCCCGGTACCGCAGCTGTTGTCCTCGGCCTCATCATCGTCGTCGCGGGCCTGGTCGTTGTGGCCGGCATCGTCGGCATCGGCGCAGAATGGGCGCGCACGCAGAACCGCATTGACGCTCTCAATGCCGAAGTCGCGGAAGCCCGCAGTGCTGAGAACACCATCTACTACGCGGCCGAACTGCCAGAAGACGACCAGCCTGATGCCCCCGCCGCACAGAAGCTCCTCGAGACCTTTGCCGCTGACAGCCCGCTGATGGAGAACCTCCGCATTGATCGCGGCCAGGACCTCCCGGCCCAAGGTGCTGCCCAGCTTGACGGCTTTCTCAGCTCCTCAGCCAAGCAGTCGTTCTCGGATGCGGCGGTCCACTCTGCTTTTATGAGTGTTTTCCGTGCCGCACGCGACCTGCGCGAATGGCTCAAGGCTGAAACCGCGGAAGCTGACGGCATCCTGTCGATCACCCCGGGCGACGCTCGGGAAGGCGGATGGCGCGAATTTTCGGCGGCCGCAGCACGCGGCGATGTTCTCGCCCAGGACCTGCTGACTGCGCGTTCGGCATTTGAACGAGCCGCACTCGAAGCCGACCTCCTGTGACTTCCGCTTCCTACGCAGCCGACCCACCCGGCCCTGAGAGCCGCGGCACCACAGCGCACCCCTCTGCCACACCTCCGCACCTGCTGAGCAGGTTGGCGGCGGTTTTCATCGGCGGTATGGCCGGCACTGCTCTTCGCGCAGGACTGGGCCTGCTGTTTGCAGAAGGCCCGGCACTGCTTGCCGCCAATACCGTGGCGTGCGGTCTGCTTGGCTTCGCCCTGACATCGCGTTTCACCGCGCACCCGCTTGTTCGCCTGGCCCTCGGCACGGGACTGGCTGGTGCACTCTCCAGCACGTCCGCAATTGCCGTGCACAGTGTGCTGACCAACTCCGCGTTCTACCCGCTGCTGACAATCTTGGCGGGGCTTGCGGCAGCGGTCGCAGGATTGGTCGCCGGGCACCGTTTCACGGGTCAAGCATGACCGGGTTTGTTTTCTTCGCCGTGTGCGCCGCGGGCGGTCTGGGTGCGGTCGCGCGTTATCTGCTCGACAGCGCTCTCACGCGCCTGTTCCGCTCTCCCGCGTGGCCTGTCGGCATCTTTGCTGTCAACCTGGTCGGCAGCTGTGCTGCCGGAGCCGCCGCGGCCGGTCTTACTGGGAACGAGGTGCCGCTCACCGTGCTCTCGACCGGTTTCCTCGGGGGCTTCACAACGTTCTCAACACTCATGGTGTCAGTCGTGCAGATGCTGTCTACTCGCCGGATTGCTCTAGCGATCAGCTACCTCGCGGCCACCGCGATCTTCTGCGGTGCGGGCGCCTGGGTGTTCTACCTGCTGTCCGGCTGAGGCCTTTGGGCACGCGAACTCAGCAGCGAATCCACCAGTCGGTCTGCGGTGTTACCGGCACGGTGCGCTTGTGCCTGCTGCGCATAAAGAGCTGTTCGATTTTCATCGCGACGTCGTCGGGGACTTCGCCGCCTTCGAGGTAGGTGTCAATCTCCTCGTAGCTCACACCGAGCGCGTCTTCGTCGGACTGTCCCGGCGCGTCGTCCAGCAGGTCAGCTGTCGGTGTCTTCTCGTACAGGCGGGCGGGAGCTTCCATTTCTTCCAAAAGGGCACGGCCCTGGCGTTTGGTCAGCCCGTACAGGGGCATGACGTCCGCTCCTCCGTCACCGAACTTCGTGTAGAAGCCTGTGACTGCTTCTGCCGCGTGGTCGGAGCCGACAACCAGCTGGCCAGCGGCACCGGCGATTGCGTACTGGGCGGTCATGCGGATGCGGGCTTTCACGTTGCCGCGGTTGAAATCGCTCATCGGTTCGCCGAGAGTTTCGGTGAATTCGTCTGCGAGAGCATCAACGGAGTTGCCGATGTTGAAGTCAACGTCTTTGTCAGGCTGGATGAACTCCATGGCCAGCTGCACGTCTTCGTGGTCTGACTGGACGCGGTAGGGCAGCCGCACAGCGGTGAAGGTGACGTCTTCGCCCAGTGAGCGCAGCTTCTCCGCTGCCATCTGGCACATACGGCCGGCAAGTGTGGAATCCTGGCCGCCGGAAATGCCCAGCACAAAACCGCGGGCCCCCGTTGTCAGGCAGTAGTCGACAAGGAACTGCACGCGCACAGCAATTTCGTCGCGCGGTTCAATGGTCGGCCTTACTACCAGGGAAGCCCGGATCTCATCAGCAAGCCTAGTCATGAGCTCCACGGTAGCCCGAAGAAGAATTCACACCAATTAAACAGCGCACAAACAGGCCGTCTGCAGGTGTGAGTTTCACAACAGCAGACGGCCTGCGTCACAAAAGGGCGTCGGGAGCTTAGGCGTCCGGCACCAGGTTGACGAGCTTGGGGGCCTTGACGATCACGCGGCGCAGGCCTGCACCGGCCAGTGCCCGCTGGGCTCCCGGCGATTCGATGGCGAGCTTCTCAAGCTCTTCTTCCGTGATGTCTGCAGGAACTTCGAGCCGGTCGCGGACTTTGCCCTTGACCTGCACGACTGCAGTCACGGTTTCGGCCTTGAGGTAGCGTTCGTCAGCTTCCGGGAAGGCGCGGTAGGCCAGGGTTTCTTCATGCCCCAAGCGCTCCCACAGCTCTTCCGCAATGTGCGGTGCCAGCGGGCCGGTCATCTGTACGAGGGCCTCAACAGCCTCCCGAGGTGCCTTCCCCGACTTGGTCAGGTGGTTGGTGAGAACAATGAGCTTCGCCACCGCGGTGTTGAAGTGCATGTTCTCCATGTCCTCCGTGACACCGGCAATCGCGGTGTGCATGGCCCGCAGGGTCTCTTCGTCCGGGGCGTCATCGGTGACCAGCAGTTCACCTGAGTCTTCATCCACGACCAGGCGCCACAGGCGCTGCAGGAAGCGCTGCGAGCCGACAACCGCGCGGGTCTCCCACGGCCGGGACATGACCAGCGGGCCCATCGACATTTCATAGACACGGAAGGTGTCGGCACCGAAGGCGGCATACATTTCATCCGGGGTGACGACGTTCTTGAGCGATTTGCCCATCTTGCCGTATTCGCGGTTCACCTCTTCGCCGTCGAACCAGTAGGTGGTTTCACCGGCCTCATCCGTGCGCTCTTCGACTTCTGCGGCCGGCACGTAGACCCCGCGGGAATCCGTGTAGGCATAAGCCTGAATGTAGCCCTGGTTCACCAGGCGGTGGAACGGCTCAGACGAAGAGATGTGGCCGAGGTCGAACAGCACCTTGTGCCAGAAGCGGGCGTACAGCAGGTGCAGAACTGCGTGTTCAACACCGCCGACGTACAGGCCAGCACCCCCGGCGGGCCGCTCAGCTGTCGGGCCAAGCCAGTACGCCTCGTTCTGCGGGTCGACCAGAACGCTGTCGTTCTTCGGGTCCGCGTAGCGCAGCTGGTACCAGGACGATCCGGCCCAGTTGGGCATCGTGTTGGTTTCCCGGCGGTACTGCTTGGGCCCATCGCCCAGGTCGAGGGTGACGTTGACCCACGCTTCCTTGCGTCCAAGCGGCGGTTCCGGTTCAGAGGCAACGTCGTCCGCGTCGAAGGTGCGCGGCGAGAAGTCGTCCATTTCCGGCAGGTCGACCGGCAGCTGGTCTTCCGGAAGTGCGTGCGGGATGCCGTCTTCGTCGTACACGATGGGGAAAGGCTCACCCCAGTAGCGCTGACGGGAGAACAGCCAGTCGCGCAGACGGTACTGCGTGGCCTCTTCGGCCAGACCCTGGCCCGCCAGCCATTCGACAACTGCGGCCTTGGCGGCTTCGACCTCCATGCCGTTGATGTCGATGTCGGCGTTGGCGGAGTTGATCTTCTCGCCTTCACCCTGATAGGCCGAGTCTTCGTCGTGGTCGGCATCCGGCTGGACCGTGCGGATGTAGGGCAGGTCGAACACCTTCGCGAAGTCCCAGTCGCGGGGGTCTTCAGCGGGAACGCCCATGACGGCTCCCGTGCCGTATCCCATGAGCACGTAGTCGGCAATGAAGACGGGGATGCGCTTGCCCGTTGCCGGGTTCGTCGAATAGGTGCCGGTAAACACACCGGTCTTGTTCTTGTCCTGCTGACGCTCCACGGGGGTGCGCCCGGCAGCCCAGCGCTGGTACTCCTCTACTGCGGCAGCAGGAGTGTCCTTGCCGCCCTTCCAGCTGTCGGGAGTGTCGGCCGGCCACTGCTCGGCCGTGTAGGACTCGACGAGCGGGTGCTCCGGTGACAGAACGAGGAACGTTCCGCCGAACAGCGTGTCGGCGCGGGTCGTGTAGACCTCAATGCGCTCCAGGCCCTCTGTCTGCGGTTCATAGCGCAGGAAAGCACCCGTCGAACGGCCGATCCAGTTGCGCTGCATGGCCTTGATCGCGTCCGGCCAGTCGACCTTGTCAAGATCATCGGCCAGACGGTCGGCATAGGCGGTGATGCGCATGTTCCACTGACGCAGGCTGCGGGTGTACACCGGGAAGTTCCCGCGCTCCGAAAGGCCTTCGGCAGTGACCTCTTCGTTCGCCAGCACCGTTCCCAGACCCGGGCACCAGTTGACCGGGGATTCCGAAACATAGGCCAGGCGGTAGTCCTGCAGCACGTCTTCGCGTTCGGCAGCGCTGAGCTCGGCCCACGGACCGCGGCCGGTGTCCCGCCCCTGCTCGAACTGGGAGACCAGTTCCGAGATCGGGCGGGCGGCACCTCGTCCGCCCTCAGCTTCAGGGTCGTACCAGGAATTGAAGATCTGCAGGAAGATCCACTGCGTCCACTTGACGAACTCCGGGTCCGTCGTGGCAAAAGAACGGCGAGGGTCGTGTGCCAGGCCCATGCGGAACAGCTGCTTCTGCATGTTGGCGATGGCAGCGTCCGTCGTCACACGCGGGTGCTGACCTGTCTGCAGTGCGTACTGTTCGGCCGGCAGGCCGAAGGCGTCATAGCCCAGGGCGTGCATGACGTTCTTGCCGCGCATGCGCAGGAACCGGCCGTAGGTGTCAGTCGACACGTAGCCCAGCGGGTGTCCCACGTGAAGGCCAGCGCCCGAAGGGTACGGGAACATGTCCATGATGTAGACCGGTTCGCGGTCTTTCGCCGAAAACCCGTTGATCGGCTCGGCGAGATCACCCGTGGGGTTCGGAGCGGCGAAGGTCTGCTGCTCCTGCCACCGACGCTGCCACTTCTGTTCGATCTTTTCGGCAAGAGCCGCGTCGTATCGAAAAGAGGCGGGCTTGGGCGACGTAGACGTCATCGGGGTCCTTCCAGGTGAACAGGGTGGGTCGCGGCCAATTCTATGCACAGGCGCAAGCGAACGCTCACCGTGTCCGAAAGGTGCACAGGCGCGAGATCACCAATACGATGGCAGTAACAATTCGAAGGAGATTGCATGACGCTGATGATGCCGATGTCGTCGACGCCGCTCGAGTTCGAGCTTGACACCGTGTCGACCATCCCCGACGCCCTGATCGCACGAGTGGAAATCGACCCCCACGCGCATCTGCTCAGCCGTCTTGAGAGCGGCCGCGAAGAAGAAGTGAGCGCCCGCGAATTCCTGTCCGACATCCTGGCGCGCGCAAAAGGACTCATGAAGCGCGGAGTCGGCCCCGGCGTGCGCGTGGGCATCTTCGGGCCCACCAGCTACGACTGGACCGTCATGGACTTCGCCATCAGCTTCGCCGGCGGCATTTCGGTCCCTTTCTACGACACGTCAAGCCGTGACCAGGTCGCATGGATCCTCGAAGACGCCGGCGTCACGATCGCCGCTGCACAAGACGAGGAATACGCCCAGCGCCTGCGCGAAGCCGCAGCCGGTGACATCGAGGTCGTCGTCTGGGACAACGGCTGCCCCGAGCTCGTCGCCGAAGGCCGTTCGGTCAGCGACGACGAACTCACACAGCACCGCTCCGCAGTCCAGCAGGCTGATGTCGCCACGATCATCTACACCTCCGGCACCACCGGCAAATCGCGCGGCTGCGAACTCACCCACGCCAACTTCGTACAGACGGTGCAGGCGGCCCGCGCCCACGTTCCGGAAGTTTTCTACACCGGAGCCCGCTGCCTGCTGTTCTTGCCCACAGCACACGTTTTCGCCCGCTTCATCCAGACGGCGTGCATCATCCAGGGCGTCGTACTGGCTCACGAAGCCGATCTGACCAAACTCACCGAATCGCTCGGCCTGTTCCGCCCCACCTTCATCCTGGGCGTGCCCCGCGTCTTCGAAAAGGTGTTCAACGCCGCTCTGCAGAACGCTGAGTCCTCCGGCAAGGGAAAGATCTTCAGCGCTGCCGAAAACGTCGCCGTCGCCTTCTCGGAGGCCAAGTCCAAAGGCAAGGTGCCACTGGGCCTGAAACTGCAGCACGCAGTTTTCGACAAGCTTGTCTACAGCAAGCTGCGCAACATCCTCGGCGGCCAGGCGGCACACGCCGTGTCTGGCGGGGGCCCGCTGGGCTCTCGCCTGGGTCACTTCTTCGCCGGCGTCGGCATCGATGTCCTGGAAGGCTACGGTCTGACGGAGACCACTGCGCCCATCAGCGTCAACACCCCGGGGCGCAGCCGTATCGGCACGGTCGGCACTCCCCTGCCGGGCTGTTCTGTCGCGCTGGCACCCGACGGTGAAATGCTCGCCAAGGGCGTGTGCGTGTTCAAGGACTACCTGCACAACGACGAAGCCACCAAGAACAGCTTCGTCGACGGCTGGTTCCGCACCGGGGACATGGGATCGATTGACGAAGACGGATTCATCACCATCACCGGCCGCAAAAAGGAGCTCATCGTCACCGCCGGCGGCAAGAACGTCGCACCGGCGCCCTTGGAAGACATCATCAGGCGCCACCCTGTGGTCGGCCAGCCGGTCGTCATCGGCGAGGGACAGAAGTTCGTTTCCGCGCTCATCTTCCTCGATTCGGAAATGCTTCCCGGTTGGCTCGAAAGCAAGGGCCTGCCGGAAATGAGCCTTGAGGAAGCAGCCAAGCACGAACGGGTGCAGCACGCTGTTCAAAAGGTTATCGACCGGGCAAATAAGACGGTGTCCCGCGCGGAGTCGATTCGCTCCTTCCGTATTCTGCCGGTCGAACTGACTGTCGAGAACGGCTACCTGTCGGCCAAGCAGTCGGTCAAGCGCCACCTGGTCACGCGCGACTTCGCTGAGGCCATCGACGACATCTACGCACAGCACAGACCAGCCGAATGATCATCTGAGATCACGCGGCAAGACGCACGCTTCTGATCCATGAACAGACGCTCCATGAACCCTGTGAATTCTCTTAAGATGGAACTATGAACGCTCAGAACAAAGACCCGCGCAAGCCCTCCGCCACTCCCGTGCAGAAACCGGAAGGCGCCACCGCGAAGCCGGCCGCCAAGAAGCCCGCAGCAGCCGCTGACAAGCCCGACACCTCGGCCCCTGCGGCTGACAAGTCGCAGTCGACCGAAACGGCACAGGCCGCAAAGTCTGACGCTGATGCCAAGTTCGAACTCACACCCCAGGGTGTGCCGGACTTCGCCAACGAAATCGACTCGATTCGCTCGCTGCGCAACAGCCTGGAAAAGCGCAAGGGGCCGAAGTCGGACGCGTGGAAGATCAACTACCCGTACGACGAAAAGCTCGGCCGCAAGGAATACGAGCGGACCAAGCGCGCACTGCAGATCGAACTGCTGAAGCTGCAGACCTGGATCAAGGAAAGCGGCCAGAAGCTCGTCATCATCTTCGAAGGCCGCGACGCAGCCGGCAAGGGCGGAACCATCAAGCGGTTCATGGAGCACCTCAACCCGCGCGGTGCCCGCGTCGTCGCCTTGGAAAAGCCGACTGAGCGCGAACAGACCCAGTGGTACTTCCAGCGCTACGTCTACCACCTGCCGGCAGCCGGCGAAATGGTGCTGTTCGACCGCTCCTGGTACAACCGCGCCGGTGTCGAGCGCGTCATGGGCTACTGCACGCCGGAAGAGTACCTCGAGTTCACCCGCTCGGCCCCGCAGTTTGAGAACATGCTCGTCAACTCCGGAATCCACCTGGTCAAGTTCTGGTTCTCCGTCGGCCGTGAAGAACAGCTGCACCGCTTCGCATCGCGCAGCAACGACCCGGTTCGCCAGTGGAAGCTCTCCCCGACTGACCTCGCCAGCCTCGACAAGTGGGACTCCTACACCGAGGCCAAGGAGGCCATGTTCTTCTACACCGACACCGCCGCAGCACCGTGGACGGTTGTGAAGTCGAACGACAAGAAGCGCGCCCGCCTCGAGGCTATTCGCCACGTTCTCAACCAGTTTGACTACCCTGGCAAGGACGAAGAGATCGCAACCGCACCCGACCCGCTCATCCTCGGGTCCCGCTTCGACATCTACGATTCGGGTGAAACTCCCGGCGTGCGGTTCGACACCCTCGAAATCTGATTAGGAACCTATGACTCAGCTTCTGACGGACAAGAAAAGCGAAGACGAATATTCGGTCCCGCTGACGGCCCGTCCGGCCATCGCCCACCTCATTCGGGCGATGAGCCGTTTCGGAGCCCGTTTGGGCAACCAGTTCGGCGCTGCGATCACGTACTTCCTCGTGCTCGCCATGATCCCGATCCTCATGTTCGCCTTCTCCGCGCTCGGGTTCTTCCTCGATGTTGTCCGTCCAGAACTGGTCGACACCGTCAACGACTACATCGAAAGCTCGCTTGGCTCCAGTGATGAAATGGCCGCGATGCTGACGAACTTCATCTCCAACTGGAAGGCCGTCGGCATCGTCGGTATTCTCTCGGCGCTCTACACCGCCCAGGGATTCATCGGCAACCTCAAGGACGCGATCCGCTCGCAGCTGGCTGCCGACATGGACGAGATTCCCAAGCAGTCGTTCCCCGTTCGCGTCATCACGAACATCGGAACGCTCATCGGGATTCTCATCCTCACGGGGCTGACGATCGCCGGCACCGTGATCGGCACCGGCCTGCAGTCGTTCATCGCCGAACTGTTCCAGCTGCCCGGCTGGGCGGCACCGGTGCTCAACATCGTCACGATCCTGCTGACGCTGGGCCTGGGCTGGGTGCTGTTCATGTTCATCTTCTGGTCGATCCCGGCGAAGCCTCTGCCGAAGAACACGCTCATGCTCGGCTCCCTGTTCGGTGCAATCGCCCTGACGCTTCTGCTCAACCTGGCGACCGTGCTCATTTCGATGTTCTCCGGTTCGCCCACCGCGGCACTGTTCGGACCGGTCATCGCGATCATGCTGTCGATGAACCTGTTTGCCCGCATCATCCTGGTGGTCGCGGCCTGGATGGGAACCACCGCGGAAGCTCCCGTGTTTGGCCGCGTCAGCGAAGACCCGCAGGCAGTTGCTGAACGTGAAAACGTCGAACCGCCGTCGGCGGCCGCCCACCTGGGCGCACTGGTCGTCGGAACCGGCATCGTCGCAGCAACCATTCTGGGACTCAAACGCTACGAAGAGAAGCACTGATCAACACATACGGATCCAGGGCGGAGGAAGGCTTCTTCCGCCGCCCTGCCCTTTCCCTCGCCCCGGATCTTCTTGGCCGAGTTCTCATCAACACGAGCACTGACGGAACCGTTGCACTGCGCATCACCGAGGTCGAAGCCTACGTCGGCAGCGCGGACCCCGGTTCTCACGCTTTTCGCGGCCGGACCCAGCGCAATCAGACCATGTTCCGCTCCGGAGGGCACCTGTACTGCTATTTCATCTACGGAATGCACTTCTCAATCAACATCGTGGCCGACCGTGCGGGATGCGGCACAGGGGTGCTCATCCGCTCCGGCGAAATCCTCGAAGGCACAGACCTCGCCGGGCAGCGCCGCATGGCACGCAGAACCACGCCCGTCGCCCACCGGCTCCTGGCCTCCGGCCCCGGCAACCTCGCACAGGCACTCGGAGCAGACCGCAGCGACGACGGAGCGGACCTGCTCAGCCCCGGCCCGTGGCACCTGCACATGGGAATCGACCAACCCGACCGGCACCTCGTAAGACACGGCCCCCGCGTGGGAGTCGGCGGCGAAGGAGGCGACCCGGAGGTGTTCCCGTGGCGCTTCTGGCTTGAGGACGAACCGACGGTTTCACAATTCCGCCCCGGACGCGACATCCGCCCTGCGAGCCGCTGGGCGATAGGACCGCATCCCCAGTAGAATGGGGGCGATCATCAGCCAAAGGAAGGAACCCCCAGGGTGAGTGAGCTTACCGAGAAGCGCCTGAGCGAATGGAACGCAAAAGCAGAAGCCGCTGAACAGCTTCTTCCCGCTGTCGGCCGCCTCTACCGGAACAACCGCGTACAGCTGACCATCTTCGGTCGCACACTGCAGAACAAGTCGGTCAACGGCATCATCAAAGCCGCCCGCTACGCGCGCCACCACAACAACGGAGTCGAACTCGACCTCAGCACCGCAGCTGAAATCGCCGGCGTCCTCGAAACCCTCGAACTGGGTGAAAGCACCATCGACCTGGGCCGCCTGACCGCTGGCTTCCAGGGTGGCGACCTCGAAGACTACCTCCGCAGCGAACTCGCCGACGCCGTCGGCAAGGCAGGCAAGTCACCCGCACCGCGTGACGTCGTGCTCTACGGCTTCGGCCGCATCGGCCGTCTGCTGGCCCGCATCCTCGTCCAGCAGGCCGGCGGCAACGGCCTGAACCTGCGTGCCATCGTGGTCCGCAAGGGATCTGATGACGACATCATCAAGCGCGCCTCGCTGCTGCGCCGCGACTCGATTCACGGCAAGTTCGACGGCAACATCGTCGTCGACGAAGAGAACAGCACCATCCAGGCAAACGGCGTTCTCATCAACGTCATCTACTCGTCTGACCCCGCCAGCGTCGACTACACGGAATACGGCATCAACGATGCCATCGTCGTCGACAACACCGGCGTGTGGCGCGACGAGGCCGGCCTGGGCCAGCACCTGAAGTCGAAGGGTGTCAGCAAGGTCATCCTCACTGCTCCCGGCAAGGGCGACATCAAGAACATCGTCTACGGTGTCAACACCGCAGACATCGAAGAGGGCGACACCATCCTGTCGGCAGCATCGTGCACCACGAACGCCATCACGCCCACGCTCAAGGTCATCAACGACCGCTTCGGCATCCGCAACGGCCACGTCGAAACCGTGCACGCGTTCACCAACGACCAGAACCTCATCGACAACTTCCACAAGGGAGCACGTCGCGGCCGCGCAGCCGGTCTGAACATGGTTCTGACCGAAACCGGTGCTGCAAAGGCCGTGTCCAAGGCCCTGCCGGAACTCGAGGGCAAGCTGTCCGGCAACGCCATCCGCGTTCCCACCCCGGACGTTTCGATGGCCATCCTCAACCTCAACCTGGACAAGGCCACCACCAAGGACGAACTCAACACCCACCTGCGCGATGTTTCACTGGATTCGCCGCTGCGCAACCAGATCGACTACATCGCAAGCCCCGAGGTCGTCTCGACTGACTTCGTCGGCTCGCACCGCGCCGGCATCGTCGACGGCCTGGCCACGATCGTCGACGGCGACCGCGCCGTCGTCTACGTCTGGTACGACAACGAGTACGGCTATTCGTGGCAGGTTGTCCGCTGCCTCGCCGTCATGGCCGGGGTTCAGGCACCCTCGCTGCCCGGCAACGACTGATCATGTACCTGCTCGCCCTCGATGAGGGGACGACGAGCACCCGTGCGGTCATCTTCGCTGAAGATGGCCGCACGGTCGCTTCTGCGTCCACCGAATTCACGCAAAGCTTCCCGCAGCCCGGCTGGGTTGAACACGACGCCCAGGAGATCTGGCTGACCTCCAGTCAGGTGATCGGCGCAGCTTTGGGCCGTGCGCGTCTGACAAAAGACGATATCCGCGCGCTCGGCATCACCAATCAGCGTGAAACCACGGTCGTGTGGGACCGGCAGACGGGTGTTCCCGTTGGCCCCGCGATTGTCTGGCAGGACGGCCGCGGCACCGACATCGCCGAAGAACTCATTGAACACACCGATGAAATCCGCGCCATCACGGGCCTGCCCGTCAACACGTATTTTTCGGCCGTCAAGCTCATGTGGATGCTGCGCGAGCACGACGGTCTGCGGGCCCGTGCCGAAGCTGGGGAACTGGCCTTCGGCACGATTGATTCGTGGCTCATCTGGAATCTGACCGGCGGGGTGCACGCAACGGACGTCACAAACGCTTCGCGCACCATGCTCATGGATCTGCGCACAGGCCAGTGGTCAGACAGGATGCTCGAGCTCACGGGAATTCCCCGGGCGATGCTTCCCGAGATCAAACCGTCGGTCGGCTTCTTCGGCGAGGTCTCTGAGGGCCAGCTGCTGCGCGGCACGCCGATCACCGGTGTTCTGGGCGACCAGCAGGCCGCCGCGTTCGGCCAGTGCTGCTATCAGCCTGGTGACACCAAGAACACGTACGGCACGGGTGGTTTTCTGCTGACCAACACCGGTACCGACATCCCGAGCTCGGACAGCGGACTCGTATCGACCGTCGCCTACGGACGCGAAGGCAGTGAGCTGACCTACGCGCTGGAAGGCTCCATTGCGGTGGCGGGTTCGCTCATTCAGTGGCTGCGTGACAATTTGGGCCTGGTGCGCTCCTCAGATGAAATCGAGCCGTTGGCCCGCTCTGTCAGCGACAACGGCGACGTCTACCTGGTGCCGGCTTTCTCCGGCCTCCTGGCTCCCCACTGGCGGCCGGATGCACGCGGCGTTCTGGTGGGGCTGACCCGCTTTGCCGGCCGTGGGCACATTGCCCGCGCCGCTTTGGAGTCAACCGCCTACCAGACAGCGGAAGTTCTCGATGCCATGCGCGCTGATTCCGGCTATGACATCAGCGAAATCCGCGCCGACGGCGGTATGAGCCTGAACAATCTGCTCATGCAGTTCCAAGCGGACCTCCTGGGCACCCCCGTCATCCGGTCCTCCACCTCGGAATCGACCGCCTTGGGAGCTGCGTTCGCAGCGGGACTCGGCTGTGGTCTCTACTCGGATCTCACCGAGCTCACCCAGCTGTGGTCAGCTGACCGGACATTCGAACCTGAACGTGATCGCGACTGGGCACAGGCCCGGATGACCCGCTGGTCTCAGGCGGTCGAGTGCTCCCTCGGCTGGGTCTGATCTTTCGGCTGGGTGCGCGCTGATCTTCGGTCAGCGCGCTCCCGCTGACGAGGCGGAGCTCACCTCGGAGCTGTCTTCGAGGGTTGTGCGTGTACTTCCCTGTTTGCCCACCGTTGTGGCCAGCGGAATCTCCTTGATGAACAGCAGGATGACCGTTGCGATGGCCAGCAGCGGAACGACCCACAGGAAGATCGGCACGAGTGCGTCGTTGTAGGACGCAATGACCGCATCGTGTATGGGTGCGGGGAGTTCAGCCGCTTTCGCCGGAGTCAGCTGAGCCGAAGCGTCTGCCGCACCCTTAGCCTTTGCGGGAAGGGATTCTGCGAGGTTCGTCATGAGCCTGGCTGTGAAGACTGATCCGATGACCGACATGCCCAGTGTCGCGCCGATCTGGCGGAAGAAGTTGTTCGACGCCGTTGCGGTGCCGACCATGCTCAATGGGAAGGAATTCTGCACGATCAGGACCAGCAGCTGCATCGACAAGCCGATTCCTACGCCCAGCAGTGCCAGCAGCGCAATCGGAATGACGGCGGAGTCGTCCGAGTGCATGCGCGACATGAAGAAAAGTGCCAGCCCGATGATGACAGTCCCGATGATCGGGTAGATCTTGTAGCGCCCCCAGCGGGACACGACGAAGCCGATTCCGGTGGAGACCAGGAGCATAAAGCCCATCATCGGCGTCATCATGAGCCCTGCGCGGGCGGCCTCAACACCGTGCACCATCTGCAGGTAGGTCGGCATGTACGAAAGAACGCCGAACATTGCCACGCCGATGAATACACCGGCAATTGTGCTCAGCGTGAAGTTGCGGTCCGCAAACAGCGACATGGGCACAATAGGTTCGGTCACCTTGAGTTCGACGAATACGAAGGTCACCGCTGAAACCAGCGATGCGGCTCCCAGGCCGATGATGACCGGATCGGTCCACTCGTACTGGTGACCGCCCCACGCCGACATCAGCACGAGGCAGGTGGTGAACACGGCAATGAGCATCATGCCGGCCCCATCGATGCGGGGACGTTCGTCTGCTTTCTGGTGCGGCAGTTTGAGCAGGAAAGCCGCCGTCAGAATCGCGAGCGCTCCCAGCGGCAGGTTGATGGCAAAAGCCCACCGCCAGCCCGGCCCCTCCGTGATCCAGCCGCCCAGCAGCGGCCCGGCAACCGAGGACACAGCAAAGGCCGAACCCATGATGCCCATGTACTTGCCGCGGCTGCGCGCAGGCACGATGGTTGCGATGATCGCCTGGGAGAGCGTCATGAGCCCTCCCCCGCCAAGGCCCTGAAAAACGCGTCCGGTGATGAGCATTGCCATTGAATCTGCGAACAAAGCGATGACGGAGCCCAGTATGAAGATCGAAATGGCCACGAGGAACAGGGGTTTGCGGCCGAAGAGGTCGCCGATCTTCCCGTAGGCGGGCATCGTTGCGGTCGATGCAAGCATGAACGCGGTTGAGACCCACAGCATGCTGTCCCAGCCGTCGAGCTCACCGACAATTGTCGGCAGCGCTGTCGCCAGCACCGTCTGGTTCAGCGAGAACATGAACATCGACACGAGCAGTCCGACGAACACCCACAGAACAGCGCCCCGCGACATGGGCTCAGCGGGGTTCGCGTCGGCACCGGCGACGGTCGTGTCGTCTGTCATTTCATCCTTTCCAAAAGCTGTCTGCACAGGTCCACCGTGTCGGCGAAAGTCCGGTCGAATTCCTCCTGGCCTTCTCCGCTGAGCTGGTAGGCCAGAGCCAGGGGTACAGAGCACACGCGAATGATCATGCGGCCTACAACCGTGCGATCACCGTCGGGCAGCTGCACGCCGAGGCTTTCAACGCGATCCGCGATCTGTTCTGCCAAGTGCATTTCGATGCCGCGGGCAATCTCGACGTTGCGCCGCACCAACATCGGGTAGCGACGCAGAATCGCCTTGCGCTTGTCTTTGTCGACGTCATCACCCCCAATGCGGCTGTACACCGACCGCATGACCGCTGATACGTCTTCCAGCGGGCTGCCCGCCAGTGGACAGTCTGCGACGTATTCAGCCAGCCGCTGCGGGTTGAGGGTCTGATCGCTCAGCCCGATGATGGCGTCTTCTTTTGTGTCGTAGTAGTTGAAGAACGTGCGCGGTGACACGCCTGCGGCTTCGGCGATCTGCGCGGTCGTCACCGTTTCTAAGGACCCTGCGTAGACGAGTTCGACTGCCGCTGCATGCAGCGCCGATCGGGTGGCGTTCTGTTTGCGTACGCGCAGCGAATCCTGTTCAGTCACGCAGACAATTATGCACTCACTGCAAAGTTACATCAACTGCAACATTTGGGATATTGCTCACGAGGCGAGTTGATGGGGATGCGCTCTGCACCCTCCTTGGGCACCAGGATGCTCACATAGCACTCCCGTATTCTTGGGGACATGGCTCAAGAGTCCTCCATTCCCCACATCCTTTCGATGCTGCGCATCATCCTGCATTTGAGCTTCGCGGCGCTGCTGGGCGTCGGCATCCTGCGGACGTTCATCGAACAGACCCAGCTTGCGCCGCTCATCTGCATTCTTCTGACAGCAGCGTTCACCGCCTGCCTGTACTTTGTGGGGACTCTCAGCGAAATCCGCTTCGCCAAAGGGCAGTCATCCTTTGACCCGCGGTCTTTGACCACGTGGTGGCTGGCTTCCATCCTCGTCCTGTGGGCCGGGCTGGCGATGTCGGGCGAAAGCTTTGTGTGGGTGTCCTTTCCGCTGTTCTTCCTCGTCCTCTACGCGTGGCCTCCAATCGGCGCGGCAGCAGCCATTGTGGGGATGCTCGTCGTCATCGCCGGCAGCAGCGTTCTGCACTCCGCATTCACCCCCGGAGTCATCATCGGACCGCTCGTCGGCGCGATCGTGGCCGTCACCATTTCGGCGGTGTACGCAAAGCTTGTCGACGAAGCCGTGCGCACGCGGGCGGCATTTGATGAGCTGCGCGCCGCGCAGGCGAAGCTCGCCCTGTCTCAGCAGCAGGAGGGCCGCCTGGCTGAGCGGCAGAAAGTTGCCGCAGAGTTCCACGACACAATTGCTCAGAGCCTGCTGTCGATTGTGCTCATCTCCCGCGCCGGACAGAACCGCAACGACGTGCAGGAACTGCAGGGCGACCTGTCGACAATCGAAAACACAGCCTCGCACAGCCTGACAACAGTCCGCGGTTTCCTCGCGGGTGAAGAACTGGGCGGAGGCTCCGCCGAAGCAGAACTCGCGGAAGCCTGCACGACCGTTGAAGCTGCAGCTGCGGCCATCGGCACTCCCCTGCGCGCCGAGTTTTCCTCCGAGGGCGCAAAAATCGGTCTGGCGCCGTCACTTGAATATTTCTTTTCGCGTGCCGGGCAGTCACTTCTGTCGAATGCTGTCCTGCACTCCGAAGCCGACTACGTATCCGTGAGCCTGCACTACTGGGGAACGGCCGTCGGCCTCGATGTCGTTGACAACGGCAAGGGATTCGCCGGCAGCCACTACGGCTACGGACTGAATTCGCTCAATGAGCGCACAGAGGAACTCGGCGGTTCCATGACCGTTCGCTCATCCCCCGGTGCAGGCACCGAAGTGAGCGTCTTCGTCCCGATCACAGGAGATTCTCTCGCCCGTCCGGCAGGCACCTCGGCTCCCCTGAACGCCCAGACCGCCCGGCAGGAGGGAACACCGTGATTCGCGTTCTTCTGGTTGATGACCACCCTGTCGTGCGCGCCGGGCTGGCGGCCGTCATTTCCAGCGCTGACGACATTGACGTTGTCGACGTCGCCGAATCCGGCACAGATGCTCTGAACCGCCTGCGCACTGTCGATGTAGACCTGGTCGTCTCTGATCTGCAGATGCCTGACGGTGACGGCATCGAGCTCATAAAAGCCCTGCCCGACGGCCCTCCCGTGCTCATTCTCACGACTTTCGACACCCAGTCGCTGGTCTACCGGGCGGTCGATTCGGGTGCGGCGGGCTATCTGCTCAAGGATTCCCCCGCACAGACCCTTCTGGATGGCATCCGGCGGGCCGCCGCGGGGCAGCCGGTCATGTCCGATGCCGCGGCAACAGCGCTCATGCAGCGCACCCGCATGTCCCACAGCGAACTGTCCGAACGCGAAACCGAGATCGTCCGCCTGCTGGCAGCCGGGCGCACCAACAGCGATATCGCCGGTGAGCTGTTCATTTCACTGGCAACCGTAAAAACCCACGTCAGCCGCATTTTCGACAAGCTCGACGTCGACAACCGGACTGCAGCCGCGAAAAGAGCCCGGGAGCTGGGCCTCATCAGCTGAGGCTGTACATCACATGTGCTGGCGCAGCCTGGCCCGCTGACGTTCGAGCACCTGCAGCTGTTCCAGCAGCTTGGCCGAGGTTTCTACATCGCTCGGATCGGTGCGCAGCAGCTGCGAGTGCAGAAGCCCGGCAATGCGCACAATGTCCTTGTCGAAAAGCCGCGCAACAATCGAGCGGCAGTAGCGCTCCACCTCGTCTTCCTTCTGTGCCGGAAGAGCTCGCACCACGAGTTCCGCCACGATCTGCTTTGCCCGTTCATCAGCGTTTTCGATCACGCGCTCGGGCCAGTTCTGCGGATTCTGCACTGCCCAGGCCATACCGCCGGCGGCCTGCATGGCCTGGAAGACGGCGCGGCTGCCCGGATCGTTGAAGGCTTCGGGCTTGAGCCGGTCAAACAGCCTGACGTTGATGAAGTCCGGTTTCTGCAGCGCCACCTGCAGTGCGCCGCGCTCAATGCGGAAACCGGTCGAGTCCTGTTCGGTCCCGCCGATTTCCCGCTGATAGGACTCGACGTCACTGGCAATCCGGGCGCCTGGATCCTCCGCGTAGCCGCGCTGCTGACTGGAGTAGCTGCCCGCCTGCTGGCCTCCCCCGCGAGGCGCCTGCTGCTGCCAGCCGCGGTTCTGCTGATCGCGTCCCGGCTGGGCGGCAGGTCGGTTCGCCGCGGCGGCACGTTGCACGGCGTCGCGGATTTCGTCGAAGGTCATACCCAGCCGGCCCGAGAGCCAGCGCTCATAGCCCGGCCGCATACCACGGTCGCGAATAGCAGCGACAATCGGTGCGGCTTCGCGCAGAGCCTTCACGCGCCCCTCAACAGTGTCGAGGTCGTAGTCGGCGATTGCCTTCGTGAGCGCGAATTCAAAAAGCGGTCGGCGGGACTCAATGAGGTCGCGCAGCGCGCCGTCGCCCTTCTGCAGACGGATATCCGCAGGATCGAGTCCGGAGCGCTCGACCGCAACAAAAGTGTCTGCAGTGAATTCGCTGTCTTCGCGAAACGCGCGCAGAGCTGCCTGCTGGCCTGCCTCGTCGCCGTCGAAGGTGAAGATGACCTCACCCGTTTTCGATGCAGCATCCCCCATGAGGCGGCGGATGATCTTGGTGTGCTCAGCTCCGAACGCCGTACCGCAGGTTGCAACCGCGCAGTCAATGCCGGCCAGGTGAGCGGCCATAACATCCGTGTACCCCTCAACGACGACCGCCCGGCCGTCCTTGGCGATCGCCCTTTTCGCCCGGTCCAGCCCGTAGAGCACTTGGTTTTTGCGGTAGAGCGGAGTTTCGGGGGTGTTGAGGTACTTGGGACCTTCGTCATCGTCGTACAGTTTGCGCGCCCCAAAGCCAATCACACGTCCCGTCACATCCCGGATCGGCCAGACCAGGCGACCTCGGAAGCGGTCGTAGACTCCGCCTCGGCGGCCTTCCGCGGCCAGCCCTCCCGCGGTCAGCTCTTTGTCGAGGAAACCGCGTGAGCGCAGGTGCTTGCTGAGATTGTCCCAACCGCGCGGCGCATAGCCCACGCCAAAGGACGTGAGTGCGCCTTCGTCGAAGCCGCGCTCAGCCATGTAGCGGCGGGCTTTTTCAGCTTCGGGTGAGCGGATGTTCGCCCGGAAGAAGTCCTGAGCCTCTTTGTGCGCCTCAAACAGCCGGGCCCGCTGACCGGCCTCGCGTCTGTCCGGTCCGCTGCCCTTTTCGTAGCGCAGCTGCATGCCGGCGCGCTCAGCCAGCCGTTCGACGGCTTCTGTGAATGTGCAGCCGTCCATCTTCTGCAGGAACGTGTAGGCGTCGCCGCTTTCGCCGCAGCCGAAGCAGTGGTAGTACCCCGAGCTCGGCCTTACGTGGAAGGACGGGGTCTTTTCGTCGTGGAAGGGACACAGGCCCTTCATCGAATCGACCCCCGCACTGCGCAGGGTGACGTACTCACCGACAACATCGTCGATCCGTACGCGCGAGCGCACCTCGTCGATGTCCTCGCGCACTATCAGCCCTGCCATTGCGTCCTCCCCCTTAAGAATCCTGTCCCCGGCGCCTGCCTACACGCTCACCTGTCCGGGCAGCGTACCTGCGCAGCAGACCTGAACGGCGGCTTACAGAAGGCTGCCGGTGTCCTCCTGCATTGCATGGTAGGCCGACCACGCTGAGTGGTCGGTCAGGCTTGCCACTTGGTCGATGACGGCGCGGACTTTCCCGTCGTCGCTGTCGGAATCCCGGTAGTCCATCCAGAACATGGTGTCCATGGCTTCGGGCTTTTCGCTGAAGTATTCGCACAGCGCACTCAGCACTCGGCCTTGGATGCGCTGGGTCTGCATGCGCTCTTCGGCAACCATGACCGTGACGGTTGCCAGACCTTTGAGCACCGCGATTTCGTGTTCGGTCGTCTGCGGCACGACGAGGTTGCCCTGATAGCGGCCCAGCGGCTCCCAGCCGTAGCCTTCGCGGGTTGCTGCTTCGGCCGCACCGACGAACCGGCCGATGAGCTGGCTTGTCAGGTGCTTCATGGCAGCCTGCGCACGGCGGGACCCGTCAAAGCGCTCCCTAGGCCAGTAGGCGGTGGAGCGCAGGCGGTCGAGCGCATCGATGATGTCTTCGTCGCGTGCCCCCGGCAGATACCAGGACCGCGTGATGTCGATCAGGCCGGCCATGGCGTGATCGTTTTCGTAGGCTTCGAACACCAGGTGGCCGGAGTTGACCGCGTCTTCGACGTCGTGGACGGAGTACGCGATGTCATCGGCGAGATCCATCAGTTGGGCCTCAATGCAGCGCTGTGTTCCCGTTCTGCCGTCGCGGATGAATTCGAAGACCGTGCTGTCGTCTTCGTAGGCTCCGAACTTGCGCACGGGGGCACCCGCTTTGTCCGGTGTGGGCGCGTTCTCCCGCGACCACGGGTATTTGATGCAGGCGTCGAGGGTTGCGCGCGTCAGGTTGAGTCCCGCCGGTCCGCCCTGGTCGGTGAAGACCTTCGGCTCTAGGCGAGTGAGGATCCGCAGTGTCTGCGCGTTGCCCTCGAAGCCGCCTATGTCCTTGGCGAAGTCATCGAGGATGGTTTCGCCGTTGTGCCCAAACGGCGGGTGGCCGAGGTCGTGGGCCAGTGACGCTGTTTCGACGATGTCGGGGTCGCACCCGAGGTACCGGGCCAGTTCGCGGCCCACCTGCCCCACCTCGAGGGAGTGGGTCAGGCGGTTGCGCACAAAGTCATCAGTTCCGGGTGAGACGACCTGGGTTTTTGCGGACAGCCGGCGCAGTGCCGACGAGTGCAGGAGCCGTCCGCGGTCGCGCTGAAAGGCCGAACGGCGCGGGTTCTTTCGGGGTTCGACAACCCACCGTTCGCGCGAGTGGTCGTCGTATTCGGCAACACCGCCGGTCAGTGACACATCAGCCTCCGGAAATGTCGAGTTCAGCTTCGGAAATGTCCGCGTGGGCTTCGTGGTCGAAGATCCGGTCGTCCAGCCAGCCGTCGGGCAGGTGGGGGCGGCGAGCGCGTCCGGTGCGTCCGCGCACACCTTCCGCAGCAGCCCCCGGGTAGGGCGCGGAATGGTCGAGTTCGTCAAGGAAGCTGCGCAGCTCTTCGAGGCTGGACACCATGGCCAGGCGGGGGCGCAGGGTTCCGCCGACCGGATACCCCTTGAAGTACCAGGCCATGTGTTTGCGCAGATCGCGTACGCCGAAGAATTCGTCGTCATAGTAGTCGCGCAGGTATTCGCCGTGGCGGTACACGATGTCGGCGACTTCCCCCAGGGTGGGGCGGTGACGTTCATCAGAGCCGTTCAGGGCGTTCTGCAGGTCGCCGAACAGCCACGGCCGTCCCTGGCAGCCGCGTCCGATGACGACGCCGTCGCAGCCGGTTGTGGCCATCATGGCCTGTGCGTCTTCAGCGGCGAAGATGTCTCCGTTGCCGAGCACCGGCACGCGGTCGCCGACGAAGTCTTTGAGCCTGGCGATGGCGTCCCAGTCGGCTTTTCCTGAATAGAGATCGGCGGTGGTGCGTCCGTGCAGCGTCATGGCTGCCACGCCCGCGTCAATGCCGATGCGTGCCGCGTCGAGGTATGTCAGGTGGTCGGCGTCAACGCCTTTGCGCAGTTTGATGGTCAGCGGGATGTCGCCCTTGTCGGCTTCGCGCACGGTGGTGTGGACGATGTCGCTGAACAGGTCGAGCTTCCACGGCAGAGCGGAACCGCCGCCCTTGCGGGTGACTTTCGGGACGGGGCAGCCGAAGTTGAGGTCGATGTGGTCCGCCCTGTCTTCTTCGACGAGCATCCGCACGGCCGCACCCATGGTTTCGGGGTCGACCCCGTACAGCTGAACTGAGCGCGGCGTTTCCCAATCTTCGTGCTGGATGATCCGCATGCTCTTGTCGTTGCGTTCGATGAGGGCGCGGCTGGTGACCATTTCGGTCACGTACAGTCCGGCACCGTATTCGCGGCACAGCCTGCGGAACGCGGTGTTGGTGATGCCGGCCATCGGGGCGAGCACCACCGGGGAATCCAGTTCGATGTCGCCGATTCGCAGCTTCGTCTTCTCAGTCACAGTCACAGTCACGGGCACATTATCCCAGGCGGGGCAAATCCACGGCACCTCCGGTGTGTGCCGGAGGGGGCGAAACATGACTGAGTCGTGCGCTTTCTCTGTTCAGCAGACTTCGGGAGGGCTAGTGTGACGCTATGTCCCTCTTCCTCATGGCCCTTCCGGTTCTCACCGCGGTCGGCATTCTTCTGCTGGGACGAGGTGCCGTCACCGCTGCCCTGGCTTCTGCTGCTGTCGCTGTCGTCATCGGAGTGGCCACGGGCGGGCTGTCGTGGCACCACCTCGGCGAGGCCGACGAGTATGGCCTGCTGACTCTTCAGGTTCTGCTCATTCTGCTGTTCGGCATGTTGTTGGCCGCACTGCTGGAGCGTTCGGGGGCCATGGCGGAGCTTTCCCGCTTCCTTTCTGAGTCTGTGCCTACCCCGACACTGGGGGCGGCAGCCGTTGTGTTCGGTGTCGTACCCTTTGCCGAGTCAGTCACCGGCTACGGGGTCGGCGTGACAGTAGGCGTGCCGATTCTGCGTGCTTTGGGCTTTGCCCCGGCAAAAGCGGTGATCTTGGGCATGCTGGGTCTCAATGCGGTGGCCTGGGGCGCACTGGGCCCCGGCACGTCAATCGCCGCGCAGCTTTCGGGACAGACGTTTCAGGACATCGGTGTGTTCTCCGCCCTTTTCAACGGGCCGACTCTCCTGCTTGTTGCGGTACTCGTGTGGCTGACAATGCGGTTTGCCGGCGGTGAGCCCGGCCAGTCTTCCGACCACCGTCCCGGGTTTGGCAGCGCGCTCGCCGTGTTAGCTTCAGCCGCGCTCCTGTGGGTTTCGGTGCTGACGGTCAATCTGCTCATCGGCACCGCCGTTGCCGGTGTTCTCGGCGGTCTTGCGGTGTTGCTCGCGCTGTTTGTGTTCTTCCGGATTCGCACCGGCAGGCTTCCGGCAACGCGGGCCACGGCAATTGCGGGTGTGCCCTACGCGGTTCTCACCGGCGGCTTGCTTGTCTCCTACGCCGCCCACGGAGTGTGGGAGAACACGCTGACCGCTGTTCTCATTTGGCCGCCCGTGTGGCTGGCTGCGGCGTGTGCGACCGTTTTCTTCATCTGGCGGGGCCGCGCTCTGCTTCCCGAGGTGCCCGCAGCTGCCCGCCGCTGGGTTCCGGTGGGAGTCTCAACGGCCGGTTTTATGGTTCTCGGCTGGATCATGACTGTCACCGGAATGAGCACCGCACTGGGCCAGGCGGCTTCTGTTCTCGGGGTGTGGCCAGCTCCGGCGCTCAACACTGTTGGGGCCTATCTGGTGGGCAGCACCACCGGTTCGAACGCGATGTTCGCCCAGACAATCGCGGCGATGGCCTCTGGCAGCGGTGCGAATGTGCTTGTGACGATCGCTGCGGCCAATGTGGCCGGTTCTTTGGCAATCATCGCTTCTCCCCCGCGCATTCTGCTGGGCATGCAGATGGCCGGAGCCAATGCCGCCACCGATCAGCGTCCCGTGACCCGAACCCTGAGTGTCGCGGTGAGCGTCAACACGCTCATTCTCACCGCGGTCCTTGCTGTCGCACTCACGTTCGTCGCGGCCTGATCTGCCGCGTGGACCGCTGCCCTTGACCCGTTGGTCGGCCGCGTGTTCGTCACGGACACAAGCGCTAGGATTCACATATGAGCTACACCACAACACTGACCGTTTCACCGCACGGCGTGGGAGATGCACTGCGCACTGCCGCCGAAGCCGACTGGGCTGCCGCAGTTGATCACCGTTTCGTCCGCGAACTGTTTGCCGGGACCGTCGACGAGGCTGTCCTGCGCACCTACGTCGAACAGGACTACACGTTCTTCACCGATTTCGTCGCGCTGCTCGGCGGCTGTGTTGCCACGGCGCCGAAGCCCGAATCCAAAATCCGCTACGCCGCCCAGCTGGGCATGCTCGCAGCTGATGAAGACACCTACTTCACACGCGCACTCGATGCCCTCGGCGGAGAAAACCTGCAGCGCCGCCAGGAGGCGTGGAAGCAGCCGACGCGTGATTTCAACCGGCTCATGCACGACGCCGCACAGTCACAGAACTACGCGCAGATGCTCACCGTGCTGCTGGTTGCCGAATGGCTCTACCTGGACTGGGGCGAACGCACGGATCTGCGCGAACCGGACTCATGGCTGCACCTCGATTGGATTGACCTGCACCGAGGTGAGGACTTCCGCTCCTGGGCACAGTTCCTGCTGGACGAACTGGAAGAGGTCTGGCCGACCGACAGTGCAGAACGGGACCGTCTGACGAACCTCTTCTGTGAGTGTGTCGCCGTGGAACGGGCGTTTTTCGACGCAGCCTACTGACCCTCCTTAAAACCACGAGGCGCCGGCCCGGTGACGTACTCACGTCACCGGGCCG